>JAGWSV010000239.1 GCA_028869315.1 Rhodospirillales bacterium
CGTTCCGGGAGGCGCATCACGCCACCGGCCGGCTGGTGGCCCTGGCCGAGACGCGCGGGGTGGAGCTGGCGGAGCTGTCGCTCGGGGAGATGCGCGGGGTGGAACCCCGGATCACCGAGGCTGTGTTCGCGGTGCTGGGCGTGGCGGCCTCGGTCGCCTCGCGGACCAGTTACGGCGGCACGGCGCCGGCGAATGTCGCGGCGGCGGCGGCGCGATGGCTGGAGGCACTGCGATGAGGCGCGGCCCGGAGACACAGCCCCAACCCCGCCCGCGAAGGGCGGGGAGAGGGCCGTTCCGGCCGAGTAGGCTCGTGGTCTGCGCGGCGGCGCTGCTGGCGCTGGCGGGATGCGGCAAGAAGGGCCCGCCCTCGCCGCCGGGCCCGGCCGGGCAGATCACCTGGCCGCGGAACTATCCGACCTACTGAACCGGCGCGCGAGCCGCGCCACCGCCTCGTCCAGCACCGCATCCTGCTTGCAGAACGCGAATCGCGCATAGGTCCGGGGGGGGGCGGCGCCGTCGTAGAACGCTGTCACCGGCACCGCCGTCACCCGCGCCGTTTCGGTGATATGGCGGCAGAACGCGACATCGTCGCCGGCGAACCCCAGCGGGCGGAAATCGGCGGTGACGAAATAACTCCCATGGCACGCCAGCACGTCCATCCCGAGCGCGGCCAGCCCTCCGGCCAGCCGGTCCCGCTTGGCTTGCAGCGCCGCCGCCAGGCCGGCGAAGTAGGCGGCGTCCTTGGCCAGGCCCAGCGCCACCGCGCGTTGCAGGTTGGGCGCGGTGGCGAAGGTGAGGTTCTGGTGCGCCTTGGCCACGATCGGCGCCAGCGCGGCCGGCGCGGTCACGTAGCCCACCTTCCAGCCGGTCATCGAGAACGTCTTGCCGGCGGAGCCGATCCGCAGGGTCCGCGCCGCCATCCCTGGCAGGGTCATCAGCGGGATGTGGCGGAGGCCGTCGAAGACGATGTGCTCATAGACCTCGTCGCAGATCGCGTAGGCGTCGTGGCGGGCGAGCAGCTCGGCCACGAATTCCAGCTCCGCCCGGGTGAACAGCTTGCCGGTGGGGTTCATCGGCGAGTTGAGCAGGATCGCCTTGGTGCGCGGCCCGAAAGCGGCGGCGAGGGCCGCGCGCGGCAGCGCCCAGTCGGGCGGGTCCAGCCGGACCAGCCGGGGAATTGCCCCGAGCGCGCGCACCATCGGCAGATAGGTGTCGTACAGCGGCTCGATCAGCACGATCTCGTCGCCGGGGTCGAGCACGGCCATCAGGCAGGCGGCGATCGCCTCGGTGGCGCCGCAGGTCACCACCACCTGCGCCGGCGTGGCGGGCAGGTCGTAGAAGCGCCGGTCATGGGCGGCGACGGCCGCGCGAAGCTCCGGCAGGCCGGGCATCGGCGGGTACTGGTTCGGCCCTTCCCGGAGCGCGCGGGCGGCCTCGTCGAGCAGGTCCTCCGGCCCGTCGGTGTCGGGGAAGCCCTGGCCGAGATTGATCGCGTCGTGCTCGGCGGCGAGCGCGGACATGACGGTGAAGATGGTGGTGCCGAGCGCGGCGAGGCGGGCGTTGGCGGGTTTCACGTGCGAAGGGTCCTCCCGCGCCGGGCCGTATCCGGGCGGGGGGCGGCGGTCAATTGCTTGCTCAAATCGCGGGCAAGGTGGCTGGTCGGCGCCCAGGCTCTGGGCTAAGGACGGGGAACGGTCCACAGGCAGGGGCCGTTGCCGGCCCGTCACGGGGTTGGCACGGTGCATGCACAGAGCAGGGGGCCCGGAACGGTCCGGGTATGGCCATGAAGAAGATCGAGGCCGTCATCAAGCCGTTCAAACTGGACGAGGTGAAGGAGGCGCTGCACGAGGTAGGCTTGCAGGGCATCACGGTGGTGGAGGCGAAGGGGTTCGGGCGGCAGAAGGGCCACACCGAGCTCTATCGCGGCGCCGAATACGTGGTGGATTTCCTGCCCAAGGTGAAGATCGAGGTGGTGTGCGAGGACGGCCTCGTCGAACGCGCGGTGGAGGCGATCATCGGCGCCGCCCGGACCGGGCGGATCGGCGACGGCAAGATTTTCATCTCCTCGGTGGAGGAGGTCATCCGTATCCGCACCGGTGAGCGCGGCGAAGCCGCGATCTGAGCCGGGCTGCCGGCATGCGCGCCGGCGGCGGATGGATCTGACCCGACGAACCAGCGCCCGGGCCGGTTTGCGCGGTCCCGTGGCGCGTGTTGTCCGCGGCCGGAGCCCCGTGCGGGCGCCGGGCGCGGTTTTCTGCAACCAGAACACCAAGGATCACATTCATGGCGAAGCGGGCTGGCAGCGGCGAGGGCGAGGCCGTCGGCAAGGTGATGGCGATGCTCAAGGAGCATTCCGTCGAATACGTGGACCTGCGGTTCACCGACCCGCGCGGCAAGTGGCAGCACACCGCGCAGCACGTCTCCACGATCGAGGAGGAGACGTTCAAGGACGGCATCATGTTCGACGGCTCCTCGATCGCCGGCTGGAAGGCGATCAACGAGTCCGACATGATCCTGATGCCGGATCCGGAAACGGCGACGATGGATCCGTTCGCGGCCAAGCCGAGCCTGATCCTGATCTGCGATATCGTCGAACCCTCCACGGGCCAGGCCTATAACCGCGATCCGCGCTCCACCGCCAAGAAGGCCGAGGCCTATGTCAAATCCTCGGGCATCGGCGATTCGGTGTTCTTCGGGCCCGAGGCCGAGTTCTTCATCTTCGACAGCGTGAAGTTCGGCACCGGCGGCAATTACGGCATGTTCCAGCTGGACAGCCAGGAAGGCCCGCAGGCCAGCACGAAGGATTATCCGGAAGGCAACATGGGCCATCGCCCGGCGGTCAAGGGCGGGTATTTTCCGGTCCCGCCGGTGGACGCCGACAGCGACCTGCGCGCCGAGATGCTGTCCACCATGGGCGAGATGGGCGTGGTGATCGAGAAGCACCACCACGAGGTGGCGCAAAGCCAGCACGAACTCGGCATGAAGTTCGGCCCGATGGTGAAGATGGCCGACCATCTTCAGATCTACAAGTACTGCATCCACAACGTCGCGCACAGCTACGGCAAGACGGCGACCTTCATGCCGAAGCCGATCTATGGCGACAATGGTTCGGGCATGCATTGCCACCAGTCGATCTGGAAGGCCGGAAAGCCGCTGTTCGCCGGCAATGCCTATGCCGACCTGTCGGAGACGGCGCTTTACTACATCGGCGGCATCATCAAGCACGCCAAGGCGCTGAACGCCTTCACCAACCCGGCGACCAACAGCTACAAGCGGCTGATTCCCGGGTTCGAGGCGCCGGTGCTGCTCGCCTATTCGGCGCGCAACCGCTCGGCGTCCTGCCGCATTCCCTACGCGACCAACCCGAAGGCAAAGCGGGTCGAGGTACGGTTCCCCGATGCGGCCGCCAACCCTTACCTGGCGTTTAGCGCTATGCTGATGTCCGGTCTGGACGGGATCAAGAACAAGATCCATCCGGGCGAGCCAATGGACAAGGACCTGTACGATCTGCCGCCGGAAGAGCTGAAGGGCATCCCGACTGTTTGCGGCAGCCTGCGCGAGGCGATCGGCGCACTGGAAGCCGACCACGAGTTCCTGCTCGCCGGCGACGTGTTCGGCATCGACCAGATCGAAAGCTATATCGAACTGAAGTGGGCGGAAGTCTATCGTTTCGAGCACACGCCGCATCCGGTCGAGTTCGAGATGTACTACTCGGTCTGACGTCCGGCTTTTCGGCGTTCTTCCAGACGCCCCGCCGTCCGAACGGACGGCGGGGCGTTTTTTTGCCTGCAGCGCGGAGTGCTCCGAAGCTGTTTGCCGAAGGGCAAACTGCCCGCCTTTTGTGCAGTCCTGGCGCCGGCGCAGTCATCCGGGCGTCATGACGCCCTTGACGCCCGCCTGCGTTCGGCCCTGCGTTCCCGTCATGACCCGGCGCGATCCGGCGCGGATGGCGTGGCTTCGGCCGTGGCCGCCGGTTCCGGGCACGACACGGACGCGGCGTGGCGTCGGATCGCCCATTCCGCAACGTCCGATCTGCGCGGCGTGAGCGCGCCCTGCCTCCTGCGGCACGGTTCTTGAGTGTGGCTGTTCGGACCACGCCACCGCAGGATAGGGCACCGACATGAAGCTCATCATGGCCATCATCAAGCCGTTCAAGCTGGACGACGTGCGCGAGGCGCTGACCCCGCTGGGCGTGCAAGGCCTGACCGTCTCCGAAGTGAAGGGCTTCGGCCGACAGAAGGGACAGACCGAGATCTACCGCGGCGCGGAGTATCACGTGAACTTCCTCCCCAAGGTGAAGATCGAGGTCGCCGTCGCCGCCGACCTCGCCGACCAGGTGATCGAGGCGATCGTGAAATCCGCCCACACCGGCAAGATCGGCGACGGCAAGATCTTCGTCATCGATCTTGAGCGCGCGGTGCGCATCCGCACTGGCGAGACGGACGACGCGGCACTTTGACTCCGACCTAGCCATATCCGAGGAAACAAAAACGATGAAGCGATCCCGCCTCGCCTGGGGAGCCGCCGGCCTGCTGCCGGCGCTGCTGGCCGCTGCGCCGGCGTTTGCCGCCGCTCCGCCGCCCATACCCAAACTCAGCCCTGGCGATACCGCCTGGATGCTCACCAGCACCGCGCTGGTGCTGATGATGACCATTCCCGGCCTGGCGCTGTTCTACGCCGGCATGGTGCGGAAGAAAAACATCCTTGCCACCATGATGCAGTCCTTCATGATCTGCTGCCTGGTGACGGTGGCATGGACGGTGGCGGGCTATTCGCTCGCCTTCACCAACGGTAATCCCTACATCGGCGACTTCTCGCGCTTCATGCTGTCAGGCATGGAGAAGAACTGGGACAAGGCCTTCCTGCTCGGCGGATCGGTGCCGCAGACCATCCCCGAGTCGGTCTTCATGATGTTCCAGATGACGTTTGCGATCATCACCCCGGCACTGATCGCGGGCGCGTTCGCCGACCGCATGAAGTTCAGCGCCATGTGCATCTTCATGACCCTATGGTCGCTGCTGGTCTACGCGCCGATCGCGCACTGGGTCTGGAGCTCGGATGGCTGGCTGGGGGCGGGCGTGTTCGGCCTGCCCGGCGCGGCGGACTTCGCCGGCGGCACGGTGGTGCACATCAACGCCGGGATCGCAGGTCTGGTGTGCGCGCTCGTGTTAGGCAAGCGGGTCGGCTACGGCCAGGACAATATGGCGCCGTATAATGTTTCCTATGCGGTGATCGGCGCGTCGCTGTTGTGGGTGGGCTGGTTCGGCTTCAACGCGGGCTCGGCGGTGGCATCGAACGGCCGTGCCGGCATGGCGATGGCGGTGACGCAGATCGCGACCGCCGCCGCCGCGCTGGCCTGGACCTTTGCCGAGTGGGGCAGCAAGGGCAAGCCGTCGGTGCTGGGCGCGGCATCCGGTGCCGTGGCCGGGCTGGTGGCGATCACCCCGGCTTCGGGCTTCGTGCTGCCGGGCGGCGCGCTGATCATCGGCGTCGCCGCTGGCGTGATCTGCTTCTGGTCCGCTACCAGCCTCAAGCACCTGCTGGGCTACGACGACAGCCTCGACGCGTTCGGCGTGCACGGGGTCGGGGGTATCGTCGGCGCGCTGCTGACCGGCGTGCTCGCCTACGGCCCCTTGTCGGGCGGAGCCGCCAAGGCCGGGCTGCCGCAGTTCGAATCGCAGGCGGTCGCGGTTTTGACCACGCTTATCTACAGCGGCGTGATGACCTTCATTCTCCTGATGGTCACCAAGGCGCTGGTCGGTCTGCGCGTGGGCGAGGAGGAGGAGCGCGAGGGCCTCGATCTCGTGCTGCACGGCGAACAGATCTTCTGATCCTTTCCCGCAACGGGGGCGCCCGGTCGCGGGCGCCCCACCTTCCCGCCGGGCCGACCGTCCCGGGTCCGAAAGAATAAGATCGAAGGAGACTCAATATGCTTCAGGGGACCAGACTGAGATCCGGGGCGTCCCGGGCAGTGCTGGCGGTTTGGGTTGCCGCGCCGGCCTTCGCGTTGACCGCGATGCCATCGGCGTGGGCGCTGACCCCGCCGCCGCCGATCACTTTCGACGGCGGGCCGCTCGGCAAGCTGCAACTCAGCGGCGGTGCGGACGGATATGCCTACGCGCTGACGGGCGCGGGGAGCGAGTTGAGCCAGGGGCTGCTGGGCAGCGATCGGAGCGCCGGCTTCGAGTTCATGAACGGGCTGGTCCAGTTGCAGAAGGCCGACGGGCTGGTGCAGTTCACCATCCAGGCCGGCTCCACCGCGTCGCTGACCCTCGGCACGAAACCGGGCGCGACGTCGGTTCAGACCTACGCCACCGGGCCGCTGCGCGCCGTCTACCTGACCCTGGCGCCGACCTCGAATTTCAGCATTTCGGCCGGCCACGTAGCGTCCCTCGAAGGGTTCGAATCGAGCGTCGACTGGCAGAACAGCAACCTGCTGACCACCGACCTGTTCTACGTCGAGAATTCGCAGAGCACCGGGGTGACGGCGACCTACACGATGGGGCCGGTCTCGGGCACCGTCACCTTCGGCGATGGCTTCGATACCCAGGTGTGGAACTACCTGCAGCTGCTCGCCACCTATACGATCAACGACAACAATGTGCTGACCCTTTACGGATCGACCAATCTCGGAACGACCGGGCTCGGCGCCCGGTTCTACGGCAGCTCCACGCTGTCGTACAACTCCTCGGCCGCGACGGTCGGGGCGCAAGGGGTGGCGAACCTCGCCAACTCCTCGGTGATCGGCGGCTACTACAGCTTCACGATGGGCAACCTGAACCTGGTGCCCGAAGTGCAGTACGTCTGGGCGAAGGCCGACCCGTCGGTCGGGCTGACCGACTATTCCAGCAATTTCGGCGCCGCGCTGTTCGCCAGCTATCAGTTCGGCAAGTCGCCGTACTCGCTGGGCGGCTGGGTGGAATATTTCTCCAGCAACGGGTCGGATGCCTGGTTTCTCAATCCGGGATCGCAGGGCTACGGACTTTCAATCGCCCCCACCTGGCAATACAAACATCTGTTCATGCGGGGCGATATCGGGCTGATCCACCTGACCAGGGTCGGCACGCCAGGGTCCGTCGCCTATGGCAGCAACGGGACCGGTCGAAACCAGGCCACCTTCCTGCTGGAGGCGGGGGTTCTGTTCTGATCCTTCGCGACGCCGGCGCTCCGTCTCTCCCGCGGGAACGCCGGCGTCGCACCCCGCTTTCTGGCTGCACCGCAGCATGGCGGCGGCGGAGTTGACGGCGCCGGGCTTCGGCCCCACAAACCCAGCCCGCTATGGCGACAAGATGCGGGTCATGAGGGAGAGTCCGGGTTTGCAGCCGACCGATATTCGGGACCCCGAGTATTTCCACAAGGTCGTGGATTGCCAGTGGGCCTGTCCGGCACATACGCCGGTCCCTGAATACATCCGTCTGATCGCGGCGCGGCGCTACGCCGACGCCTACATGATCAATTGGGATTCCAACGTCTTCCCCGGCATCCTCGGCCGCACCTGCGACCGGCCGTGCGAGCCGGCCTGCCGGCGCGGGCGGGTGGAGGAGGCGCCGGTTGCCATCTGCCGCCTCAAGCGGGTCGCGGCCGACTACAAGGGCGATGTCCGCGCGTTGATGCCGGCTCCCGCGGCGCAGCATAACGGCAAGACGGTGGCCCTGATCGGCGCCGGTCCGGCCTCGCTCACGGTGGCGCGCGACCTTGCCCCGCTTGGCTATCGCTGCGTGGTGTTCGACGGAGATTCCCGCGCCGGCGGCATGATTCGCAGCCAGATTCCCCGTTTCCGCCTGCCGGCCAGCGTGATCGACGAAGAAGTGGGTTACATCGTCGAGCTCGGGATCGAGCTGCGGCTCGGCCGGCGGATCGACAGCCTGACGTCGCTCCTGGCCGAAGGCTACGACGCGGTGTTCGTCGGCTCCGGCGCCCCGCGCGGGCGCGACCTGCCGATCCCGGGGCGGCAGGAGGCGGCGGCGAACATCCATATCGGCATCGATTGGCTGTCTTCGGTGTCGTTCGGGCATATCGACCGGATCGGCAGGCGGGTGGTCGTGCTGGGCGGCGGCAACACCGCGATGGATTGCTGCCGCACCGCCCGCCGCCTGGGCGGCGAGGACGTGAAGGTCATCGTCCGCTCCGGCTTCGAGGAGATGAAGGCATCCCCCTGGGAGAAGCAGGACGCGATGCATGAGGACATTCCGATCCTCAATTGGATGGTGCCGAAGGCGTTCACCCACGCCAACGGGCGGCTCACCGGGGTAACGTTCGAGACGGTGCGGGCGGAGTACGACGCGAACGGCCGTCGGCGCCTGGTGCCGACCGGCGAACCCGACCGGCACGTGCCTGCCGACGACGTCCTGGTCGCGGTGGGGCAGGAGAACGCCTTCCCCTGGATCGAACGCGACGCCGGGCTGGAGTTCGATCGCTGGGGCATGCCGGTGGTCGATGAGGTCACCATGGGCTCGACCCATCCGAAGGTGTTTTTCGGCGGCGACGCGGCATTCGGGCCGAAGAACATCATCTGGGCGGTGGCGCACGGCCATCAGGCCGCGATTTCGATCGACCGGTTCTGCCAGGGCGAGGACGTGCGTGACCGCCCGCCGGCCAATGCCACGCTCATGTCCCAGAAGATGGGTATCCACGAGTGGAGCTACGACAACGCCGTCACGCTCGACCGTCGCGTTGCGGTGCCGCATCGGGAGAAGGCTCTGGCGCTCGCCGACATCACCGCCGAGGTCGAGCTTGGGTACGACGACCAGCTGGCCTTCAAGGAAGCCGAGCGCTGTCTGAACTGCGACGTGCAGACGGTCTTCACCGACAAGCTGTGCATCGAGTGCGATGCCTGCGTCGACATCTGCCCCGTTGACTGCATCACCTTCGCGCCCGACGGCGAGGAGGCGGAGCTGCGCGGCCGGCTCAACGCGCCGGCGGCGAACCTGACCCAGGCGCTCTATGTTTCCGGCGCGCTGAAGACCGGGCGGATGATGGTCAAGGACGAGGACGTCTGCCTGCACTGCGGCCTGTGTGCCGAACGTTGCCCGACCGGCGCGTGGGACATGCAGCGTTTTCTCTATGACATGGCACAAGCGGGACAGCACGCATGTCACAAGCGCTGATCGACGCCTCTCGGGGTGACGTCCCGGGCCTCGAACGGATCAACGATTTCGTTGTCAAGTTCGCCAACGTCAACGGATCGGGGTCGGCCAGCGCCAATACGCTGTTCGGCAAGTCGATCCTGCGCATGGGCGTGCCGGTGGCGCCGCGCAACATCTTCCCGTCCAACATCCAGGGCCTGCCCACCTGGTATGAGGTGCGGGTGTCGGAAGCCGGGCATCTGGGTGCCCGTGGGGGCGTCGACCTGATGGTGGCGATGAACCCGCAGACCTGGGACCAGGACGTCGCGTCCATCGAGCCGGGCGGGTACTTGTTCTACGATTCGACCCGGGCGATCCCTGAATCGAAGTTTCGTGACGACATCGTCAGGCTGGGGATGCCGCTGACCGAACTGACCAACCGCGCGTATTCGGACACGCGCCAGCGGCAGTTGTTCAAGAATATCGTCTATGTCGGGGCGCTGTCGGCGCTTCTCGATATCGATCCGAAAGTGATCGAGAGCCTGTTCTCCGAACAGTTTCGCGGCAAGGACGCGCTGATCGCGCCGAATGTCGCGGCGCTGCACATGGGGCGGGACTACGCGCTCGAACATCTTCGCTGCCCGATCGGGCTGCGGATCCGCCGCGCGGACGCGGTAGGCGACCGCATTTCGATCGACGGCAACGCCGCCGCCGCGCTGGGCGCGGTGTATGGCGGCGCGACGGTGGCGGCTTGGTATCCGATCACGCCCTCCTCCTCCTTGGCCGAAGCGTTCGGCCGGTACTGCCAGCGGCTCCGGGTCGACAAGGCGACCGGGCAGAACCGATTCGCGATCGTGCAGGCCGAGGACGAGCTGGCCTCGATCGGCATGGTGATCGGCGCGGCCTGGAACGGCGCCCGCGCCTTCACCGCGACCTCCGGTCCGGGCATCTCGCTGATGCAGGAATTCTTCGGCCTCGCCTATTTCGCCGAGATTCCGGCGGTGGTCTTCGACGTGCAACGCGCCGGGCCTTCTACCGGCATGCCCACGCGAACCCAGCAATGCGACATCCTCGCCTGCGCCTACGCGTCGCACGGCGACACCAAGCACGTGCTGCTGTTCCCCGAGGATCCGCACGAGTGCTTCGAGATGGGCGCGCAGGCGTTCGATCTCGCCGACCGGCTGCAAACCCCGGTGTTCGTCATGCTCGACCTCGATATCGGCATGAACGAGCGGCTGTGCCGGCCGTTTGCCTGGGACGACAGCCGTCGGATGGACCGCGGCAAGGTGATGACGGCGGCGGAGCTGGAAGCGGGCAAGGAGTTCGGCCGCTATCTCGACGTCGATGGCGACGGTATTCCCTTCCGCACCTACCCCGGCACCCATCCGACCCGCGGTGCCTATTTCACGCGGGGAACGTCGAAGGACCGCTACGCCCGCTACACCGAGCAGGGCGCCGCCTACGCCGACAACATGGAACGCCTGCTGCGCAAGCACGACACGGCAAAGTCGCTGGTGCCGCACCCGGTGATCCGCGAGGCGGGTGAAGCGACGCGACTCGGTGCGATCTATTTCGGCTCCACCAGCCCGGCGATGTCGGAAGCCGATCTGCTGCTCGCCGAACAGGGAGTGCCGGTCGACCTCATGCGCGTGCGCGGGTTCCCGTTCCACGACGATGTGCGCCGCTTCATCGAGTGCCATGACCAGGTGTTCGTGGTGGAACAGAATCGCGACGGGCAGTTGCGCACCCTGCTGATCAACGAGCTTGAGATCGACCCCGCCCGGCTGGTCCGCGTCGTTCATTTTGACGGCTCACCGATCACCGCGCGCTTCATCGCCGGCGCCATTGCCAAGGCGGCTGCCCAAGGGACTGCCAAAAGGATTGCCACGCCATGACATTCCTGCCGAAGCCGAAGCTGCACCACCCGGCGCTGGAGCGGAACGCCCTCGGCTTCACGCGCCGCGACTACGAAGGCGCCATCTCGACCCTTTGCGCTGGGTGCGGGCATGACTCGATCAGCGCCGCCATCGTGCGTGCGTGTTTCGAGCTCGATCTGCCGCCGCACCGGATCGCCAAGCTGTCGGGCATCGGCTGCTCGTCCAAGACGCCGACCTATTTTCTGGGCGCCTCGCACGGGTTCAACTCGGTGCACGGACGGATGCCCTCGGTGCTGACCGGGGCCAATCTGGCCAACCGCGACCTGATCTATCTCGGCGTCTCCGGCGACGGCGACTCCGCATCGATCGGACTCGGGCAGTTCGCGCATTCGATCCGCCGCGGCGTCA
>JAGWSV010000031.1 GCA_028869315.1 Rhodospirillales bacterium
AATTCCGCGAGGGTCTTTTGCCCTGGGCCTTGCAGCATCCGGTGGCGTTGTGCTTTGACGAATACGATGCCGGACGCCCCGACGTCATGTTCGTGATCCAGCGGGTGCTGGAGGTCGAGGGCAAGCTCACCCTGCTCGACCAGAACCGGGTGATCCGCCCGCACCCGAGCTTCCGGCTGTTCGCGACCTCGAACACGGTCGGTCTCGGCGACACGACCGGGCTCTATCACGGCACGCAGCAGATCAATCAGGGGCAGATGGACCGCTGGAACATCGTCGCCACCCTGAACTACCTGCCGCACGCGATGGAGACCGGGATCGTCCTGTCGAAGATGGGCGTCGCGGCCTCCGACACGAAGATGAAGAAGCAGGTGGAGGCGATGGTGGCGCTGGCCGACCTGACCCGCGCCGGCTTCATCAACGGGGATATCTCCACCGTGATGTCCCCGCGTACCGTGATCACCTGGGCGGAGAACGCGCGGATCTTCGGCGATATCGGCTTCGCCTTCCGCATGACGTTCCTCAACAAGTGCGATGAGGCCGAACGCAGTACGGTGGCGGAATACTACCAGCGCTGCTTCAACGAAGAGATTCCGACCGGGGCGTTCGCGCGCAAGATGGGATGAGCTCGTTGGCATGAGCGCCACCACCAAGGACAACGCCCGCACCGAGGACTTCAAACGCGCGACCGCCGGCGTGCTGCGCGCGATCGCCGAAGTTCCCGATGTGCAGGTAAACTTCCAGCCCGGCCCGTCGGGCGTTTCCGGCAAGCGCGCCCGCCTACCGCTGCCGACCCGCGCCTTGCCGCCCACGGAGATGGCCAAGCTCCGCGGCGCCTCGGATGCGATCGCGCTGCGGCTGCGTCATCACGACGACGCCGTGCACAACGCCCGTATGCCAAACCGGCGCGAGGCACGGGACGTGTACGACGCGCTGGAGCAGGCGCGGGTGGAGACGGTCGGTGCCCGCCATATGGCGGGCGTGGCCGCCAATCTCCGCGCCAAGCTCTCGGAGGAGTGCGAGACCGAAGGCTACGACCGCATGACGCGGAAGGACCAACTGCCGGTCACCGCCGCGCTGTCGCTGCTCGCCCGCGAACGGATGTCGGGCCAGGCGGCACCGGAGGCGGCGCGACGGGTGCTTGACCTGTGGCGCACCAGCCTCGATCCCGCTGCCGAGGCAGCACTGACCGAACTGGGCCGCACCCAGGAAGATCAGCGCGCCTTCACCCGGGCGGCGCGCAAATTGCTCGCCGCGATGGAACTGGCCGAGGCCGAGGCGGATGCCGAACCCGAGGATCAGGACCAGGACGGCGAGCAGGGTGGCGAGCAATCCGGCGAGCAGGACAACCCCGAACAGGGGGAGGGCCAGTCGGAGTCCGACCAGGAAAGCATGCTGGGGGCCCAGCCGGAGGAGATGGAAGGCGAGGCCGCCGATGACACCGGCGAGGAATCCGAGGAGGAAGCCGCCATCGCCGAAGGCGACGACCGACCCGGCGGCCCGCAGCCGCGGCGCGAACGCCCGAGCGCCGATGACGGCACCGCGTACCGTGCCTATACCCGTCAGTATGACGAGGAGGTCTCGGCCGAGGATCTCTGCGACGCCGACGAGCTGACACGCCTGCGCCAGCAACTCGATCAGCAGTTGCAGCACCTGCAGGGCGTCATCTCCAAGCTTGCCAACCGTCTGCAGCGTCGCCTGCTGGCGCAGCAGACCCGTGCCTGGGAATTCGACCTCGACGAGGGGTTGCTGGACGCAGGGCGTCTGTCGCGCGTGGTGGTGAACCCGATGCAGGCGCTGTCCTACAAGCGTGAGCAGGAGATGGAGTTCCGCGACACCGTCGTAACCCTGCTGATCGACAATTCCGGTTCGATGCGCGGCCGGCCGATTACCGTGGCGGCGATGTGCGGCGATATCCTGGCCCGCACCCTCGAACGCTGCGCGGTGAAGGTCGAAGTGCTCGGCTTCACCACGCGCGCCTGGAAGGGCGGGCAGTCGCGGGAGAAGTGGGTGCAGGACGGCAAGCCGCGCAATCCCGGGCGGCTGAACGACCTCCGCCACATCATCTATAAGGCGGCGGATCAGCCGTGGCGCCGGGCGCGCAAGAATCTCGGGTTGATGCTCCGTGAAGGGCTGCTGAAGGAAAACATCGACGGCGAGGCGCTCCTGTTCGCCTACCGTCGCCTGCTGGCGCGTCCCGAGCACCGGCGCATCCTGATGGTGATTTCCGACGGCGCGCCGGTGGATGATTCGACGCTGTCGGTGAACCCTGGCAACTATCTCGAAAAGCACCTGCGCGACGTGATCCGCGATATCGAGAGCCGCGAACTGGTGGAGTTGATCGCCATCGGCATCGGCCACGACGTGACCCGCTATTACCGCCGTGCGGTGACCATCGTCGATGCCGAGGAACTCGGTGGCACGATGATGAAGAAACTGACCGAACTCTTCGACGAAGACGCAGACGCTGCATGGGCCCGTGCGGCCGCCGAGCGGGCTCCTCTGGTCGCGTAACGAAGCCGCGGCGCCGCGGGCGCGCCTGCCGCGTCACGCGATTTCGACAAGGGCCGGATCACGCCGGATCTCGCCATCCAGTGCCGTGGCCAGCGCGGTGCGCATGGTTGGCAACAACTCCTCAGCGAACCAAGGGTTCCGCCGCTCCCAGGCGAGGGTCCGCCAGGACGGGTGCGGCAGTGCGCAGCGGCCCGGCAGCAGCGCGCGGAACCGCCGGACCTGCGCGGTCATCGGCCCCGGACCCAAGGCATCGGCGATGGCGTAGCTGCCCACCAGCAAGGTCAGGCGCAGCTCGGGCAACAGCGCCAGCAGTCGCGCGCGCCAGAGCGGCGCGCATTCGGGACGTGGCGGGGCGTCGCCGCCGCGCGGCAGGCGGCCAGGATAGCAGAATCCCATCGGCACGACGGCAATTCGCGTCTCGTCATAGAACACGTCGGCGGACAGACCGAGCCAGCGCCGCAGCCGTTCCCCAGACGGATCGTTCCAGGGAATCCCGGTTTCGTGCACCCGGGTTCCCGGGGCCTGACCGGCGATCAGCACCCGCGCGGTGGCTGCGGCGCGGAACACCGGGCGTGGCCCCAGCGGCAGGTGTCTGGCGCAGGCGCGGCAGGCCCGGATGTCGTCCGCCAGGCTTGCGAGCTTGGCCGCCGTAGCGGCGCGGTCAGGTAATGATCCCACGTTGCCGTAACTCCGCCACGACCTGCTCGGCCAGCCGTTCCGGTTCTGCCTCCAGGGTACGCAGCCGAAGCTCGGGGGCGTCCGGGGCTTCATAGGGCGCATCGACGCCGGTGAAGTTCCGCAACTGCCCGGCATCGGCCCGCGCGTAGAGCCCTTTGGGGTCGCGCCGACGGCACTCCTCCACCGGGGTATCGACAAAGATTTCCAGGAACTCGCCGACTGCGACCCGCTCGCGCGCCATGTTGCGCTCGGCGCGGTAGGGAGAAATGAAGGAGACGAGCACGATCAGGCCCGCGTCGACGAACAGCTTTGCCACCTCCGCGATGCGGCGGATGTTTTCCACCCGGTCCGCTTCGGTGAATCCGAGGTCACGGTTCAGCCCGTGGCGGATATTGTCGCCATCGAGGCTCATGGTGTGCAGCCCGAGTGCCTGCAGACGCCGTTCCACCAGGTTGGCGATGGTGGACTTGCCCGCGCCGGAAAGACCGGTGAACCAGAGCACGGCTGGCCGTTGCCCCTTGAGAGCTGCCCGGGCGGCCTTGTCCACGTCGAGCCGGTGCCAGTAGATTGCCCGCCCGTTCGGCTGGATGCGAATGATCATCCCGGCCCCCACGGTGGCCCGTGTCAACCGGTCGATCAGGATGAACCCGCCGAGCTCGCGGCTGGTCGCGTAGGTTTCGCAGACCAATGGCTGTGCCAGCGATAAGGTGACGGTGCCAATCTCGTTGCCCGCCAGTGCGCGCGTCGGCTCTTCCGCCATCCGGTCGAGGTCGAGCCGACCGGCAATATCGGTCACGGTGGCGACGCTGGTGGCCGCGCCGAGCATCAGCAGATACGCCCGGCCGCGGAACAGGGCGGTATCGTCCATCCACACGACGCGCGCGGTGATCTGCTGCGTCGGCTCCGGTGCCGGCGCGGTGGCGAGCACGTCGCCGCGGGAGACGTCGATCTCCCGGTCGAGCACCACGGTGACAGCGTCTCCCGGTGCTGCCGCGTCCCGGTCTCCGTCCATACTCGCAAGCCGGGCGACGCGCGCGGAGGTGCTGGCGCCGGCGTTTACAACGGTGTCGCCCACTCTCAGGCCGCCGCCCAACACCGTGCCGGCATAGCCGCGGAATGTGGCATTGGGGTGCAAGACGACCTGGATGGGCAGCCGAGCCGGCCCAGCCGCTGGCGGGAGCGGGATGGGAGCCGCCTCCAGCGCCTCGAGCAAGGAAACACCATGATACCAAGCCATCCGGGCGCTCGGCCGGGTGACGTTGTCCCCGTCGCGCGCCACCACCGGGATAGCGGTCAGGTTGTGGCCGCCCAGACGGTCGAGCAAAGTGCGAACCTCCGCCGCAGCCTCTGCGAACGGAGCTTCGGCGAAGCGGGCGAGATCCATTTTGTTTACCGCCAGCACGAACTGCCGCACGCCCATGAGCGCGGCGATCGCCGCATGCCGCCGCGTCTGCGCCAACACGCCCTTTGTCGCATCGACCAGCAGCACTGCGACCTCTGCGGTGGAGGCGCCGGTGGCCATGTTCCTCGTGTATTGCTGGTGGCCGGGGGCGTCGGCGAGGATGAAGCGGCGAAGCGGGGTTTCGAAGTAGCGATAGGCGACGTCGATGGTGACGCCCTGTTCCCGCTCGGCGGCCAGGCCGTCGACCAGCAATGCGAAGTCGAGATCATCCGGCACGGTTCCGAAGCGCCGGCTGTCTTCCTCCAGCCCCGCCAGGATATCGTCCGGTACGGCGCCGCATTCGAACAGCAACCGCCCGATCAAAGTGGATTTGCCGTCGTCGACGCTGCCGCAGGTGAGGACGCGCAGGAGCTGCTCCGGCATCAGAAGTAGCCCTCGCGCTTTTTCAGTTCCATCGACGCATCCTGGTCGCGGTCGATCAACCGGCCGGCGCGCTCCGATGACCGCGTGCTGCGCATCTCGGCGATGACAGCAGGGAGGTCGGCTGCGTCCGACAGGACCGCCGCCGACAGCGGGTAGCAGCCAAGCGAGCGGAAACGCACCATCCTGGTCACTGGTGTTTCACCGGGCCGCAGCCGCATCCGCGCGTCGTCCACCACGATCAGCGTCCCGTCGCGCTCCACCGTCGGCCGCGGCGCCGCGAAGTAGAGCGGGACCACGTCGATCTCCTCAGCAAGAATGTACGTCCACACGTCAAGCTCGGTCCAGTTCGACAACGGGAATACCCGCAACGTCTCCTCGGGTGCGCGCTGGCCGTTGTAGAGATGCCAGAGTTCCGGCCGTTGGCGTTTCGGGTCCCAGACATGATCGGGGCCGCGCACCGAGAAGATACGTTCCTTGGCGCGTGACCGCTCTTCCTCTCGTCGCGCACCGCCGATGGCGCAGTCGTAGCCGCCGGCGTCGAGCGCCTGCTTCAGGGCTTCGGTCTTCATGATCCGGGTATAGATTCCAGGGTCATAGTCGAACGGGTTGACGTTCTGACGCAGGCCGTCCGGATTGGTGTGCACCCGCAGGTCCAGCCTGTAACGCGCTGCGATGGCATCGCGGAATGCGATCATCTCGCGGAATTTCCAGGTGGTATCGATATGCAACAACGGGAATGGCGAGGGCGCCGGATGGAATGCTTTGCGGGCGAGATGCAACAAGACCGAAGAATCCTTGCCGATCGAGTACATCAGGACCGGACGTGCCGTCTGGGCTGCAGCCTCCCGCAGGATGTGCAGGCTTTCGGCTTCGAGGGCGCGCAGATGGGCCGGAAAATTGGGGGGCATTGTAAGGGGCGGTTACCAGATCGGGACCAGGATGAGCGGTAAGGGAGACATTGACCTGTTCGTAGGAAACGCTCGCGGCCACGCTTGATCGCGTTGCATTGCGGGGGCTAGCTCTCTGATTGATTCGGATGATTCAGCATGTTTCTGAGCACGGGGCCTGGTTTTGTGGTCCTAGCCAACGGACGGAAGTGCCCTTTGGCATCGGGCCACGAGTTCTATGTTTTCAGCGCCCTGCCCCTGAAATGCGAGGGCATTCCAGGGGCAGGACGCCAGCGCATTGCAGAAATTCAGAACAGGGTGGAAATACCCGGATCTCCAACGTGGTGGTCGCCGAGCAGATAGCAGTATCCGCCCTTCGGTCCAAGGCCGCGCAACCGCGCCCGGTCCGCGCCGTCGCGCGCGATCATCTCGCGTACCCGCGGAAGCAGGGACATGGCGGCGTCGCGGATCGGGGCTGCCGCGAGCCACCCTTGGCGGTTCGACGCGTCCGATCGGCGCTCGGTGCCCCCGGTGACGTGGGCGAGCACATGGTCCAGGCGCGCCTGGATCGGCCGATCAACCGCAAGGCCGAGGAACTTTATGACCCGCTCTAACTCGGTGGAGGGGCTTTCGCACAGCGCCTCGTAGCGTACGGTGATCACCCGGTCGGCTCGGCCAAGCATGACTGCCTTGAGGTTCCGTTCGATCGCCACGATAGCATAGAGGCAGTCTTCCACCGCGCGCAGGAATTCCGCCCGGTCACGATCCACTCCCGCTGCTTCCAGGCGTTCCAGCGCCCAGGCGGCCAGCATGTTGGAGATGCAAAGCTCCACCGGATCGCGGGTCAGGACCACACCCTGCGCCAGTGGAAACACCGCATCCAGGAATGCCAGCAGTTTCGGGTCGTGATAGCGGATTTCCTTGAAACCCCATCGTTGGTCCTGAGGCACGCCATGCGTGAACAGATCCCTCAGCAGGCGGCGGCATTGCGTGACGAAATCGTCGGGTCCGAACGGGTTCGCCCAGGGGTCGAAACCAGCCCGGGCCCGAGCGTCGAATGCGAGATAGCGGGCAATCGCAACGGGCGTCCGCTGCATTAGGCCGGCGTGGTCGGCAAGCAGGGCGTATGCTTCCGCAAGCTTATTGAGAAAACCGGCATGCTCTCCCCAGATCACCAGATCCGGAAAGCAATTGAGGAGGCGGGAGAGCAAGGTGCCACCGGAACGATGCACGGTAAACAGAAACACCGGGTGGTCACTAGGTCCGGAACCGGTATATGGAAGGGAACGCTCAGGCGTGCGCCGCGCACTCTTTGACGCAACGAGAGGAACAAAACTGCCCGGTGATCTGCCATGGGTTCTTTTCCCATGCGGCTGACGGAAAAATCGGAGGGTGCCGGCAAAGTCTCGAAATGTCGTCATCGGATCCTGGACCCCGTAAGACCGTCCCATCATCCCGCGCGAGCGTCGTCATCCTTTTCGGGCGGCGACGCATCGAATAACGATGCAAATTAACAACAAACCCGTGCAGGACACACGCGATTTAGCGAACACTCGTGGTCTCCTGGATACGGACAGCATTGTCAACGACAATCGGCTCTGTAGAGCCGGCGGTAAACCGATTGTGCAGATTTCTGCGTACTGCTCCGTCAATCGGTATAAAGGCAGAAATCGCGCTCGGCCTTCAATGTTTCGGATACTGTGAGTGTCGCGGTCCTAGTGTCCCGAATCACGAATAGCGTTGTCATCCATCGGGATACGAGCTCCCCAGTTTTCACTGTCCTGTCCCTGACATGCAGGAATTTTCAGAAACAGGACACTGGGTAACGTCGGATCCCAGATCAGGACAATACCGGGCGAGCCTGGTTCGTTGCAGGATCGCGTCCACACGTCGTTGATCCCCAAGCGGCATTTCGTGGCGCCAACGATGCGGCGCCTGCGAGGCGTCGCGGAATACTCCATAGTAGCGTTCCGCGCCACGGAAGGTCGTGCTCTGCGCGATGAACGCCTCGGTCTGCCGATGCCAGGGCAGGCCGACGAAGTCGAAAATCTCGCGTGCAAGAGGGGCTGGCCGCTCGCATAACAGGTCGTAACGGATCATGCGGGCGTTCGGTCGATCGCCGAAGGCATCAAGAAATGCTTCGTTCATCGCGGCCCAGTTCCAGGCCAACCGCTCCACGACGGGCATCTCCGTCAGCTCCGCCAGCGTGAGCCCGTACCGGCGGCCGGTCTCCGAGCCTGGAATCCAGTCGAGCACCGCATCGGAGACAAACTTGCCCTGCGCTGTGCCGCGCATAACCGAACTCACGTAGCCCCAGGGATCCCGCAGGATCACGACGACGCGAGCCTGCGGCGCAGCCAGAGCGAAGGCTTGGGCGCGACCGTGAGCGCTGACCGACTTCACCACCACCCATGGCTTCCCGGGTCGCTTGTTGACAAGATCAGGAATGGGGAACCGATCCATCCTACGCGGCGCTACCCGTAGCGCAAGCAGGCCGCGTATCGCCTGGACCAACCCGTTCCGCGCCGCTCCACGAAGCGGACCGCGGTAATTCTTAGGGAATGAGGGGCGAATGGCGGAGGTCTTGAGCGTCCCCGTCCTGATCAGACGGTCAAGATAATCTGCCGCCATCCCGCGCAACTCGGCCGAAATCGGCTGCGGGCAGACCCACGGCAAGCCGTCATCGGACTGCACAAGATCCGGTTCGTGGCGGTACAGGACATCCGGATGGCTGTCGAAAATCTTTCCAAGCCAGGTCGTGCCGGATCGCGGGGCTCCAAAGACCAGTATCGGGTCAAGGTTGGCGCCACCAGCGCCAAACCCACCGCTTCGGTACGCGGCGCTCGGCTCCGCTGGGTCGTGCCGCTCGGCTCCGTGCATGATCCCGGGCGCCACGCCAATCGCGCCCGATTCAAAGTTCACCGCATCACGCACGATCACGAGTCCATCGAGCAGAGGGCATGCTCAGGATACTCCAGGTTCGCCGAACTGCAGGCCAGCGTTCTGCCGCACAACGTGCCTACCTGTATGGATCAGAACTTAAGTGATCGCAACGCGTTGTTCATGTCATGCCATGGGATGACATGGCTCTGCGCCGCGCCGATAGAGCGCGATGCCGCCGATGTGGTATGCAGGACGGGATCGTGCGGGAAGAACCATCCGGGGAAAGCCACCGCCATGCAACGCGACGCTCAGGGGCTTGAATTGACAACCGATTCCGCCCCCGCTGCCGCGGCCTGGGACCAGACGATCGCCGCCTATCTCGGCTACCGCGCGGACACTGCGCAGCGCCTCGCTGCTACCCTGGCGGCTGACCCCGGCTTTGGCCTGGGGCAGTGTCTGTCTGGTTATGTCGCGCTGCTCGGGTTCAATGCCGCGATGCTGCCTGTCGCCGCCGCTGCCGCCGACCGGGCCCGCCCATTGCTTGCCGCGGCCACCTTGCGCGAGCGCGCGCATCTCGCCGCGCTGGAGGCGTGGCTGGCTGGGATGGCGGATCGTGCCGTGCGGATCTGGGAGCAGATCCTGGCCGACCATCCACGCGATGCTCTCGCTTTTCGTCTGGCCCATTTTGTCAACTTCTGGCTCGGACGGCCGGAGCGCATGCGGGCCTCGGTGTTGGCTGTTGAACCACACTGGGACCGCGATGCCGCCAGCTTCACCGCCCTACTTGCCTGCCGCTGCTTCGCCTTCGAGGAATGCGGGCTTTACACCGAAGCCGAAGCCGCCGGACGCGAAGCGATCGCCCGCGACCCCACCGATGTCTGGGCCGCGCATGGCGTCGCGCATGTTCTGGAAATGCAGGGGCGGCGCGCCGAGGGCGTCGCCTGGATCGAGCAACTCGCTCCGGGATGGGAGGCTGCCAACAATCTCCGCCATCATCTCTATTGGCACGCCGCGCTGTTCCATTTCGAGCGAGGCGCGTTCGACCGCGTGCTGGCGCTCTACGATACCGGGTTCCGCGACCTGGGCGCGCCGCTCACCGTGGCCCAGCCGGACCTTTATATCGACGTACAGAACGCGGTCTCCATGCTCTACCGCCTCGCGCGCCAGGGCATCGATGTCGGCGCGCGCTGGGAGGAACTGGCCGACAAGGCGGAAGCGCGGATCGGTGACTGCCTCTCCGCGTTCACCTTGCCGCATTGGGCGATGGCGTTGGCTGCAACTCACCGCTGGGACGCGGCCGAGCGGTTTCTTCGCGCCATGCGCCATTGCGCCGCTGGAAGCGACACGATCGCAGCCCAGGTGCGTGCGGCGGCGCTGCCGGCCAGCGAGGCGGTGGTCGCCGCGGCGCGCGGCATGCCGGCCGAGGCGGTGGCGTTGATGCGGCCCGCACTTGGAGCGATGCGCATGCTGGGCGGCAGTCATGCGCAGCAGGACGTGCTCGAACAACTCTTTCTCGATTGTGCCATGGCCGCGGGTGCCACGGAGGATGCTTGGATGCTGCTGGAGCGGGCCGCCGGCTGCCATCCGGTGCCGCCGCATCGGCGGCGCGGCTATGTGGCGGCCGCGCGCGCGCTCGGCTTCGACTGACCCCCGCCGCCCGGGCCGCCCCCATGGGCCGTATCCGTGGGAAGCCGCCGGGACGGAACGACGTGTCTGCGCGTCAGCGCGGCGGTTGATCACGAACGACGGTCGAGATGCGGCTCGACCCGACCTTCCCGTCGGAGTGGGCGTGGCGCGGGTGGTGGCGGAACGTCCAGCGGTTCCCGCCGCGCGCGCGGCGCCGGCGGAGCCGGCGGGATGGGCGGGCGACTGAGGCCCGGCTGGCGGCGCGACGGACCTGCCGACGCTTCGGCGTGGGGCATCGCCGGGGAAGGGATCGTGTATTCGTCGTCAAACGGGATGGTGACCGCCTGCTCCGGCAGACGAAGGGCCAGGGTGCGGATCTCCTCCTGGATTTCGTCCAGCCGTGCTTCCAGCCCTTCGAGCCGGGCCTTCACCCCGATCACGCTGAATGGAACCAGAATGAAC
Source organism: Rhodospirillales bacterium (assembly GCA_028869315.1). Classification (GTDB taxonomy): domain Bacteria; phylum Pseudomonadota; class Alphaproteobacteria; order Acetobacterales; family Acetobacteraceae; genus JAJZVS01. The sequence goes on from JAGWSV010000031.1 coordinate 10,876, forward strand.
GCCAGCACCCAAAGGCCGGCCGCCACCAGGATCACGAGTGAGGCCCACCAGGGGAGCCAGCCGGGAAGTGCCACGGGAAGGTTCATGTTGGGTCCATGCCGAGCGTGCCCTCACGCTGCAAGCGCTCTAGCATCCGCCGGCCGCGGTCACCAGCGCCGGGCATACCGGCCCGCGCAGGCCCCCATCGGCGCGTCGGTCAGTTGGCGAATCGGCGCGGCAGCATTCGGCGCAAGGTCGGGTCACGCAGCAGGTAATGGTGCGCCAGCGCCGCGGCGGCGTGCAAGCCGGCGATAATCAACACCGCGTTGGCGCCGAGGCTGTGCAGGTCGAACAGGGTATGCGCCAGGTTCCGGTTCCCGGGGGCGAATGACGGCAGAGAGAATAAGCCGAATATGTTGAGACCCTGCGCGAATGCGGTCAGCAGCCCGAGCACGATGACCGCGGAAACCAGGACGTAGAGGGTCCAGTGCACCGCCCGTGCTGCGATCGCCATCACGCGGGGGCCTTCGACATCCGCCAAACGCCGTCCTCCGGTCGCGCGCCAGATCAGGCGGACAACGATCACGACGCCCAGGAGCGTGCCGAGAAGGACGTGGGACGACCGGTAGTCGACGCGGAGGGGGCCGCGCGGCCAGAAATCGATTGTCTGGCCGACGATCCAGAGCATTCCCACCAGGATCGCGGTGGTCCAGTGTAGCGCGATGGTCGCTGTATCGTAGCGCGCTGCGGCGGCGCGCACCGGGTCGATTCGGGCCATGCGGAAGGGGTTCCTAACTGCTGCCGATCAGGATCCCGCAAGCGAAGACCAGGGCGCCGCCCACCATCACCTGAAACGCCGCCGAGATAGGCGGTGTGTCCATATATTTCCAGCGCACCCATGCGATCGCCGCCAGCTCGATGATAACAACCGCGATGGCAAAGGCGATGGCGGTCCGGAAATTACCGATCAGAAACGGCAACGTGTGGCCGATGCCGCCGACGGTGGTCATCAGCCCGGTGATCGTGCCGCGCACCAGCGGCTGGCCGCGTCCGGTGAGGCTGCCGTTGTCGGACAGCGCCTCCGCGAAACCCATGGAGATGCCGGCGCCGAGCGAGGCCGCCAGCCCGACCAGGAACGCATCCCACGAGTTGCCGGTGGCGAAGGCGGAGGCGAACACCGGCGCCAGGGTGGAGACCGAGCCGTCCATCAGCCCGGCAAGCCCGGGCTGCACCACGCGCAGAAGGAATTGCCGGCGCTCGGCATGGTCTTCCTCGGCGCGCGCGCCCTCGGTCAGGTTCTTCGCCGTCAGTTGCTCGGCGATCGCCTCGTGATTCGCCTCGGCGTCGGCAAGGTCGCCAAGCAGGCTGCGGATCGAGGCGTCACTCGTGCGGGCGGCGGCGCGGCGATAGAACCGCTGCGTCTCCAACTCCATGCTCTCGGCGAGCGACCGCACCGCGTCGAGCCCGAGCGGGCGGATCTGCCAGATCGGCTTGTGCTGGATGAAACCACGTACGTCCTGGCGGCGGACGAGAGGAATGTGCTCGCCGAACTTCTGCCGGTAGAGCTCGATCAGGCGGCGGCGGTGCTCGCCCTCCTCCGCCAGCATCTCCGAGAAGACGCGCGCCGAGGCCGGGTAGGTCTCGCGCAGGCCCTCGGCGATATCGGCGTAGATCCGGGCGTCCTCCTCCTCGTTGGCGATCGCCAGAGCAAGGACTTCGCGTTCGGAGAGGTCGGAGAAATTGCGCATGGAGCCCTATGTGCGGGCATGCGGGGCGACGTCAAGTCACGCTCGCAACGATGCGAATGCCTCGCAGATGCGGGCGCCCCTTGCGCGGCGGAGGCGCCGCCCGCCATCTTGCCGGACCTCCGTCAACAGGGACTGCCGCCATGCTCCGGCTTTCGGTGCTCGATCAATCCACGGTGGTGACCGGTCGCTCGCCGGATACCTCGATCCGCGAATCGCTCGCGCTCGCCCGGCATTGCGAGGCACTGGGCTATCGTCGCTATTGGGTCGCGGAACACCACAACTCGGCCTCCATCGCCGGCACCGCGCCCGAGGTGCTGCTCGCTGCGCTGGCGGCCACGACCTCGCGCATCCGCCTGGGCAGCGCCGGCGTGATGCTGCCGCACTATGCCGCACTCAAGGTGGCCGAGCAGTTCCGCGTATTGGAAGCGATTGCGCCTGGACGGATCGACCTCGGTCTTGGCCGTGCGCCGGGATCCGACGGGCGCACCGCCTTTGCTCTCAACCCGTTGGCGGAGACCGCGGCGGCGGAGTTCCCCGCCCAGGTACGCGACCTGCTGGCCTGGCTCACGGGCGCGCCGCTGGTGTCCGGGCACCCGTTCCACGACATCGTCGCCCAGCCGCGGGGACCCGGCGCGCCCGAGGTGTGGATGCTCGGCAGTTCCGACTACGGCGCGCAGGTGGCGGCCTATTTCGGCCTGCCGTTCTGCTTCGCTCATTTCATCACCGACGGCCGCGGCGCGGAGGAAGCGCTGGCCCAGTATCGGGCCCAGTATCGGCCGAGTGCCCGCCATCCCGTGCCTCATGCGGCGCTCTGCGTCTGGGCGCTGGCGGCGGAGACCAGGGAGGATGCGGAGCGTCTGTTCGCGTCCCGGGCGTTCTGGCGGCTGGGGCGGGACCGCGGGATCTACGCGCCTTTGCCCTCGCCGGAGGAAGCCCTGGCCCATGACTATACCGACGCTGAGCGCGTGCGGGTCGCTCGGCTGCGAGAGCGTGCCCTGGCCGGTACCGCAGCAGAGGTGGGCGAGAAGCTGCGTGCCTTGGCCGCCGCGCACGGCGTGGATGAAATCGCGGTCCTGACCACGGTACACGACCCGGAGGCCCGCCGTCGATCCTACACGCTGCTGGCCGAGGAATGCGGGTTAGTGGGTGAACAAGTCGCCGCCGCCGCCGAAGTCGCGGCCTGAGCGGCGGGCGCGCCACAGCTGGAAGCGGATCGCCGCCCAGGCGACCAGCCCGGCGACTATGGCTACCGGGACCAGCGCCACCGCCAGCCAGAAGGCAAGCGCCGCGACGGCGATCACCCCTGCCAGCACGGCGACCACGATTGCGGCTCCGGCCAGCCGAAGCGGCCAGGAGGGGGTGGGGCGAATGACCCCGCCGTCGAGTCGCATCTCGATCTGCGGCGGAACATGATGCTGAGCCATACGTTCAATCTGGATCGCGCGGCCCGGCGGTTCAAGTCCTGCCGGGCTTGGAGGGCCCCCGGGAAATTAACGTGCTGTCGCGGGGCGGTAGCCGTCCGTCAGTATTTGTAGAAAGGCAATGATATCGCGTTCGTCGGTCGGGCTCAACGCCGGCCGCGCGCCCGGGCGGCGGTTGAACGGCGGGTCGGTCGCGTCGATGTTGCCGCGATACCGGGCGGGAAGGTCGTTGAATTTGTCGGGATCTCCGTTCGGTCCGAGCGGATAGATCTTCTGCGGCTCGGTGTCGCGGAAGTCATAGAAATCGAGAACCTGCCGCAGCGTGTGATAGACGCCGTTGTGGAAGAACACGTGCCTTGTCGCGACGTTGCGTAAGGTCGGGGTCTGGAACAGTCCGCAATATCGCGTCTGGGCAGCCATATCGGTACGGTACGGCCCGCACAGGCCGAGGTCGAAATAGGCCGGGTTCCGGTTGACCTGCAGGACCCGATTGCGCGGCACGCCGAGTGCCTCGAACTGGTGATCGGTGAACAGCGGCGGCCGGCCGTCGCCGCTGGGCCGATCGAGATGACAGGCGGCGCAGTCGCCTTTGCGGGGGTTGTTGAACAGCCTGTAGCCGCGCAACTCCGCCGGCGTCAGGCGCGCCCGGCCTTCGAGCCAGGCATCGTACTTGCTGGAGTAGGGATGGAAGCTCGGATCCTCGATCTCGTAGCGCGCCACCGCGAACAGCGCTTCCGCCACCGTCATGCGCGGACTGGAGAAGATCGCCGGCCCAAACAATTGAACGAAGCCGGCCGCATAGGGTGCCTGCCGGAGCCGCGCCGCCACCCTTTCGATACTGCCGCCGCTCATCTCGAACGGACTGAGCAGCGGGCCCATCGCCTGGCTTTGCAGCGTGTTGGCCCGTCCGTCCCAGAACAAGCCGCCTTGCGGCACCAGGTTGGCCGCGGTCGCCGCGGTGTCCTGCGCGGTCTTGCGGGCGCGGGCGGCGCGCTGCCCCCGCATCGCCATGCGCGCCAGGCTGACGTTCTCGTTTTCTTCGTTGTCGGGGCCGATGCTGAAATTCGGCTGTCTTTCCAGATACATCAGCGACGGGACCGCGCGCACGCCCTGGCGGTGCAGGTGCGGACCGCCGAACATCGCCGGCTGCGCGTTGGGTGGACCGTAGGCATGCTGCGGGCTGTGGCAGGACGCGCAGGATAGACGCCCGGAGCCGGACAGGCTGGGGTCGAAGAATATCCGCCGCCCCAACCGCGCCATGGCTGACAGGGGAGCGATCGGCGGACGTACCAGCCGAACCGGGTGGGGGTTCTCTCCCTCCGCCATAAGGGAACTGGCGCGTGGATGACGGAGCCGGGCACGAAGGGGAAGCGGGCTTCGCGCGGCGACGGCCGCGCCGGCACCGACCAGTGCTGCGAGCACCAAGCCGGTACCGACACGTTGCCACAGGGGGCGCCCCGGTCGATGCCTTGGTCGGACGAAGCGCATCCGCCGAGGGCCGCCCGAAGTCGCTACCGGTGCGCCGTCCGCGCCAGGCCAGTGACCGGGCTCAGGTAGAGCGGCGCCACGTGGCCGCCGCCGGACGCGAAGTCGAACATGTCCATGATCGAGCCGGTCGTTGCGTCGAACGCGCCGCCGCCAAGCCGCTCGCGGTGCAGCCAGTTGTCCTCGATGAAGCGAACCACCGAGGCCTGGGTGATTTCAGTGTGGCTGACGAAGTTCGACTTCGCCCAGGGCGAGATCACCAGGAACGGAATGCGGGTCCCTGGACCACAGCGCCCGTTTACCGGCTTTCCCGCCACGCCGGGGAGCGGCGTGCCGCTGCCGCAGACGCCGGGCCCATCGAGCTGGTCGGCCTGCTTGTCGAAGGACGGGTTCGTCGTCTTGGCGAATACATGGTCGTACCAGCCATCCGAGTCGTCCCAGGTGATCACCACCGCGGTGTTCTTCCAGTCCGGTTGATGTTCCAGGAAGTTGATCAGGCGCACAACCCCCGCCTGCTCGTCGAGCGGATCGGAATAGCCGGCGTGGGCATCCTGGTAAGCGGGCAGCTTGATGTAGGAGACTGCCGGATAGTTGCCCGCATGCACTGCGCGGTAGAAGTCCCGCAGGCCGTATTGGTGGTTCGCCGGATCCCTGGTCGTGCCGTCATGCTCGAAGCTGTAGCCGATATCGGCGAGCGCATGCGGCCGGGCATGGGTCGGGTTGGCGGTGGAAGCGAAGTACTGGAACCAGTTGTGGTGCGGGATGTAGTCGGTGACCTTGGCGCCGACGACGGCGGAATGCGTGCTGCGCTTGCAGCCGGTGGTGCCGTTCGGGTTCTTGCGACCGAGGTCGAACCCGCCCATGAACCCGCCCCACGTGATGCCGGCGGCGTTCAGAAGATCGCCGACGTTCCGCCCTTCCATCATGACCTGGTTCTTCGGATTTGAGCAGACATCATAGGCGGGGTCGACGTCGTTGATCATCGCCAGACCGCCCTGGCCGTCCTTGATATAGTAGGAGACGGCCGAGAGTGTGGAAGGCTTCTTGGTTGTCGCGACGATCCGCATGCCGTTGGTCTGGCCGGACACGACTTCCAGCGCGCCCGGTGTGGACGGCCCGTAGGTGTCGGTGTAGGCGTTGTCGCTCATCGCATAGCGCTGTGCGTAGCGCCACATCGCGCCGACGGTATTACCGTCGAAGTAGCCCATCACCTGGCCCTTGGTGCCGAACGCGCCGACGCCGCCTGGTGTGCCCTTGCCGGTATATTTCGGGAACAGATCGGCTTTGCCGTGATCGTAGGCCTGCTGCTCGGCCGTGTAGGCGTGGTTCTGGTCGGCGGTGGCGGCCTGTGTGCGATCAAGCCGGAACGGCTCCGCGGCGTCGGCGCCATTTTCGTGGTTGGTGGCGTTGGGATTGTTGGTCAGCAGGTGGGCCGTCGCCAGGTTGTTCACCCGGGGCGTGTTTGCCGCGGCGGTAAAGCCCGGCTCGCCCGGCGGATTGGCCGCTTTCGGATAGGTGGCGAAGTAGTGATCGAACGAGACGTTCTCGTCATAGATCACGACCAGGTGCTTGATCGGCGTGGCGGTCGCTGCCGCATCGGCCGGGTTGGGGTGACCGAGCCCGGCTGGCGCTATGGCGCCCGCCGTCGGGGCAGCAGCGTAGGTGCCGCCTCCCCAGCTCGCGAGACCGGCAAACAGCGCGCCGGCGGCGGCAAGTCGCATTCTGCGTTGACGCATGAGACCCCTGGAAGAATGACCAATAATTCGCGAGCCGTTAGAGCGAATCTCCGCGACCGAGTATGAAGTTGCGATGACGTCGCCGGCGATCGCGTTCCCGCCCGTCGCATGGTCGCCGAATGTGCGGCGGGAGCGGCCCGCCGTCCAGCTAAAGCAGGCCGCCGGCCGCTGCCGCCCGCAGAGAGCGGCGGCATCCATAAATTTGCTGATTTGCGTATTTATGATATACGCCTTCCCGAGGCCGGAACCCGGGTGTGCGGCAGGGCTTCAGCGTGCCGTCACGTGCTCCTCTCATCATGCGGATCGTGCGGGAATTGGGGTGATGCGGGCGGACAGCCCCATTGGTGCCGCGCCCCGCCCGCGCCATAATGTGGCACTTGGATGAATCGCCATGCACATTGAATCTGACGTCCCCCGTCAATTGCAGCGCTCCGCGACCTCCGCCCGGCTTGCGGTTCGCGCGCTCGCCCAGACGTCCGCCGCCCAACGCGACGCCGCGTTGCGGGCGATGGCTGCTGCCGTCCGGACCGAGGCCCCGCAAATCCTGGCGGCCAATGCCGCCGATCTTGCCGCTTCGACGGCCGGTCCGGCGTTCCGCGACCGGCTTGCCCTCGACCCGCCCCGCGTGGAGGCGATCGCCGCAGGGCTCGAGACCTTGGCCGCATTGCCGGACCCGCTGACACGCGATCTCGGCCATTGGACGCGGCCCAACGGGCTCCGGATCGCGCGCATCCCGGCGCCGATCGGCGTCATCGGCATGATCTATGAAAGCCGCCCGAATGTCGGCGCCGACGCTGCCGGCATCTGCATCAAGTCCGGCAACGCGGTGATCCTGCGCGGCGGCTCGGACAGTGCGCGCAGTGCCGCAGCGCTCCATGTGGCGCTCGCGCAGGGCCTGCGCGCCGCCGGCCTGCCGGAGCAGGCGGTGCAGATCGCCGGCGTGACCGATCGCGCCTATGTCGCCGCCATGCTCGGTGCGGTCGGCCTGATCGACCTCATCATTCCGCGCGGCGGCAAGTCGCTGGTCGAGCGGGTGCAACGAGACGCGCGTGTCCCTGTGCTGGCGCACGCCGAAGGCCTCTGTCACACCTTCGTCCATGCCGCCGCCGATCCGGCGATGGCGCGCGCCGTCGTCGCCAATGCAAAGATGCGGCGCACCGGGATCTGCGCCGCCACCGAAACCCTGCTGGTCGACCGGGCCGCCGCCCGCGACTTGCTGCCGCTGCTGGTGGCCGATCTGCGCGCCCTGGGCTGCGACTTCCGTGCCGATCCCGATGCGCGGGCCATCGTGCCGAGCCTGCGTGCCGCGGAAGCGGGAGATTTCGACACCGAATGGCTGGATGCCACGCTCTCGGTCGCCGTCGTCGACGGGGTGGACGGGGCGCTCGATCACATCGCCCGCCATGGCAGCCAGCACACGGATGCTATTGTCACGGAGGATCGTGCCGCCGCGCAGGACTTTCTGCGCCGGATCGACAGTGCGGTCGCGCTGTGGAACGCCTCGACCCAGTTTTGCGACGGTGGAGAATTCGGCTTCGGCGCCGAGATCGGCATCGCCACCGGCCGGTTGCAAGCGCGCGGGCCGGTCGGACCCGAACAGCTCACTACTTATCGTTATGTGCTGGAAGGCAGCGGCCAGGTGCGGCCCTGAAAGCAGCGACCCGGAAGGCGCCGACGCGGGGTGCGGGGTTTGGGCCGGCGCCGCCGCCGCGCTTCGGCGATCGGCGGCGGATGCGCATCGGCCTGCTCGGCGGCTCGTTCAATCCCGCGCATGCGGGGCATCGCCATGTCGCCGACCTGGTGCGCCGGCGGCTGCAACTCGATCAAGTCTGGCTCCTTGTCTCCCCCGGCAATGTGCTGAAGCCGCGTGCCGGGATGGCGCCGTTTAGCGAACGGCTGGGCAGCGCGCGGTCCATCGCCGACGAACGGCGGGTCGTCGCAACCGGGATCGAGGCGGCGTGGCAAACGCGATACAGCATCGACACATTACGCCGCCTGCGCATCCGCTTCCCCCGCGTCCGCTTCGTTTGGGTGATGGGCGCCGACATTCTGGCGCAGTTACCACGCTGGCGGCGCTGGGAAGATTTTGTCCGCGACGTCCCCATTCTTGTGATGCCGCGTCCGTCGTATAATCTGCGGGCGCTGTCCGGGCAGGCCGCGCGCCGATGGCGCCGGGCGCGGCGGCCTGACCGTGCAGCGCCCAGGCTCGTGGACGCGGCGCCGCCGGCCTGGCTCTTTCTTCCGGCGCCGCAACATCCTGCTTCGGCCAGCGCGATTCGCGCCGCCCGCAAAGGAGCCGTGCCATAACCAAGCCGCCCCCGTCCTCAGGCCCCCGTGCTCCTGGCACCCGCCCGTCCGGCACCCGCAAGTCGGCTCCGCGCAAGCCGCCGCGGCCGCTGCCGGCAGCGGACAAGTCGCCGGGCTCGCCACGCAAGAAGGCGGTGATGGCGGGTCCCTCCCGCCGTACCGAGTCCCGTTCCGCCGCCGGTGCCGCCAATGGGGTCACCACGGGGGCCGATGACGTGCTCGATCGCGTCCAGTGGCTCATCGTTGCCAGCCTCGAGGATGACAAGGCAGAGAATATCGTCACGCTCGATCTCGCCGGCCGTGCCTCGTTCTGCGATCGCATGGTGGTGGCAAGCGGGCTCGCCGACCGCCAGATCGCGGCAATGGCCGAGCATCTGGTTGAAAAGCTGCACGCGGCGGGCTTGCGGCGCATCCAGGTGGAGGGGACCGGAGGATCGGACTGGGTGCTGCTCGATGCCGGCGATATCGTCGTGCATCTTTTCAAGCCTGAGGCGCGCGCGATGTACGCGCTCGAAAAAATGTGGAGTGCCGACCTCGACGAAGTGACGCCCGAAGACGTGGCCGGCGGCGTAGTGACCGGCGGCGAAGTGACCGGCGGCTGATCTCGCGAGGCACCCCCATCGGTTCGCAGCCTGTGCCCGCGGCCCGCGCGTTGCCGTCTGCCGCCGGGGCTTCCCCGGTCATGGCGCAGTGGTTCGCGCTGAAAGCGACGCAGCCGGACGCGCTGCTGTTCTTCCGCATGGGGGATTTCTACGAACTGTTCTTCACCGACGCCGAGGCGGCGGCGAGCGCGCTCGATATCGCGCTCACCGCGCGCGGCGAGCACGCCGGCGCGCCGATCGCGATGTGCGGAGTGCCGGTGCACGCCGCCGAGGCCTATCTGGCCCGGCTCATCCGCCGCGGCTTCCGGGTCGCCGTGGCCGAGCAGATGGAGGACCCGAAGACCCGGGCCGGCAAGGCCCCGATTCGCCGCGAGGTGGTGCGTCTGATCACGCCGGGCACCTTGACCGAGGACAGCCTGCTCGATGCCGCCCGCCCGAACCTGCTGCTTGCGCTCGCGGTCGCGCGCGCAGGGGTCGGCGCCGCTTGGCTCGACATCTCCACCGGCCTGTTTGAGACGGCAGCGCTGGCGGCGGGTGACTTGCCCGCGTTGCTCGGGCGGCTCGACCCGGCGGAAATCCTGGCCGGCACCGGCCTGGAACTGGGCGAGTGGGAGGGACGGCGCGGGCCGGAGAGCCTGCCCCCGCCACCCGAAGCGGCCCGCCGGCGGCTGGCAGAGGCGTTCGCGGCCGCCAGCGTCGACGCGTTCGGCAGCTTCACCGATGTGGAAGCTCAGGCCGCGGCGGCGGCGCTCGACTATGTGCGGACCACATCAGCCGGCGCGCTGCCGCATCTGGGACGCCCGGTTCCGCGCGGGGCAGAGGGCGTGCTGGCGATGGACCCGGCGACGCGGGCAAGCCTCGAGCTGCTTCGCACACGGGATGGCCGCATGCCGCACAGCCTGTTCGCCGCCATCGACCGCAGCGTGACGGCGCCCGGGGCGCGACTGCTCGGCGGCTGGATCGCCGCGCCGCTGACCGATGCGGAGGCGATCGCCGGGCGACAGGATGCGTGGTCGTGGATGGGCGCCAACCCGGCCGCCACGACCCGGTTGCGCGCGGCGCTGCGGGCAGCGCCGGACATGGCGCGCGCACTCGGGCGGCTGTCCGTGCAGCGCGGCGGACCCCGCGACCTCGCGGCCTTGCGCGCCGGCCTCGCCGCGGCCCGGGGCGCTGCCGAGGCATTGGCCGGGCCTCTGCCGGGCCTCCTGGCCACGGCGCGCGCGGCGCTGACGCCCGATCCGGCGCTGGAGGCGACCCTGGCCGCGGCACTGACCGAGCCGGCGCCGCTGCGGCTTGACGACGGGGCGGCCATTTGTCCTGGTTTCGATCCGGAACTGGATGCCGAGCGGGGCCTGCGAGACGACAGCCGCAAGGTCCTGGCCCGGCTGCAGCTCGACTACGCGCAGCGCTTCGGCGCTGCCAGCCTGAAGATCCGACATCACGCCCAGCTGGGCTACGTGATCGAGGTGCCGGCTGCGGCGGCCGAGCGGCTGCGCGCCGAGCCGGCCCTGACATTGCGCCAGTCGATGGCCAACGCCGCGCGCTTTTCCACCGCCGAGCTCGCCGATCTCGATCGCCGCATCGCGGAGGCGGCGGAACGGTCCGCTGCTCGCGAGCGTACGGTCTTCGCCCATCTCGTCCGCCTGGCGCTCGACCAGGCGGCGGCGATCGCCGCGGCGGCCGACGCGCTGGCGCTGCTGGACGTCGCGCAGTCGGCCGCCGCGCTGGCGCAAGGCGGGCGCTGGTGTCGCCCGGTGCTGACCGCGGAAGCCGACTTCATTGCCCGTGGCGCCCGCCATTCGGTCGTGGAGGCCGCTCTCGCGGGGTCGGCAACCGCCTTTGTTCCCAATGATTGCGACTTGTCGCCGGACCGACGGCTGCTGCTGCTGACCGGGCCGAACATGGCGGGCAAATCGACCTTCCTGCGCCAGAACGCGCTGCTGGTGGTGCTCGCGCAGGCCGGGCTGCCGGTGCCGGCGGAAAGCTTGCGTCTCGGCATCGTCGACCGGCTGTTCTCCCGCGTCGGCGCCGCCGACGATCTGGCGCGCGGGCGTTCCACATTCATGGTGGAGATGACCGAGACCGCCGCCATCCTGCACCAGGCCGGCCCGCGTTCGCTCGTGGTGGTCGACGAGATCGGGCGCGGCACCGCGACCCTTGACGGGCTCGCAATTGCCTGGGCGGTGTTGGAAGCGCTGCACGGGGCGATCCGCTGCCGGACCATTTTCGCCACACATTTCCATGAACTTGCGGCGCTGGCCGAGCGGCTGCCGCGCCTCAGGCCGCACACGATGCGGGTGAAGGAGTGGAAACGTACGGTGGTGTTCCTCCATGAGGTGGCGGAAGGTGCGGCGGGCCGGTCTTGGGGCGTGCATGTTGCGGAGCTTGCGGGCGTGCCGACCCCGGTGGTGCGCCGGGCGGCGGCGCTGCTGGCGGCGCTGGAGGCTGAAGCCGGCCCGCTGCGTGCCGGCGCCGCGCTGGGCGCATTGCCGCTGTTCGCCGCCGTCGGCTCTCCCACGCCATCTGCGCCCCCAGATACGACGAACGGGCGTCTGCTCGCCGAATTGGCCGGGCTCGATCCTGACCGCTTGTCGCCGCGTGAGGCGCTCGACGCGCTCTATCGTCTCAAATCGCTGCTTCCGGCTTGCGCCGGCGGCGATGCCGAGTAGCATCATCAAATGTTGAGCAACGCCCCTGTGCCGCAAACCGCCGACCACGCCGAGCCGTTGCCCGAGGCTCTGGCCGCGCTCGTCGCGGCGGACGGGACGGTTTCGCGGGACGCCGCGCTGGGGGCGTTCCGGCGCCATCTGGCCCGTATCCAGGCACAGGTGCGCGAAACCTTTGAACAGGGCGAGATCACCGGGCTGGAGGCCGGACACCAGTTGTCTGGCCTGACCGACGGGCTGACGAGCGCGCTCTACGCGCACGCCGTGGCGGCGATGGGCGGGGTCGAAGCGCTGACGGTGGCGGCGACGGGCGGCTATGGCCGAGGAACCCTGGCGCCGTTCAGCGACATCGACCTGCTGTTCCTGACCGCGCACGAACCATCTCCGCATACGCTCGCGGTGGTGGAATACATGCTCTATTTCCTCTGGGATCTCGGGCTGAAGGTCGGTCACGCCACCCGCTCGATCTCGGAATGCCTCAGCGAGGCGGCCAAGGACATCACGATCCGCACGGCCCTGCTGGATGCGCGTTTCCTTGCCGGCGATGGCGTGCTGTTCGACGACTTTCACCGACGTTTCCGCGCCGCCTGCAAGGAATCGGGCGCCGCCGAGTTCATTGCCGCCAAGCAGGCCGAGCGTGAGGCGCGTCATCGCCGCTTCGGCGACAGCCCCTACGTGGTCGAACCGAACATCAAAGAGGGGCGTGGCGGGCTGCGCGACCTGCAGACGCTCTACTGGATCGCCCGCTACGTTTTCGAAACCTACACGATGGGCGAGCTGGCCGACGTGGCCGGCGTACTCTCGGCGGAGGAAGCGCGCCACGCCCGCCGGTCGTGGGAGTTCCTGTGGACCCTGCGCTTCCATCTCCATTACGTCGCCGGTCGGGCGGAGGAGCGGCTGACCTTCGATCTGCAACCGGTGGTTGGCGCGCGCATGGGCTATACGCGCCACGGCCGGCAGGATGGGGTGGAGCGCTTCATGCGCCACTACTTCCTCACCGCCCGTGACATCGCCCGGCTGACGCGGGTGCTGGAGCCGGCCATCCTCCGCACCGCGCTCGGCCCGCCGGCCATCACGGCAGAGACCGACAAGGCGCTGATCGCCGCGGGCTTCGTCCTCGCCGAAGGGGATCTGATGCCGGTCGCTGGGCGCGACTTTACCGCCGAGCCGATCCAGATGCTGCGCATCCTCAAGGTGGCGCGCGATCGCGACCTCGCGCTGCATCCACTGGCGATGCGCGCGTTGATCCGCAACGAACGTGCCGCTTCCCGTCTGCGGGGCGATCCGGCGGCGGCGACCCTGTTCATGGACCTGATGTGCGGCCACCCGCCGTCGCCCTCCGTCGGGCATGGCGGCCACGGCCGCGAAAGCCGCCATCCGGACGGCGCGCGATGGCTTGCTATCCTGAACGAAGCCGGGTTCCTGGGACGCTACCTGCCCGACTGGGGCCGTATCGTCGGCCAGATGCAGTTCGACACCTACCATGTCTTCACCGTCGACGAGCACACGATCGAAGCGATCCGGATCCTGAACACGCTGGAACGCGGCGAGCTTGCTGAGGTGGCACCGATCGCCTCCGGCCTTGTCGACCATATCCAATCGCGCCGCGCGCTCTATCTGGCCATGCTGCTGCATGACATCGCGAAAGGGCGCGGTGGCGACCACTCCCGGATCGGTGCCGAAATCGCGCTGGATGTGGGCCCGACACTCGGCCTGTCGGCCGAAGAAACCGAAACCGTCTCCTGGCTCGTGCTCCATCACCTCCTGCTGAGCGAGACCGCGTTCAAGCGCGATATCGACGACCCCAAAACCATCCTCGATCTTGCTGATACGATCCAATCTCCGGAGCGGCTGCGCCTGCTGCTGGTGCTGACCGTGGCCGACATGCGCGCGGTGTCGAAGAAAGTCTGGAACGGCTGGAAAGCCACGCTACTGCGCGAGCTCTACAACCGGGTCGCCGAGGTGCTGGAAGGCGGGCTTGCCACGACGGAACGCGACGTGCGGGTGAGCCGTGCCAAGGACGCGGCGGCCGCGCTGCTTGCCGACTGGCCAGAGGAGGCGATCGGCGTCTTCCTGGCACTTGGTTATCCCGGCTACTGGCTCTCGTTCGATCCGGAAACCCACGCCCGCCACGCGCGACTGATCCGCGGGGCGGATCAGCGCGGCGCGCCGCTCACGGTCGATACCGAGCCGCTGCCGGCCCGCGCGGTGACGGAGGTCACTGTGTATTGCGCCGACCATGCCGGCCTGTTCAGCAAGATCTCGGGCGCGTTGGCGGTGGCCGGCGCGTCGATCGTCGATGCCCGTATCCACACCATGACCAACGGTATGGCGCTGGATACGTTCTGGGTGCAGGACGCCGCCGGCGGAACGTTCGAGGCACCGCATCGGCTTGCCCGCCTCGCCGCGCTGATCGAGCAGGCCTTGTCCGGCCGGCTCCGGCTCTCGGCGGAAATCCACAAGCTGTCGAAAGCACTGGTCGGTCAGCGCATGCGCGCGATTCACGTGCCGCCGCGGGTGGTGATCGATAACCGGGCGTCCAACCGGTACACCGTCCTGGAGGTGAACGGCCGCGACCGTCCGGGCCTGCTCCACGACGTGACCGCGGCGATCAGCGAGCAGGGGCTGCAGATCGCCTCCGCCCATGTCACCACCTACGGCGTGCGGGCGGTCGACGTGTTCTACGTCAAGGACGTGTTCGGGCTGAAAGTGGAGAACGAGCAGAAGCTGCGGCAATTGCGCGAAGCGCTCCTTGTTGCGCTCGCCAATCCGGAGGAGGCGCCGGTGGCGGCGCCCGCGGTGCCGCGTCGCCGTCGTGCCGTCGGCTGAGATCCGATCGAACCGCCGCCGGACGAGTCAAAAGAGCTTGAACAGCCCGCGCAGCACGCCTGGCGTGAGCGCGGTGAGCGGATCGACGGAAACGGCGGGTTTGTTCAGCCGTCCGTTCACCGCGTAGCTGGCAGCGAATACGCCGCCCCCGCGCTCGGGGCTGAACAACCGGCCGATCAGCGGCACGTGGCCGAGCAACGAATTGAAGAAATACGCGGGCACGATAGTGCCCTTGAGAGCGATCTGGCCGCGGTCGAAGTCGATCAGGCCCATGGCGGTCACTCCCAACGAAGCGCTGAATGCCCGCGCGTCCGTGAGCGTGAGCTTGCCATCATCCAGGCTGAACGGCGCGATCAGGCGGCTGATGCCAAGCCCGGGCCCACGCAGCATTTCGACCACGCCGTAGAGCGTGACGGCTTGCAGCAATCGGGCGAGCACGGGGGCGTCGCGCAGGCGCAGATCCTGCGCAGTGGCGGTGCCCGTCAGGACCGATGACGGTTCGGGGCCATACCGTCCCGTGATGTGCAGTGTACCACCGTCGATCCGTCCGGGAAGTCCGAGGCCATGCGCGAGCGCGCCGACGTTGCTGGCGTCGATGAGCAGCGATCGCCCGGGTTTCGTGCCGGCCGTCCTGGCGACGGTGGGGTCGATTCGCGCGTCGATGCGACCGGCGGCGCCCAACCTGGCGGCAAGATGGAGTCGTTGCCATGCCAGCCCGTCATTCGCCCCGCTCGCGCGGAGATCGGACAAGACCTCGCCGCCGGCCAGGCGCACGGCGGCGAACTGTGCCGTGAGGGTCCACGGTGCGCCGCGGCGCCTGGCGGCTGCCGGCTTGGGTGGCGGCGGGGATGCCGGCGCGGGCGTGGGCGGGCGGGTGGCGAACCGCGCCGCAAGGTCGAGCCTCGGCCCCGACACGTGCACCTCGATCGGCTGTCCGTCGCCCCGGAAACGCAGTTCCGCACTCAGGTCCGTGCCGCCGAGCCGCAGCCGGGACACGTGCAGCACCGCCAGGTGTCCGGCAATGAAGTCGGCACGTGCCGTTCCCGCCAGCGTGCCGGTGCCGGTCATGGTAATCGGTGCGGTACCGATCAGTTGATCGTGTCGCAAGGGGAGGTCGATGGCGAGCCGGGCGGCGGTCCCAGGCGGCTTGCGCCAACCCAGTTCGGCGACCGACAGGCTGGCATGCGTCAGGTCCGCCTTCGCCGCAACGGTGCCAGTCCCGTCGCGACGCTCCGTCACCGATGCGGAGACGCGCACCGGCCCGGTCGCGATACCGTCGGTACGAAGCCCGGCGGCGGCCAGCGCTGCCACCGTGGTGTCCGCCGTTGCGGTGAAGAGCTGCTGCACTTGGTCGGGTGGACCGGCACGGAAATCCATCTGCCCGGTGAGCGTCGCCGGAATGCCGCCAAGCCGCCCGGTTCCCGCAAACGAGAGCCCGTCGGTGTCGGCGGTGAGGTCGACGGTTCCGCCATCGAGGTCGCGTCCGGCCGCCACCCGGGACAGATGCACCGCGCTCAGGGCTGCCGAGGCGCCGATATGGACCTGGTCGAACGAAAGATGTTTCACCAGGGGGAGTCCGACCTTGAGCCGCATCGAGACCTCGCCTGCCGGATCGACCAGCGGGAGCGGATGGCGGGCGAGCAGGCGCAATCCCGGCTCACGCAACAGCGCCAGTGCCGCGGGGAGCGAGCCGGAGATGCGTCCGTCGATTTCGGTGTCCTGGTCATGATGGTTGAGGCCACTGATCCGCATCGTTCCGCCGGTCACGACAAGCCCGGACGGCGCCCCCCGCGCCGCGGTCTGCTTGCCGCCGTGGATCGCGATGTCCAGGACATCCGGGTTGCGGAGCCGCAGTTCGGCGGACCCGTCGATCAAGGGCGGGACCGGCCGAAACCAGTGCACCACGAGATCGCGACCCAGCAACGTGCCGGCGGCCTCCGAGAGATCGACGTGGGAGAAATCGCTCGCCGCGGTGAGGCGGAAGGTGAACCGTCCGTCCCGGGCCTCGCCGTGGGTGATGTTCTCGAGGATCCACCGCCGCGGGTCGGTGGCTAGTCCGGGCGGCCACAGCGCCGGCAGGCGCTCGAATGCCACCTGGTCCAGGTGCAGCGCCAGCGCGGCGACGATCCGGTCGCCGGTGCGCGTGACGCTGCCGCGCAGGGTCAGGTTCGATGGCGCCGCATTGCTTGCGCCCGGCAGAGTGAGGCGCAGCGAGCGCAGCGTGATCGCTTCCGACGTGCCGCCGGCCTTCAGCTGCGCCGCAGCGATCGGCACCGTACCGCCGGCGATCCGCAACGTGCCCGAGCCGCACTCGAGCGCAAGCGCGATGTGCCGCGGCTGCAGCGTGGGGCCCAAGGTGAAGCCGATGCTGCCGCCGATCGGCGCGGCGACTGCGGCGAGCGGGGCCAGCGCCGGGGCGCTGCCGGCCAGGGCAGCCGGGGATACCCGTTGCAGATGGGCGGTGATGCGCGCGGCCGACGCCTCCGCCGGCAGGTGCGCGGTGATCAGCAGATTGGCGGTGCTGCCGCCCAGGCTGAGACCGAGTCTTGCGGTGCCCTCGGCGCCGCCGCCGGCGGCGCGGAAGAGATCGAGAAACGCGTGCGGCGCGCGCCAGACGGCGCCCAGCTTCCGGTCGATCACGACGAGGGAGGCATTCCGCACCAGCAGCCGGCGCAATTGCGACAGCAAGCCAAAACGGCCGGGGCTGCGCATGGCCGCCGGAGGGCGGGCAAGCTCCGCGAGGATTGTCGCTGGTTCAAGCGATTGCAGGCTCTGCTGCATGCCTCGCGGAGCGGCAGCGCCGCTACCCGCCTGCGTGCCGGTCGCACCCGTCGCCGCGCCGACGCCAACGCCAACGCCGATCCCGATCGTCCCTGCCGCGCTGCGCCGCAGCAGGAACCGCGGATGGTCGATCGCGAGGGTGCGCGGGGCGAGTCGGAAATGGAGCAGAGCCGGCAGCGACAGGGTGGTCGTCACCAGCGGCAGCGCCATGCGGACCCGGCCGGTGCCGTCGAGCACGACGGCCTTGCTGAGCCGCAGGTCGAGCGGCGCCCCCAGGCCGCTGCGGAACCCCTCCCAGGCCAGTGCCACCGCCCCCAGCCGCAGCCGGTCGGGCGCGAGCGCGCGATCTGCCGCGGCTTCGATCCGCGGCAGCAGCCACGGCAGGGTGATCGGCCCGTGTCCAAGGCGCCAGGCCAGCACGCCGAGCCCGGTACCCGCCAGCAGCGCTACGGTCAGGGCGATCGCGACAGCGCCATGCACGGCCCTCGCCAGCAGCCGCGCCGCTTGACCCGAGAGCCGCCTCATGGCGACGCTCGTCCCGACGCCGCGGCTGCGGTGCGGCGTGATGCAAAGGACCGATCGTGGATGCCTGCCACCTTCATCCCGCTCTTGGCATCGCAAGGCCGCCTAACCCGGGCGCAACCTTGCCTTGGGTCGGCTTGTCCCCGGTCGGGCCGCTGATGGTGCCCCCTTCGGACGCAGCCCGCCCGGCCGCAGCCCGATCGCCGGCCCGCCGATCGGGGGCCGGGCGATCGGGAGCAAGTTGGCCGGCGCCTTACGACGCCGCGGCGGCGGCACGGCTCGTCGAGCGCTTCGCCGCGCTCGGACCCGCCGAGGCGCGGTTGGCAGCCCGGCCGGACGCGGTGACGGTGCTGAAGGCGATCGGCGGCAACAGCCCGTTCCTCTCGGACCTCGTGTTGCGGGAGGCGTCGTCGTTGCGCGCGCTGCTCACCCGCGGTCCGGAGCCGGTGGTCGAGGGCGCGATGGCGGCGTTGGCCGCGACTCCGCTGGCATCGCCGCGCCCGCTTGTCGCCGCCGCCTTGCGCCAGGCCAAGCGGATCGTCGCGCTTTCGGTTGCGTTCGCCGATATCGGCGGGATCTGGCCGCTCGGCCGGGTCACGGAGGCGCTGTCCGACCTGGCGCAGGCGAGCCTTCGTCTCGCGGTGGCGCATCTTCTGTGTGCCGCCGGGGCAGCCGGCACCATCGCGCCGGCTGATCCGGAACACCCGGCCGAAGCCAGCGGGCTCGTCGTGCTCGGCATGGGCAAGCTCGGCGCCCGCGAGTTGAACTATTCGAGCGATATCGACCTCATCATTATCTATGATCCCGGCTCCCCGATATACACGCCGGACGCGCGCGACGAGACCAGGAGCGATCTGGCGGCCCGAGTAACAAGTCGTCTCGCGCGCGATCTCGTGACCCTGATGGAAGCGCGGGACGCGGACGGCTACGTCTTCCGCACCGACCTGCGGCTACGCCCGGACCCGGCCGCAACCCCGCCGGCGATCGCGCTGCCGGCGGCGATCGCCTACTACGAGAGCATGGGCCAGAACTGGGAACGGGCGGCGATGACCAAAGCCCGACCGGTTGCCGGTGATCTTGCTGCGGGGCAAGCATTTCTGGAGGCGATTCGTCCCTTTGTCTGGCGGCGCGGGCTCGATTTCGCCTTGATCGCCGATATCCATGCGATCAAGCGTCGGATCGACGCCCATCGTTCGGATACCCGACGTTCCGCCAGCCCCCGCAACGACGCCGGGCGAACGGCCGGTGCGGCGGCCGATCCCGCCGCCCGGCTGGCCGGCTTCAACGTGAAGCTGGGGCAGGGGGGCATCCGCGAGATCGAGTTCCTGGCCCAGACCCTTGCCCTGGTATGGGGCGGACGGGACCCGACGTTGCGCCAGCCCACCACGCTTGGCGCCCTCCAGGCGCTGGCCGAGGCGGGCCTGTTGTCGCGGCCCGCCGAGAGCGAACTGGCCGAGGCCTACCGCTTCCTGCGCGCGGTCGAGCATCGGCTGCAGATGGTCGCCGACCGTCAGGTCCACGCCTTGTCGGCGCGCCCTGAGGAGCTCGCGGCCTTCGCTACCTTCATGGGCTATCCTGACGTGGCGTCCTTCGCCGGCGCCCTGAGCCACCGGCTCGATCGGGTACGCGCCCATTATGTCGCGGTGTTCGAGCGCATCCCGGATCCGCTTGGCGCGGCGAGCCGGGTGGGCGAAATCGATCTCAGCGGCGACGATCCGGCGCCGGCGGAGACGATCGCCAAGCTTGCCGGGCTCGGTTTCGCGGAACCGGCGCGCATCCTGGCCGCCTTGCGCGGCTGGCAGGCCGGGCGGGTGCGCGCCTTGCGCTCGGAGCGGGCCCGGGAACTGATGGCCCGCCTCCTGCCGGCACTGCTCGATGCGCTGGCGCGGCAGCCGCAGCCGGATGCCGCCTTCGCCCGCTGCGACCAACTGCTGGCGCGCCTGCCGGCGGGGGTGCCGATTCTGTCGTTGTTCGAGCGCAACCCAGCGCTGATCGAGCGTATCGCTGCGATCCTGGGTGCAGCCCCCTCGCTTGCCGAGCACTTGGCCGGCCATCCCGCCGCGATCGACGGCTTGCTGGCTGTCGATGAACATCCGGCCGCCCCGGCGCGGCTGCTCCGCACCCGGCTGGCTGACGCGACCCGGCTGGAAGATGCCATCGCGATTACCCGCCGCAGCGTGCGCGAGGAGGATTTCGCGATTTCCGCCGCCACCCTGGAGGCACGCATCGACGCCGATATGGCCGGACTGCGGCGTTCCGCACTGGCGGATGCAGCCTTGTCCGCCCTGCTCGCGCCGGTGCTGAACGACTTCGCCAGCCGCTACGGGCGGGTGCGTGGGGGCGCGATGGCGGTGGCCGTGCTCGGCAAGGCCGGCGGGCAGGAAATGATGGCCGGCTCTGACCTCGACCTCATGCTGTTCTACGACCACCCGGAGGCGGTGACGGAGTCCTGGCGCGGGCCGCGCAAGCTGCCGGCAGGCCAGTATTTCATCCGCGCCGCGCACGCCTACGTGGCCGCGCTGACCGCGCCCGGGGCCGACGGGCAAATGTATGCGATCGACATGCGGCTGCGCCCGTCCGGCAACAAGGGACCGGTGGCGGTCTCGCTGGCCGGTTTCCGCCGCTACCACACGGAAGCGGCCTGGACCTGGGAGCGGATGGCACTCACCCGGGCCCGGGTGGTCGCCGGCCCGCCGGCGCTGCGCGCGCGCGTGGCCACGGCGATCGCGGCGGCGATGGCGGCGGCCGGCCCGCCCGCCCGTATCCGGGCCGATGCCGCTTCCATGCGGGCCAGGCTGGCGCACGACCTGCCGCCCGCGGGTCCGTGGGATGTGAAGCTGCGCGCTGGCGGGATGGTCGATGTGGAATTCATCGCCCAGGCGCTGCAATTGATCGCCGCTGCCGCCGGCCGCCTGGATCTCTGTCATCCGACCACCCGGCAGGCGCTGCGGAGGCTGCAAGCTGGCGGATTGCTGTCCGCTGCCGATGCCGCGGCGCTGCTGCGGGCCGACCGGCTTTGGCGCAGCGTGCAGGGCATGCTGCGCATCACGCTCGGCCGGGTGCAGCCCGCAATCCTGCCCGAAGCGTCGGTCCGGGCGCTGCTGCGCGCGGTCGGCCCGCGAGCGCCGCTTGACCTCCCCGCGCTCTGTGCCAGCCTGGACGCGACGGCGAGTGACGTGCGCGCGATCTTCGTGCGCCTGATAGGAGAGGTGCGGTCATGAGTGTGGTGGAGGGCGATCCGGCGCCGGCGTTCGAGATGCCGGCCACGGGCGGGCGGATGGTCAGCCTGGCCGGGCTGAAAGGGCGGGCGTTCGTGCTGTATTTCTATCCGAAAGCGGATACGCCCGGCTGCACCAAGGAGGCCTGCGCCTTCCAGGAGGCGCTGCCGGCGCTGGGCGGGATCGGGGTGGAGGTGATCGGGGTCTCCCGGGACAAGATGCCGGCGCTGGAGAAATTCGCGGCCAAATACGGACTGTCCTTCCCCCTGGCCTCCGACGCGGAAGGCGGAGCATCCGAGGCTTATGGCACCTGGGTGGAGAAATCCATGTATGGCCGCAGCTACATGGGAATGGAGCGCAGTACGTTCCTGATCGACCGCGACGGTCGGATCGCCAAGGCCTGGCGGAAGGTCAAGGTTCCCGGACACGCCCAGGCGGTGATGGCGGCGGTCAAGGCGCTGGCGTGACTGGCGGCGTCGAACCGGCGGTCATGGCGCGGTCGTCGCGCAGCACCGCGCCACCCTGAGACGTCGTGATACGACGCCTCAGGGTGGCGCGACGTCGGCGCCCAGGCGCGTGACGGTGGCGCGGGATTTTGGCTCCGGCACCCGCGGCAGGTCCATCGCCGGGGCCCCGAGCAGCTGGGACAGCTTGGCTGCCGCCTCCAGTACCTGGGGCAACAGGGCACGTGGACGCGGCGGGCGCATGCGCATCGACGGGGCGGTGATGCTCAGGACCGCGATCACTTGGCCGCTGGCGTCGTACACCGGGGCGCTCACGGAAACCGCGCCCGGCGTGACCTCATCGGAGGTGATGAGGTAGCCGCGGGAGCGGATCCGCTGCAGATCGGCCGCGATCCAGCCGCGATCGGTTCGGGTGGCTGGGGTAAAGCGGGGCAGGCGCTGCGCCAGCACCTGGGTCTGTACCGCCTCCGGCGCATAGGCGAGGAGCAGGCGTGCGGCGCCGGCATGCAGCGGCTTGCGGTCACCCGCAACGGTGTAGAGCCGCAGCGTCGGTTCGGCCTGGAAAACCGCCAGCGTCTCCGACTGCAACGCGTCCCGGCTGCGCAGGTAGACATTCTCTCCGACCGCTTGACCAAGCTCCGCAAGGAGCGGGGTTGCGGTCGCGACCAGCGCCCCCTGATCCTCGGCGGCTTGGCCAAGCATGCTCCAGCGGGCACCGAGGCGCCACACGCCGCGAGCCTCATCCTGGATGGCGAAGCCGCGGGCTTCGAGCGTGCGCAGCAGTCGGAACGCGGCAGTGCGGGTGCAGCCGGCCTGCTCGGCCAATGCCATCAGCGGCGCCGGTGCGATCCGGGCCAGCGCTTCCAGCAGGTCGAGGGCGCGATCGACCGCGGCGATGCTGTAGTCGGCGGATTTGGCCGACGTTGACGGGGCACGCGGCGCTGCGGCGGCGGCCGGCCGGGCCGGTCGCGTGGGGCGCGCAGACGTCCCTTTCAGCGGCTTCGTCACCGACACGTCACGACGCAACGCGGGCGGATGGCAGAACCCCCGCGTCGAAGGAGAAATTTCGGATCATAATGAATTGGAACACGGCGACCGCGGCAAGAAATTCAACCCGGGAACACAGATACGACGACAGGCGCCCTGCCTGCGACGCAATTTTGTCACTCTGCCGGCACGAGGTCAAAGGGGAAAGCGCGGGGAGATCCGCGGCGGACGCAGGCCAGGGTACCGTATCGCGAGCGGCGCCGTAGTCGGGCGCCGCGTTTCAGCGGTCGCCCGGCCGACGGGGGCCGCCCTGGGTTGCCCTCCGGGGGTCGCATTGCGGTGGCCGCGTTCTGATGGCGGCCGTCGGACTGGTCGCGGCCCGTTCGGGTGCCTATTCTCTGATCCATGAACCAGTCCGCTTGCAGCGATGCGCTTGCCCGCCTGGTCGCGTTGGCGCAGCGGCCCGGGGCGCAGCGGATCGGCGCGCTCTTCGCCGCCGACCCGGATCGAGCGCGCCGGCTGACCGTCTCGCTGGACGACCTCAGCCTCGACCTCTCCCGCACCGCGATCGATGGCCCTGTGTCGGAGGCGTTGTTCGCGTGGGCGGTGGCGGCCGATCTGGAAGGGTTCCGTTCACGGTTGTTCGCCGGTGCGCCTGTGAACGTGACCGAGCGGCGCGCGGCGATGCACATGGCCTTGCGGGCGCCAGCCGGCGTCCGGCTCGACGCGGCGCTGGCCGATGGCGGCAGCGAGGACGCGGCCGGAATTGCCGCCGCCGAGCGGGCGCGGATGCAGGCGTTCGTCACCGCGGTGCATGACGGGCATCTCCGCGGCGCCACCGGCCAGCGCTTCACCCATGTGGTGAATATCGGCATCGGTGGCTCCGATCTCGGTCCGCGCGTGGTGACCGAGGCACTGACGCTCGGTCGCACCGACGCACGGATGGAGGCGCGCTTCCTCGCCAATATCGACGGACATGCGTTCGAGGCCGCCATCGCCGGCCTGGACCCGGCGCAGACCCTGTTCCTGATCGCCTCCAAATCGTTCACCACCCAGGAAACCGCGGCCAACGCGGCCGCTGCGCGCGCCTGGGTAGCGGCGGCGCTGGGAGAGGCGGCGGTGGGGGCGCATTTCGTCGCGCTGTCCACCAATCTGAATGCGGTCGCAGCGTTCGGCATCGCGCCCGAGCGCGTATTCGGCTTCCGCGACTGGGTCGGTGGGCGCTACTCGCTCTGGTCGCCGGTCGGCCTGGTGATCGCGCTCGCCGCCGGGTGGGACAAGTTCCAGGCGCTGCTCGATGGCGCCTGGGCGATGGACTGCCATTTCCGCGACGCGCCGCTTGGCCAGAACCTGCCGGTGCTGCTGGCGCTGGCCGGGGTGTGGCACCACAACGCGCTCGGCTGCGCCACCCATTGCGTGCTTGCCTATGACGAACGGCTTCGCCGGTTGCCGGCACATTTCCAGCAGGTGGAGATGGAGAGCAACGGCAAGCGGGTGATGCTGGACGGCGGCAAGGTACCTTGGGCCACCGCGCCGGTGATCTTCGGCGAGCCGGGCACCAGCGCGCAGCACAGCTTCATGCAGTTGGTCCATCAAGGCCCGGCGGTGATCCCGGTGGACTTCATCCTCGCGGCCGAACCCGACCACGACCGGCCGGATGCGCATCGCGCACTGGCCGCCAACGCGTTCGCGCAGGCGGCGGCGCTCGCCTTCGGCCGTGACGAGGCCGCGGTGCGGGCGGAGATGGCGGCTTCCGGCGTCGCCGCGGAGGAAATCGACCGTATCGCCCCGCACCGGGTATGCCCGGGCGACCGGCCGTCCGCCGTCATCCTGTTCCGCCGGCTCGACCCGTTCAGCCTCGGCCGGCTGATCGCCCTCTATGAGCACAAAGTGGCGGTGCAGGGCTGTCTGTGGGGGATCGACAGTTTCGACCAATGGGGGGTCGAGCTCGGCAAGCAGCTTGCCGGCGGCATCCTGCCCGCGCTGCAGCCGGGCGCGACCCGGCGGGGAGCGACCGTCGCGACGCCGGACGCCGCGACCGAAGCGGTGATCGAACGGTTCCGGGCACTGCGCGGCGAGGCCTGATGCCCGCCATCCGCCTGCTGCCGGAGGGGCTGGTCAATCGCATCGCCGCCGGCGAGGTGATCGAGCGGCCGGCCGCCGCGGTGAAGGAACTCGTCGAGAACGCGCTGGATGCGGGGGCGCGCCGGATCTCCGTCGCGATGGCCGGCGGCGGGATCGAGCGTATCGAGGTCGCCGACGACGGCAATGGCATGGACGCCGCCGAGCTTGCATTGGCGGTGCAGCGCCATGCGACGTCCAAACTGCCCGATGACGACCTGGTGCGGATCGCGACATTGGGCTTCCGCGGAGAGGCGCTGCCGTCGATCGGTGCGGCGGCCCGACTCTCGATCACGTCACGTCCGGCTGAAGCGGCGCATGCCTGGTCGATTTCGGTGGAGGGCGGAGCGGTCACCGCGGTTGCCCCGGCTGCGGGCGCGCCGGGAACGCGGGCGGTGGTGCGCGATCTGTTCTTCGCCACCCCGGCGCGGCGCAAGTTCCTGAAGACTCCCCGCACCGAGGCGGACCATGCCGAGACGGTGCTGCGGCGCCTGGCCCTGGCGGCACCCGGTGTCGCCATACGGCTGGAGAGCGACGGACGGGTGATCTTCGACCTGCCCGCGCAGGAGCGCGCGGCACGGGCCGGCGCATTGCTCGGCGCCGACGCGGCGGCGGCGCTGCTGGTGGTGGAGGGCACGCGCGGGCCGCTGCGCCTGTCCGGCTTCGTGGCCGCGCCGTCGGTGACCCGCGTCTCCGCGGCGTCGCAGGCGCTGACCGTCAACGGCCGGCCGGTCGCCGACCCGGTGCTGAAAACGGCGATTCGGGTGGCCTTCCGCCCCGTGATCCCGGCGGGACGGCATCCGGTGGCGGCGCTCTGGCTCGATCTGCCGGCGGATGAGTTGGATGTGAACGTCCATCCGGCCAAGGCCGAGTTGCGGTTCCGCGATGCGGCGGCGGTGCGCGCGCTGGTGATCGGCGCGATCGGGAAAGCCCTGGGCGGCGCGGCGGGCATCGACGTGCCTGCGCCGCGGCCGGCGTTGAGCCTGGCGTCGCGGCGAGGCTGGAGCAACGGCGGCGCGCGCTGGACGGGCATACCGCTGCCGGGCATGGCGGAGGCGCCGTTGCCGTTCGTCGCCGCGCCGTCCGCACGCCGCGCGGAGGCGGGAGACGGGGGCAACGCGCCGCCGTCGGATACCGAGACCGTCCCGGCCGCCATGATTTCGCCAAGCGCGCCGCGGGAGGCGCCTTTGGGCGCGCCGTTGGGCCAGGTTGGGGATACCTACATCGTGTCGGTGGCGGCCGACGGAACGCTGGTCCTGGTCGATCAGCACGCCGCGCATGAGCGGCTGACCCAGGAAGCCCTGCAGGCGCAGCTGCTTGATGGCGGCGTGCGCAGCCAGCCGCTGCTGGTGCCCGCGGTCGTCGATCTGCCTGCCGGGGAGGCTGGCCGGCTGGCCTCCCGCGCCGAGGATCTGGCGCGCCTCGGGCTCGAGCTGGAAGCGTTCGGCCCCGGCGCGGTGCTGGTCCGTGCCTTGCCGGCGCTGCTCGGCGCGCCGGACCCGGCGCCGCTGCTGCGCGACTTGGCCGAGGAACTGGCCGAGTGGGATCAGGCCGGCGCGGCCGATCCGGACGGGAGCGGGGAGGGGCCGTTCGGCACGTTGCGCCGTCGGCTGGAGGCGGCGATCGCGCGTCTCGCCTGCCACGGATCGATTCGCGCCGGGCGGCGGCTGCTGCCCGCGGAGATGGACGCGCTGCTGCGCCAGATGGAGGCAACGCCGCGGGCGGCGACCTGCAGCCACGGTCGGCCTACGTTCCTGACCTTCAGCGCGGCGGATCTGGCGGCGTTGTTTCAGCGCGGCTAGCTCGGGCCCTGCCGCTTCGCCGGCCGGCATCGTTATCATATAACATTGTCATCCGATCGTCTTCGGTCCGTCATCGAACGTTCGCGCATCCGCCTCTATCAGGCGTCGCGTGCACGAACGGGGACGGTTTGGATCAGGTCACTCCACAGGCATTGACGGCGCCATGGCCGGCTGGCGTCAGCCGGCTCCGGCTTCGTCTCGGGCCCCGACGGACCATGCTCGCGGCGGCCGCCCTGCTGGCACCGTCCCTCGTGTTCCTGGTCGCATTCACCTATTGGCCGGTGCTCGACGTCCTGCTGCGGTCTTTCATCGATCGGCAATACGGCCAGACCGCGCACGTGGGCTTCGGCAACTATGCCCGCCTGTTCGCCGATCCGCATTTCCGCCAGGCCGCCTGGAACAACATCGTCTACGCGCTCGGCACCATCGTGCCGAGCCTGGGGCTGGCGCTGCTGTTCGCGCTCGGGCTGCGCGACAACCGGCGTTTCACCGCCTTCCTCCGTACCTTGCTTGTGCTGCCGATGATGATCCCGCTGGTCGCGGCATCGGCGCTGTTCATCTTCATCTTTCTGCCCGGCCAAGGCCTGCTCGATTACTACCTCGCATCGGTCGGTCTCGGGCAGGTCAACTGGCTCGGCAATCCGGCGCTGGCGCTGCCCTCGGTCATCGGGCTGACGATCTGGAAGAACACCGGCTATTACATGCTGTTCTTCCTTGCCGGCCTCGCCGGGGTGCCGGACGACCTGATCGACGCCGCGATGTTGGACGGCGCAAACGCGGTGCAGCGCTTCCGCCACGTGACCTGGCCGCTGCTCGGCCCGACCTTCGCCTTCGTGCTGGTGATCGCCCTGCTCAATGTCCTGACGCAGGTGGACCATATCGTCGTGATGACGGATGGCGGGCCGTCCGACCAGACCAACGTTCTGCTGTTCTACATCTACCAGCAGGCGCACCAGAACAACGACATGGGCCTGGCCGCGGCGGCGACGGTGGTGAGCGTGGCTGTCCTGTTCGTGCTCTCGATCGGGTCGCTGCGCAGCCTGGAGCGCGGGCTTCACTATGAATCATAAGCGGATGGGCCCGCCACTGCTGCTGGCGCTGGCCGCGGCGGCGATGGTCTGGGCGATCCCGTTCGCCTGGATGGCGGTGGCGAGCCTGCGGCCCGACGACGCCGGCGCCGCCAACGTCGCCTCCCTCATGCCGTCCGGTCCGTTCGGCCTCGGCAATTTCCGCGAGGCCTGGAGCGAGGGCAGCTTTCCGGTCTGGTATCTCAACACCTTCCTGATGTGCGGCGGCATCCTGGCGGTGCAATGCGCGACCGTCAGCGCCGCCGGATACGCGTTCGCCCGGCTGCGGTTTCCCGGCCGCACCGCGCTGTTCTATCTGTTCCTGCTGCAACTGATGCTGGTGCCGCCCATCCTGATCGTGCCCAATCTCGGCACCATCGTGCGGCTGGGTCTCTATGACCGCCTGCCCGGCGTAATGGCGCCCTATTTCGCCTCCGCGTTCGGCACCTTCCTGATGCGCCAAACCTTCCGTGCGATCCCGCGCGATTACGAGGATGCGGCGATGCTGGACGGGGCGAACCTGCCGCAGCTGGTGTGGCACGTGCTGCTGCCGCTGGCGCGGCCAGGGCTCGCGGCATTCGCGATCGTATCGGTCAGTTATCACTGGAACGAGTTTCTCTGGCCGCTGATCGCGCTCGCCTCGCCGGCCAACCAGGTGCTGACCGTCGGGCTGGCGTCCTTCACCACCGGGGCGGAGAGCGCCAGCGAGTGGGGCGTGATCGCGGCGGGGACGCTGATGGTGGCCGCGCCGCTGATCGTCGTGTTCGTCGTGTTCCAGCGGCGCATCGTCTCGAGCTTCGTTTTCTCCGGCATCAAGTAGGCCGGCATCATGGAAGGAGTTGCCTGCATGCGAATCGTCTGGCGCGCCGCACTGGCTGCGGCGCTGTGGGTTTCCGTCTGGGGCGGCGGCGCGCGCGCCGCCACCGACATCGACCTCTATTTCCCGGTCCCGGTGCAGGGCCGGCTGGTGGTGGAGATCCGCAAACTGATCGACGCCTTCAACAAGGGTCATCCGCAGATCAACGTCACTGCCGTCTATGCCGGCAGCTACGACGCGACCAACCTCAAGACCCAGGCGGCGATCAAGGCCGGGCATCCGCCGGCGGCGGTGATCATGAGCGCCAATTTCGTGCGCTCCTACCAGATCAATCACGAGATCGTCCTTCTTGATCCGCTGATCGAGAAGGACGGCCTGACGCCGAAACGCTTCATGGGCGAATTCTGGCCCGCCCTGGCCGACAATGCCACGGTGGGCGGCAAGGTGTACGGCGTGCCGTTCCAGAACTCGACGCCGTTGCTGTATTATAGCGTCGATGCGTTCAAGCAGGCCGGGCTCGACCCCAACAAGCCGCCGGTGACCTGGAAGCAATTCATCGCCGACGCGCAGAAGCTGACGATGGTGAAGAACGGCAGCGTGCAGCGCTACGGCTTCGAGATGCCGGGCACCTACGACTATCTCGGCTGGATCGTGAGCGGGCTGGCGATGTCGAACGGCGGCCAGTACTACAACCACGATTACGCCGGCGAAGTGTACTACGATCAGCCGAGCACCCTGGGCGCGGTGATGCTGCTCGACGAGATGGTGAACAAGCTGCACGTGATGCCGCCCGGCGTGACCAACGCAAGCGCCGTCTCCTCGGCGTTCTTCACGGGCCATACGGCGATGATGGTCCTCTCGACCGGTGCGCTGAGCTTCATCCGCAGCAACATGAAGGCGCCGTTCAAGGTCGCGTTCATGCCCTACAACGTGCGTCCAGCGGCGCCGATCGGCGGCGCCAGCCTGATCATTCCGGCCGGCAACTCGCCGGCGCGGGTCGCGGCGGCCTGGACCCTGATCAAGTGGCTGGTCAGTCCGAAGATCGCCGGCGAATGGAGCCGCTTCACCGGCTATTTTGCGCCGCGGATCGCCGCCTACCAGCTGCCGGCGATGCAGGACTACCTTGCGAAGAATCCCGACGCCAAGGTGGCCCTGGCGCAGTTGAAGAACGCGGTGCCCTGGTTCGACACGTTCGAAACTGTGGCGGTGCGCAAGGCGATGGAAAACCAGGTGCAGGCGGTGCTGTCGGGCCGCACCACGCCGGAGAAGGCGGTAAAGGCGGCCCAGGCGGCGGCGGATACGCTGATGAAGCCGTATGTGGAGAAGACGGCCCTCGCGATCCCGCACTGATCGCTGGCGGGGCGGCGGCCGCCGCCCCGGGAGCCTCGTACGATCAAGGCAGAAGGTGGCGCGGCAGGACCGGCGAACCGACGAAGAAGGCACTTTCAGTCCGGCTGAAGGCGCCTTCGGTTTTTCCGGCGGCCGGCGCCGCCTGGCCCGGGATGCCGGAAGCGCCCGATACGGGGCGGCCCGATCCGGAAGGTTCCGCCTTACCCGCCCAGCGCAGTGCGTACCGCCGCCAGCGCCTCGTCCGCCTTGGTGGCGTCGGGCCCGCCGGCCTGCGCCAGGTCGGGCCGTCCCCCGCCGCCCTTGCCGCCCACCGCGGCGGCGGCCGCCCGTACCAGCTCGACGGCGCTGAAGCGGGGGGTGAGGTCCTTGGACACGCCGACCACGATGCTCGCCTTGCCTTCGGCGGTGGAAACCAGCGCGACCACGCCGCTGCCGATCTGTTTGCCGATCGTCTCGGCGAGGCCCTTCAGTTCGCGCGCGGGCACGTCGCCCAGGTTGCGGGCCGCGAAGGCGGTGCCGGCGACCGTTTCCGGACCCGTCGCGCCGGCGCCGCCGGTGGCGAGCTTCTTCTGCAACTCGGCGGACTGCCGCTCCAGCCGGCGGCGCTCCTCCTGGAGCGCGCCGATGCGCTCCGGCAGGTCGGCCGGGTTGGCGCGCAGCGCAGCGGCGGCTTCGCGCAGCAGGCGGGTTTCATCGGCGACTAGCTTCTCCGCCGCGAGTCCGGTGACCGCCTCGATGCGGCGTATCCCGGCGCTGACCGCGGTCTCGGACACGATGCGGAAATAGCCGATATCGCCGGTGCGGCGGACATGGGTCCCGCCGCACAGCTCGATCGACCAGGCAAGCCGGTTACCTTCGGCCGCACCCATCGAAACGACCCGCACCTCTTCGCCGTATTTCTCCCCGAACAGCGCCATCGCGCCGAGCTCGACCGCAGCCGCCGGGGTCATCAGCCGGGTCACGACCTCGGAATTCTCCCGGATCCGGGCGTTCACCTCGGCTTCCACCGTGGCCAGCTCGTCATCGGTGATCGGGCGCGGCTGGGAAATGTCGAAGCGCAGCCGGTCGGGCGCGTTCAGGCTGCCCTTCTGCGCCACATGGGTGCCGAGGGTGCGGCGCAGCGCCTCGTGCAGCAGGTGGGTCGCGGAGTGGTGCGCGCGGATCGCGCTCCGCCGCGCGTGCGCGACCTGCGCCACCACCGCCGTGCCGACCTGCGCGGTGCCCGCGGCCACCCGCCCGAGATGCACGATGAGGTCGCCGAGCTTGCGTTGGGTGTCGGTGATGTCGATGCGCAGTCCGCCTGGCCCGGTGATCGTGCCGGTATCGCCGACCTGGCCGCCGCTCTCGCCATAGAACGGGCTCTGGTTCAGCACGACTGCGACCTCGGTCCCGGAGGGCGCGCTTTCCGCCGGCGTGCCGGCCACGATCAGGGCCCGGATCTCGCCCTCGGCGGTCTCGGTGCTGTAGCCGAGGAACTCGCTGGCGCCGATGCGGTCGCGCAGTTCGTACCAGACGGTCTCGGTCGCGGCTTCGCCGGACCCGGCCCAGGCGGCGCGCGCACGGGCGCGCTGGGCGGCCATCGCCGCTTCGAATCCGGCGAGATCGACCTGACGGCCCTGCTCGCGCAGCGCGTCCTGCGTCAGGTCGAGCGGGAAGCCATAGGTGTCGTACAGCCGGAAGGCGATTTCGCCCGGCAGGGTGGCGCCTTCGCCGAGCCGGGCCGTTTCGTCGGCCAGCAGATGCAGGCCGCGTTCCAGCATGGCGGTGAAGCGGGTCTCCTCCAGCCGCAACGTCTCCTCGATCAGCGCCTCGGCGCGGCCGAGTTCGGGATAGGCGGCGCCCATCTGGCGCACCAGCGCAGGAACGAGCCGGTGCATCACCGGCTCCCGCGCGCCCATCAGGTGGATGTGGCGCATGGCGCGGCGCATGATGCGGCGCAGCACGTAGCCGCGGCCTTCGTTGGACGGCAGCACGCCGTCGGCCATCAGGAACGAGGTGCTGCGCAGATGGTCCGCCACCACCCGGTGGCTGATCCGATGCGGTCCATCCGGCTCTGTGCCGGTCGCTTCGGCGGAGGCGAGGATCAGGGCGCGGAACGTGTCCGTGTCGTAGTTGTCGTGCTTGCCCTGCAGAATGGCGGCGATCCGCTCAAGCCCCATGCCGGTGTCGATCGAGGGGCGCGGCAGGGCCACGCGGGTGCCCGGCGGACCCTCCTCGAACTGCATGAACACGAGATTCCAGATCTCGATGAAGCGGTCGCCGTCCTCCTCGGCGCTGCCGGGCGGGCCGCCGGGGACGTCCGGCCCGTGGTCGTAGAATATCTCCGAACAGGGGCCGCAGGGACCGGTATCGCCCATGCGCCAGAAATTGTCGGAGGTGGGGATGCGGATGATGCGCTCCTCCGGCAGGCCGGCGACCTGCTTCCAATGGAGGGCGGCGGCGTCGTCCTCGGCGTAGACCGTGACCAGGAGCCGATCCTTGGGCAGGCCGTAATCGCGGGTTACCAGCTCCCACGCATAGGCGATTGCTTGTTCCTTGAAGTAATCGCCGAAGCTGAAATTGCCCAGCATCTCGAAAAACGTATGATGTCGCGCGGTATAGCCGACGTTATCGAGATCGTTATGCTTGCCGCCGGCCCGCACGCATTTCTGCGCCGTGGTGGCGCGATTGTAGGGACGCCTCTCCTGGCCGGTGAAGACGTTCTTGAACTGGACCATGCCAGCATTGGTGAACAGCAAGGTCGGGTCGTTGCGCGGCACCAGCGGCGAGCTTTCGACCACCTGATGGCCGTGGCGGGCGAAGTAGTCGAGGAAGGCGGCACGGATGTCGTTGCTGCTGGCCATGGGGCGGCGGCGGGTCCTGGAAGCGGGGGCGGTCCGGAACGGACCGGGTCGAGCCGAGTTAACCCAATGGACAGGCTCTGTCACGCCGGAGCCGAGCGTGGGGCAGCGGATAGCGCCCATGGAGAATTCATTGATATTTGTTAAGGCGTCGATGAACAATGGCGCGTCATCCTAAGAAACCGACCTGCGGAGTGCGGCATGGCGGGCAATACTTTCTCCTGGATTGGCGGTACAGCCTCCGCCAACAGCCCCAGCGACTGGAGCCTGATCGCCGGACCGGTCGGGACGTCCGGGCCGCCGCACGCCGGCGATACGGTCATCATCACGTCCGGCGAGCCGATCTTGCCGCTGGACGCCACCCTGAGCGCCACCACCGTCGAGGTTGCCGGCACCGCCGGAGTCGCCTCGATCCTCTTTCAGGGCGATGGCGGCCTGACGCTGACGAACCCCACGGTCGACTCGCAGAGCGTGATCGAGTCCAGCGTGCAGGGGCAAAGCGGGCCGGGCGCGACGGTGCTGGACAGCCTCGGCACCTTCATCAACGAGGGCACGATCGCGGCCAACGGGACTCTCGGCAGCAGCTTCACCATCGACATCGCCCAGGGTACGTCCGGCAACGCCGGGATCTTCATCAACGACGGCGAGATCGATGTCGCCTCCGGCAACGCGATGACTATCGCGGTCGGCAACAACGCAGCCCTCTACAACGATTCCGCGATCCAGGTGCAGGGCGGGTCGCTGCTGATCACCGCTACCGGCACGCCGTTCGACGGCGGCTACGCGCCGGTGCGCGGCGTCGTGGTGATCGGCGGCGGCGGCACAGTCGAGATCAACACCGGCTATACCGCATCGGCCGGCGGCGCGTTGCCGGTCTATGCGTTTGTCGACACCGCCAACAACTTGCTCAATCTCGACCAGGCGCCGCAGTTCAGCGGCGACATCGTCGGATTCGCCGCCGGCGACACGATCGACATCGGTGCGCAGGTGGTCACCGGGCTGAGCTACAGCGCCGCCGGCATCCTGACCCTGCAGGACGGCAGTGTCACCGTCGATTCGCTGCAACTGCTTACCGGTGGGTTCCAGACGGGTAGTTTCGCCGTCAGTGGCGGGGTTGCGGGCAGCTTTGCGATCACGACGTCCGGCACCGACACGGCGATCACGACCACGACGACCAACGAGGTCTGGAGTTCGACCACCGGCGGGTCCTGGGGGACAGCGAGCAACTGGGCCGGCGGCGTGGCACCGAGCGCAGGCGCCGCGGTCCAGATCGTGGGCGGTCACGGCGGCAGCCAGACGATCACGACGGGAAGCACGGCCTATTCCCTGGCGTCGCTGCTGCTGGCCGGCGGCGGCACCACGCTGCAGGTGTCGGACAGCCTGACCATCGGTCCCAACCTGCTGGCCCAGGGCGGCGGCCTGGTCGACGTCGCCAACGGCGGCTCGCTCACGGTCTCGGCGCTCAGCCAGGTCGGGTCCAGCTCGACCCTGCTGATCGAGGCAGGCGGGACCATGACGGCGACCGGTCATGCGAACCAAGGCTACGCCAACGCAGGAACGATCGCGATCACCAGCGGCGATACCTACGCGCTGGGATTCACCGGGGGAGCCACGATCGATGGCGCGCTGAGCGCAGGCGGCGTGATCGCGCTCGGATTGGGCGGAGGCGGTTTCCCGGCGCAGGTCACGGTCGGGGCCGGTGGAACGGTCAGCGACACGTCCGCCGTGCTCGACGTCAACCCGACCAGTTCCAGCGTGCTGACCATCGCGGGGACGGGCGCGAGCTGGACCGACGCCATCGATCCCCATGACCCGCAGAATCAGCGTGGCTACATGCTGGTGGGGGTCAACACCCTCCAGGGCCCGGCGCCGATTGCGGGCGCGGCGACACTCACCGTCGGGGCCGGCGGCACTCTGACCGAACAGGCCTATGCCGACATCGGTGTAACGTCCAACAGTTCCGGCGTCGCTAACATCAACTCCGGCGGGGTCTGGAACATCGGCCTCACGACCGGAGGCTATATCGACGTCGGCGATTACGGCGCGGGAACGCTGAACATCGCCTCCGGCGGCAGCGTGGCGGTCGGGGGGATCGGCACGTTCCTGAACAATGGGACAAACTACACCGGTGGCGGCATCGGCATCGGTGCTGGGGCTCCGGGCGCCGGACTCGTCTCCGTCAGCGGCCGGCTCAGCACCAGCGGGTCCGGCATCGGCGTCGGCGTCAGCGGGTCCGGCACGCTGGACGTGTCCGGCAGCGGCACCGTTGCCGTTTCCGGCTCCGGCCACGGCATCGGCATTGCCCAGACGGTCGGGGCGTCGGGCACGCTCTCTGTGTCCGGGTCGCAGGCGCTGGTGACATTGGACAGTTCCTCGAACGGGATCGGGGTCGGCAAGGCAGGAACCGGCCTTCTGGAAGTGCTTGGCGGCGGCACCGTCTCGGTGAGCGCGGGGGGGATCAGTGCCGGCGATTCGGCAGGTGCTGCGGGGGCGATCGTTGTGTCCGGTGCGGGCTCCAAGATCACAACCAACGGTACCAACGGTGGGATGGCCATCGGCAAAGCCGGGGCCGGCGCGCTGACGATCACCGACGGTGGACTGGTCGCGATCCAGGGTACCGGCCACGACCTGCACATCGCCGGCACCGGCGCCGGACCGGGTGGCGGGTCCGGGGTGGTCGCGCTGGCGGCGGTCGGTTCCGGCCAGCCGGGCGGCACGCTCGACATCGGCGGCAACGCCTATGTCTGGGCCGGCGGCACCCTGACGCTGGACAGCGCATCGGGCGTCGATGTCGGCACCTCGGGTAGCTTCGCGGCTGGCGCGGTCGTCGTCGATGCCGGGCACATGCTGGCCGGTGACGGCAAGGTCTCCGCTGCTGTCGTTGACAGCGGCGAACTGGTCGCCACCAACTCGCCGACCCTGAGCGCCTCGACCGGTGGCACCCTGGAAATCGCAGGCACCGTCTCCGGCACCGGCAGCCTGGTGATGGCAGCGGGCGCCAGCCTGCAACTGGACAGCGCGCCCGCGGCCGGACCGACGATCGATTTCACCGCCGGAGCGCCGGAAAAGCTGATCTTCGGCAGCGGGCCGGGCACCATCGCCACCGCGATCTCCGGCGTGATCAACGGCGACGTGATGGCGTTTGGCGGCCTGACGCAGATTGCCAGCGCCGTTCTCAACGGCTCCACCCTGACGGTGAGCGGCACCTCGAGTCAGGGGGCGGCCAGCTACGAGTTGACCGGTTTGTCCGTCGCCACGGGGGTTGGCGCCAACCTGATCACCGGCACCGACCCGGCCAGCGGTGTTGCCTACGTGGCGTTCGCCGGCAGCGATGTCTGGCAATGGATCAATCCGGGCACCGGCGCGGCCAACATTGCGAGCAATTGGACCCTGCAATCCGGAGCGTCGACCACTGCCGGCTACCCGGTGGCGGGCGATACCGCGATCGTGCCCGTCGGCACCGTGCTCATCCCGCAGGACGCCCAATTCATCTCCAACACGATCGAAGTCGGCGGCACGGCCTCGGTCGCCGCGGCGGTTCTATCCGGCGATACGGCGGTGACCTGGGTTAATCCCAGCGTCGATTCCAACTCCGTGATCGAATCCGCCAACACCGCCCAGAGCACGGCATCGCAGACCCTGCTCGACATCACCGGCCGCTTCGTCAACCAGGGCTCCATCCTCGCCAACGGCGCGCCGGGCAGCAGCTTCACGATCGATCTGGGCCAGGGCACGAACGGCGTCGCCGGGGCGTTCATCAACTACGACCGGATGATCGTGTCCGCCGGCAACGCGATGACCATTGTCGCCGGTCCGGGCGCCGCGTTCTTCAACGCCAGCCAGGTGGAGATCCAGGGCGGCACGCTCGATCTCACCACGAGCGGCACTGGCCAACTATACGGCGGCCTCGCACCTACCGACGGGCTCTATGTGATCTCCGGCGGCGGCACGGTGGAGGTGAACACCGGATTCCCGGCCGGGACGGACGGCGCCAAGCCGCAGTTCGCCTTCGCCGATACCGCCGGGAACGTGCTGAAGCTCGACCAGCCGGGCCAGTTCGGCGGGCGCATCCTCGGGCTCGGTGCGGGCAACACGATCGACCTCGGCGCCGTCAACATCGGCACCCTGGCCTACGATCCCAGCGGGCTTTTGAAGGTCGAGGATGCGAGCGGCTCGCTGATCGCCTCGCTGGTGCTGTCGGCCGGGTCCTACGCCGCCGGCACGTTCACGGTCTCCGGCGCCAGCGCTACCGCCGGCAGTTTCGCGGTCACCGGCAACGGCAGCGACGCGCGGATCAGCACGTCCGGCAACACGGCCGCGTTCGAAACCTGGAACGGCGGCTCCGGGACGTTCACCGTCAACACCAACTGGTCGGGCGGCGTGGCGCCAGGCCCCGCCGAC
Organism: Rhodospirillales bacterium; assembly: GCA_028869315.1. Classification (GTDB taxonomy): domain Bacteria; phylum Pseudomonadota; class Alphaproteobacteria; order Acetobacterales; family Acetobacteraceae; genus JAJZVS01. The sequence continues at coordinate 48,019 of JAGWSV010000031.1, forward strand.
ACCGCATTGATCGCCAGCAACGGCAACACCGCGTACGACGTGTCCACCGGGACCAGCGCGATCGCCGTTGACGGGCTGGTGGTGGCGGACGGCAACGCGACCTTGCAGGTTGCCGACTCGCTGTCCGTTACGCACGCCACCCTCGACGAATTCGGCGGCACCATCGACGTGCTGGGGACCGGCAGCCTCATCACCACGGCGCTGAACCAGAGTTCGGCACGCGCGAGCCTGCTGCTGGAGCAGGGCGCCACCCTCGATCTACTGGGCCATCCCAATCTCGGCTTCGCCAATGCCGGCACGCTGGTCGGCGCCACCGGCGGCACCGTCGGCCTGCTGGCGATGGGCAGCGTGGTGGTCGACGGCGCGGTGCTGAACGCCGGCCCCACCCAGGCCGCGTCGGGTGCGACCGGTGGGTTCATCGGCATCGGGGTGGACGGCGGCGGCACCGGTGCGTCCATGCTGGTACAGAGCGGCGCCACCCAGGGGGCCACCGTCACCGACACCTATGCCGTGCTTTCGTCCGACCCGACTTCGTTCGGCAGCCTGACCATCAGCGGGCCAGCGACCACCTGGACCGATGCCGGCGACCCCACGGATACCGGATCGACCCGCGGCTACATGCTGGTCGGGAACAACAACAGCGGCAGTCTGGTGCCGTATGCCGGAGCCGCCAGCCTGCTGGTGACCAACCAGGCGACCTTGACCGAAGCCAACTACGCCGTGATCGGCGATTCGGTCGACAGCGCCGGCAGCGTCACCATCGGCGGCCAAGCCGACTGGCAGATCGGCACCGGCCCAGGCGCGGCGGCGGGTTTCCTGACGGTCGGCCGCCACGGCCAGGGCGTGTTGACGATCGGCACGTCGGGGACGGGCGGGACGGTCTCGGTCGGCAGCGGCGGCACCTTCGTCAGCCAGGGGGTGACCAAGGTTGCGTCCTACGCGGTCGATATCGGGCAGAAGGCGGGCGCGGGCGGGTTCGTCTCGGTTTCACAGGCAGCGCAGTTGCTTGCCGCGGGCGACGTGATCGTCGGCGACGCCGGCCAGGCGCAGCTGGCAGTGTCGGGGACCGTCGCCGTCAGCGGCACGTCCGGCATCGTCATCGGCAAAAGCTTGGGTGCCGTTGGTCTGGCGCAGGTCAACGGCCCTGGCGGCGTTCTGGAAGCCCTGTCCGGCAGCCTGGTGGTCGGCGGCGTGGCCGGTTCTGGCAACGCCGCCGTCCTTGCCGTTGGCGGCTCCGCCCAGGTCATCGCCCAGCAGGTCACCATCAACGCGATCGCCGGACTGGACTCCGGCGGCAGCCTGACCGGCACCGGCACCCTGACCGTGACCGCCACTGGCCACGTCACCGGCGCCAACGGCGCGAGCATCGATCCCACGGCCGGTGGTACAGCGACGGTGGTCAACGCCGGCACGATCGAGGCAACCTCCGGAGACTTCGAGGTCAACGGGGTTCTGGCCGGCTCGGGCACAGTGCAGATCGATTCCGGCGCCACCATGGTGGTCGGCGGCCCGCTTATCGAAGGCCAAAGTTTCGACTTTGGTGCGACCACCGCCCCGACGGTGCTCGACTTCGTCTCGCCGAGCGCGACCATCACCAACGCGATCCAGAACCTGCAAGCCGGCGATGCCATCGTTCTGGAGAATTCTTCGACCATTTCCAACGTCTCGATAAACGGCTCCACTTTGACCGTCACCGGGACGACTGCCGTAGGAGGCGGCGGTCCTCTCACCGAGACTTTCACCAACGTCACGCTGGCGCCGGGCGCGAGCCAAAGTTTCAATATCATATCGATATCGGATCCGTTCACCGGCGCGGCCACTGCCCAGGGGGTCGCACTGACGTTGCCCTGCTACGCTGCCGGCACGCGTATCGCCACCGTGCGTGGTGCGGTGCCGGTGGAGCGGCTGCGGATCGGCGATCTGGTGCGCACCGCCGGCGGCGCGCTGCGACCGGTGTGCTGGATCGGCTCGCGCCGCCTCGACCTGGCGCGCCATCCCGAGCCGCGCAAGGCACGGCCGATCCGGATCCTGGCCGATGCCTTCGCCGACGGGGCGCCGACCCGCGATCTTGTGCTCTCGCCCGACCATGCGGTGTTCGATCGCGGGCGGCTGGTCCCGATCCGCCTGCTCGTCAACGACGCCACCATCCTGCGCGAGACCCGGCGGCGGACGGTGACCTATTTCCACGTGGAACTCGACAGCCACGACCTCCTACTGGCGGAAGGGCTGGCAGCCGAAAGCTATCTCGACACGGGAAATCGCGGCGTCTTCGAGAACGCAGACGCTCCGATCGTCCTGCATCCTGATTTTACCGATCCGACCGAGCAGAACCGCCGCCGACTGGCGGCCTCGTGCGCTCCGCTGGTCGATGCGCCGCAGGACGTGGAGCCGCTTTGGTGGCGGCTCGCCGATCGCGCCGCCGCGCTCGGGTTTGCGCTTCCGGCACCGGAAATGACCGACGAGCCGGCGCTGGCGCTGCAGTCGGGCGGGCGGCGCCTGCGCCCGCTCGCGCGCGACGGCGCCTGCTATCGCTTCGCCATGCCGGCGGGGCCGGCCTGGCTGGTGTCGCGCTCGGCCTACCCCTCCGATTCCCGGCCCTGGATCGAGGACCAGCGCCGGCTCGGCGTGATGGTGCGGCGCATGCAGCTGTCCTGC
>JAGWSV010000240.1 GCA_028869315.1 Rhodospirillales bacterium
ACCCAGCTCATCCAGAAAAAACTCGCCGACATGCAGACCGAGATCACCCTCGGCCTGCAAGCCGTCTTGCAACTAGGGCGGCTGATGGACGCGCACGACGCCGCGCCCGAGATGATCAGCCTGTGCAAGCGCAACTCCTGCGGCAAGGCGTTGGCGATCGCGCGCGAGGCGCGCGACATGCACGGCGGCAACGGAATCGCCGACGAGTATCACGTGATCCGCCACGTGATGAACCTGGAAGCGGTGAACACCTACGAAGGCACGCATGACGTGCATGCGCTGATCCTCGGTCGCGCGCAGACGGGTCTCAACGCGTTCGGGGGCTGAACCAGGGTCGAGGGAGCGGCCCCCCGCATCGCTCCGGGATGACCGGCGCCGGGCGTGGCATTTCCGCTCGAAATCGGGGCCTGAACCCCGCTGCTGTGGGCATCGTTCCTGCTGCGGTGGACAGCGCCGGGAGGAACGACACGACGGCCGTCTCAGCGATAGGTCACGTCCCAGGTTTCCACGATCCGCGTGCCGGCTTCGCGCAGAATCTTCGAGACCGGGCAGAACTTCCCGAGTTCCGGTCGGAGCGCCGCCACCTGGTCCGGTGTTGCGCTGGTGGTGAAACGGATCCCGAGCGTGATGCTGGGGAACGGCACTGCCACTTCCTCCTGCAACGTGGTGCCGCGGCGGTCGAGTGTGGCCCCGAGGGTGACATCCAGCGACTCGATCGGCACGCCGTCGCGGGCGGCGATCTTGTTCAGGATCACGTTGGTGCAGCCGATCAGCGCAGCGAGCAGCGTCCCGAGCGGCGTCGGCGCCTGGTCGGTACCGCCGCTGGCGATCGGCTCGTCGATGACCACTTGATGACGTCCGATCTGGACCTCGGAGCGGGTCTGGCTCGGACACCGGCCCGCCATCTCGATCGTCACCAGGGCCTTCTCGCGAATGGCGGCCATGGCGGTCTCCTCCGGTTGTCTTGGCGTGCAGCGCTTGCGTCAGGCGCCCACCAGCGCGGGCAGGTCGGCCAGGGTCGTCACGACGTGATCCGGCTGACCGGGCAGGCGTTCGGGCTTCTGGCCGTAGCGGTTGCACCACACCACGCGCATCCCGAAGGCCGAGGCGGCATAAGCGTCCCAGGCGTTAGAAGACTGGAACGAAACCGCCGCCGCCGGCACGCCCAGCCGGTCGAGCGCGTGCTGATAGACCCGAGGATCGGGCTTGAAGACACCGACATCCTCGACCGAGAGGACCGCATCAAGCAGCGCGCCCAGGGCGTTGCCTGCCACCGCGCTGGCCAGCATCGCGGGCGAGCCGTTGGACAGGATAGCGGTTTTGATCCCGGCGGCGCGCAGCCGGCGCAATGTCTCCGGAACCTCGGGGAATACGGCGAGCGTGCGATAGAGGTCCATCAACCGCTGCCGCAACGCCGGATCCGCAAGACCCAGCGTTTCCAGCGCGTAGTCGAGCGAATCCCCCGTGATCTGCCACAGGTCGGCGTGGCGGTGCTGGAGCGAGCGCAACCAGGTGTATTGCAACTGCTTGTCGCGCCACAGTGCCGTCAGGGCACCGGCCCGCTCCCCCAGCACGTCCCGGCAGGACGCGGCGGCGGAGGCGAAGTCGAACACCGTGCCATAGGCATCGAACACGCAGGCGCGAATGCCGGTCAGCGCGGGCATCACGCGACCCGCGCCGGATCGATCGGGTCGGTGACTTCGCCGCGCGCCGGATAGGATTTCGCGATCACGAAATCGAGCGCACCGAGAATGTCGGCGAAATGCGGGCGGGCGAACGGCATCGTCTGCACGGTGCCGAAATAGAGCGTGCGATCCGGACGAATCACGAACAGACCGGGCTCCGCGAACAAAGCCGGCTCCGCGACCCCGGCCGAGGTGGTGCCACGCCCGGAGGAGACATAGAGACCCCAGCGACGGGCGGTGTCGAGACCGAGCCCATAGCCGATCGGCAGGTTCCCGATCCGCCATTTCTCCTTGGTTTGCCCGGCGCGCGCCGCATCGTCGGTGCTGATCGCAACCGCGTTCACGCCGCGCTTGGCGAAGTCATCCAGTTTTGTGTCCAGATCGCGCAGATAGGTGGCGCAGATCGGGCAATGCAGACCGCGATAGAACACGACCATGGTGAAATGCTCGGGCCGCTGATCCGCGAGACGCCAGGTGCCGCCGCCGACCGTGGGCACCGCGAGATCGGGCACCGGCTGGCGCGGAAACAACGCGGTGAGGGGGGTGATCGTCAATGCCGGTCTCCTCGGGACAATTTGGTTGCCCGAATACTGGAACGACCGTTCTATAATGTCAAGCCGGCCGTATTGCCCGGGGGCGCGGTGCTCAGCGCAGCGCGCGGAGCGCGACCGTCACGATTTCCCGCAGACTGGCCGGGGTCGCGCCGCCGCGGGCCAGTACCCGAATCCCTTGCGCGGTGCCGACCAGAAAGCGAGCCATCGCGCGTGGGTCCTGATCGGCGGCCATTTCGTTGGTCTGCTGGCCGCGACGGATCGCAGCCGCGAAGGCGTCTTCGACCCGGTCGAGGCTTGTCCGCAGCTTGGCGGCAATCTCCGGGTCACTGGGCGCGAGCTCGGTCAGGGTGTTGGTGATCAGGCATCCGAGATGCTTCTCCGCGCCCCGGGACGCGGTGATGATCGCCTCGAAAAACGCCGCGATCGCCGTCACGGCGGACCCTTGCCCGGCCAGGAGCGCCAGCCGCTCGCCGTTCACGCGGGTCAGATAATGATCCAACACCGCGATGAACAGCTGGCGCTTGTCGCCAAAGGTCGTATACATGCTCGCGCGGTTGATGCCGACAGCCTCGACCAGATCCTGGATCGAGGTTGCCTCGAAGCCCTGGCGCCAGAACAGGGCCATCGCCCGGTCCAGCACCTGCTGCTCGTCGAATATGCGCGTTCGTGCCATGCGGCCTAGAACATGGCCGCGTGCGTGCCGCCCCGCAAGACGGGGTGGTGCTCAGGGCGCGGCCCCGGGATTTTCTGCCGGGGCGGGCTGCTCGCCGCCCACGCTGCAGGATCCCGCGCCGAAAACGCAGAAGCGCGCGCAATGCGGATGGTTCAGCACCACCGGGCGGGCGGCCTCGGCCAAGCTGGCGCCGAGATCGAAGCCCGGCTCGTACGGCTGCAAGGTGCAGGCAACCACGCGCGGCGTCGCCTCGCCCTTGCGGTGCACCACCATGCGCGCGGAGCCGCACATCACCTCCCGCCCGCCGGCATGCAGCGCGTCCCAGGCGGTCGCGCCGATCTCCGGCGGCAGCGCGGGGTCGGCCAGTTCGGGGAACAGCACCAGTTGCGCCGGATCCCAGGCGTCGATCGGCAGCTCCTGCTCGCGGAACAAGCGGGCGAACCCGGTACGCATCCGTGCTTCCGCCACCGGCGCGGGCAGCCGCGCCGCCACCGCGAGCGGAAATCCCGCCGCGGCGAGCCAGACCAGACCCGCCAGGGCAGCGGCGAAGCTGCCCGCCCCTCGCACCTGGTCGTGCCCGTCGCGGGTGAAATGATCGAGCGAGACCCGGAACGCCAGCCGGTTGCCGGCAACCGCGGCCAGACGTTCAAGCTGGGCGCGATGGCGCTGCATCGGCCGCATGGCGTTGGTCAGCACCAGCACGCGATAGCCACGGCCGAGCGCGTTCGCGATCATGCCCGGCGTATCCGGGTTCATGAACGGCTCGCCGCCGGTGAAGCCGATTTCGCGCAGCTCCGGATGCAGCGTCGCGGCTTCATCGAGGAACCGGTCGAACGCCGCGCGGTCGAGATAGACCAGCCGGTCGTTGCGCGGGTTGCTGTCGATGTAGCAGCCCGTGCAGGCGATGTTGCAGAGCGTGCCGGTATTGACCCAGAGCGTGCTCAGGCGCGCGAGCGGGACGCGGGCGTGCGGCTCGCCACGTGCCGTTCGATCCCGATCGGCGAATGCGCGCGGCTGGGGGCGCGGCGGGGGCGGCGGTACGCGGTCCCACAGGCGCGGCGCGGGCGCGAGCGCCGTTCCGGTCGCCGCCTGTTCGACCGGCGGCAGCACATCGAAGCTCGGCCAGATGCCGGTTTCCACGGCCCGGGCGTAGCCCTCCGGCAGGCCGGCGGCGCGCATCGCCCGTGCCGCTCCGTGATGGTCGTAGTCGAGCGGAAGATGGCGGACCTCGACACCCTGGTCGCGCGGCGTGAGCAGGCTGAACCAGCCGCGCGGCGTGCCGTCATTGGCCGGCAGGCCGATCGCGCCGGAATTGTGCCACAAGCTCTCGCCGATCCGCCGCGTGAAGGGCAGGCCGCAATGCCCGCCGATCACCCCGTCGGTGCCGACCAGCGCCAGCTCGTCCAGCAATTCCGCATCCGGCGTCGAGTCGAAGACGAACCGGTTGATCCGGCTTGGCGTGCCGTGCACGACCGCAAGCCGCCGCCCGCCCAGGACCAGGTCGATGCGCCGCGGCAGCGCCGCCATCCAGCCCCGGTCGGCGGGGCCGACCTCGCGCGTCGCGTGCGCGAACCAGGCGGCGGAGAGCCGATCGCAGGCCGAACCCGGGGCGAACCCGCAGCCGCAATCGGCCGCGTCCGCGCCCAGGGATTCCTCGCAATTGCCCATCACGATGGCGATGCCGGCCGCGCGGATCAGCGCCAGTGTCGCGCGCGGGTCGGCGCCATAGGCGATCACGTCGCCGGTGCAGATCATCCGCTCCGGCGGCACGCGCAGGCGTTCGGCCGCTTGCAGCAGCGCCTCGGTGGCCTGCAGATTGCTGTAGCAGCCGCCGAACACCAGCACCGGCTGGTCGGTGGCGATCGTCACGACGACTGCCGGATCGAAGCGCGCGCCGTCAGGCATGGAAGGGCGCCTCCTGCGCGGTCATGCCCTCGGGCGCGATGCGTTCCAACGTCAGGCCGCGCGCCTCGATCCCCCCCATCCAGTGCCACACACCCATGGCGGCGGCCCCGAGCAGCCAGAACCCGGCGAGCAGCAGCAGCGCGCCCGCCATGCTGTGCGCGCCCACATAGCCCATCAGGAACGGCGAGATCATGGCCCCGATCCGCCCCACTGCGACCGAGGCGCCGATCCCGCTCGCCCGCAGCGAGGTCGGGAACAGCTCGGAAAAGGTGGGATAGGCGGCGATCCAACTTCCGGTGGCCAGCAGATTGACCAGCGCGAAGCCCAGCATGATCGGTCCCGCCCCGAGTCCGGTGGCGAACGCCAGCGCCACCGTCCCCAGCGCCGTGGCAAGATAGAATCCGCCGACCGTGGCGTGCCGACCCCACCGATCGAGGAGCAGCGCCGCCACCCCGCCACCCGCCAGCGCGCCGAGGCTCCCGGCCAGATAGAATACCGGCAGTTGCGCGGGCGCGAGATGCAGGGCCGGCAGCACGACCAGGGGCAGAAACGCGAACAACCCGTAGTACCCGGACGCCTCCGCGAAATCGAGCACGGCACCGAGCGCGAGGCGGGACTTGTAGTGGCGTAACAGGGTACGCAGCGCGGTGCCCTCGCGGCGCACCCGGCGATGCATCGGCGTGGGGTCCGGGGCCGGCAGGCGGGTCAACCCCGCCTCGATATCGCCGACGATGGCCCGCGCCTCAGCGCCGCGGCCGGTCGCTTCCAGCCAGCGCGGGCTTTCCGGCAGGTGGCGACGGAACCAGGCGGTGGAGAGCGCGATCGCGCCGCCGAACCCGAACACCACCCGCCAGCCAAGATCGGCCGGCAGGGCCGACAGCACGAGCCACGACAGCAGCGCAGCGACCAGGCTGCCGATCGGCCAGAAATTCAGCACCACCGCGGTGGCCCGCCCGCGCGACCGGCTGGGCACGAGTTCCGCGATCGCCGCATTGATCGCCGAATACTCCGCGCCGACGCCGATGCCGGCCAGCAGGCGCAGCAACAGCAGCGCGGCCAGGCTGGGCGCGAAGGCGGCAGCCAGCGTGCTGACCCCGTAGAGCACCAGGCTGGCGAGGAAGATGCGCCGGCGCCCGTAGCGGTCGGCCAGATAGCCGAACCCCGCTGCGCCCAGCATCAGCCCCGCGAACCAGGCACCGAGCAGCAGCGACATCGCGTCGGCGCCGAGATGAAACCGCTCGCGCAGCGCGCCGAGGACGTTGCCGATCAACGTCACTTCGAACGCATCCATCGCCCAGCCCATGCCGAACAGCAGGACGATGACAGTGTGGAAGCGATTCCAGCGCATGACGGACAGGCGTTCGACCAGCGGCGGCGAGGGCGATCCCGAAGGCGGCGGCGCGTTCATGGCGGCAGGGCTCCTGGCAGGGGGGGATCCGGTTGGTGGGCCACCGCGGCCGCGCCGCGCCGCCAGCGGTGCCAGCGCGCGAGCAGCGCCAGCCCGAGCGGCGAGGCGTGCGCGCGTCGCCAGGCGCCGGCGGATGCGCGATTGGCTTCGGCGTAGGTCGGATAGGCGTGGACGGTCTTGAGCAGGCCCTTGAGGCCGATGTCGTGGCGCATCGCCAGCGCGAACTCCGCCAGCAGCTCGCCCGCATGGGCGCCGACGATGGTGGCGCCGAGGATGCGGTCCTTGCCGGGCGGCGTCAGAACCTTCACGAAGCCCGCGTCGGCGCCATCGACGATCGCGCGGTCGAGCTCGGCCAGGTCGTAGCGCACGATCTCATGCGCGATGCCGCCGGTGCGCGCCTCGCGCTCGTTCAGCCCGACCCGCGCGACTTCGGGATCGGTGAAGGTCACAGCCGGCATCACCGAATAGTCCGGGCGCGAGCGATGGAGCGGGGCGAACAGGCCGGTGAGCACCGCCGAGCTCGCCTGATGTGCCGCGGCATGGGTGAACTGGTAGGGACCGGCCACGTCGCCGCAGGCGAGGATGTTGGGATGGAGCGTCCGCAGCCAGGCGTCGGTCTCGATCGCCCGCGCCGGCGTGACCTCGATGCCAAGTTCCTCCAGCCCGTATCCGGCGGTGCGCGGCCGGCGCCCGACAGCCACCAGCAGCGCGTCGAAGCGTTCCACGACCTCGGCGCCGTCATGCGCGATCCGCATCGCCCGGCCGCCATCGGCCACTTTGATGGCGACCGGCGTGTGGCGCGTCAGCACCCGGACCCCATCCGCAGCCATCCGCGCGGCGACGAAGGCGGAGACGTCGTCATCCTCGCGCATCAGCAGGCGCTGCGCCTGCTGGATCAAGGTGACGCGGCTGCCGAGCTGGGCGAACGCCTGTGCCATCTCGCAGCCGATCGGTCCGCCGCCCAGCACCAGCAGGCGCCGCGGCAGGGTGCGCAGCTGCCACAGCGTCTCAGACGTGAGGTACTCGGTCTCCGCGAGACCTGGCAGCTCGGGCACGATCGGCGCCGCCCCGGCGGCGATGATGATGGCGCGGGTGGTTATCGGGCTGCCATCCACCTCCACGCACCAGGGCGAGGTGATGCGCGCGTGCCCGCGGCGAACATCGACGCCGAGGGCGGTGTACCGCTCGATCGAATCATGCGGTGCGACGGCGCCGATCATCGCCTGCACGCGCGCCATCACCGCGGCGAAATCGACCGCGAGCGGCGGTCCCGACAGGCCGAGCGCGGCGGCGCGGCGGCTTTCGGCGGCGAGGCGGGCGCTGTGGATCAGCGCCTTCGACGGTACGCATCCGGTGTTGAGGCAGTCCCCGCCCATGCGAGCGGCCTCCACCAAGGTGACCCGCGCGCGCAACGCGGCCGCCAGATACGCACTGACCAGCCCGGCGGAGCCGGCGCCGATGACCACGAGATTGCGGTCGAACCGGCGCGGGCGAGTCCAGGCGGGGCGATCCGGCGTCATCGTGCCCGGCTCATGCCGGCAGACGCGCGATGAGCTGGTGGTGTGCGGTCACGCCGATCGGGCCGCGCAGCATGCCATGCGTTTTGTTGTCGCTGTGATAGACTAGCAGGACGGCGTTGGCATGGGTCATCCGTCGCGGGGTGTGCACGGTGATCGCGGCCGCCCCATCGGCGTCGGCGACAAAGTTGCTGCGGCGCCCGGTACCGTCCAGCGGCGTGAACCCGACCGGCTTCTGGTCGAAATGGTTCTCGAACAGGTCATAGACGCCGTTTGGCCGCAGCCGGGTAAACCGGCAGGTGACACGCGATCCGGCCCCCATGGGCTCGATCAGCACCTCGCCGCGGGCCCCGAACCAGTCCGCCAGGGTGAAGCCGAGCGGCTTGCCCTCGGCATTGGACACGCCGACATCGAACGGCCCCGCTACCCAGGCCGGTCGGTATCCGGCCAAGTGATGGATCCCCTGCGGGCCGACCGCCGCCGCGACGGCGGGATCGAACACGAATACCTGCGGATCGAGCCAGCGCGGCTGATGCGTTTCCTTCGAGAAGAACACCGCGTGGCGCTCGAACGCGAGGCCGAGCCCGGTCCCCGCCGCGGCGGCACCGCCGGCCAGCGCCAGCGGGGCGAGGCCGCTCATTGCCGCGCCGGCGAGCATCCGGCGTCGTGTCATCACAGGCATGGATTTCTGTCCTTTCGGATGGTTCGTCGGTTGCGGCGGGTGATCGTCCGCGGACTTATGCCGCACCCTTCATCCAGCGCCGGATCAGTGCATCGAGCGACAACCCGCCGGCGCCCTGCGCCATCAGCACCAGCATCATCGCCGCCCATTGGATATGCGTCGGCCAGGCCTGCGGATAGACGAAGACCTCGATTACCAAGGTCATGCCGAACAAGGCCAGCGCGGCGAAGCGGGTGGCAAGACCCAGCACCAGCAGCGGCGGAGTGACCACTTCCATGGCAACCGCCATATAGGCCGCCACATGTGGCGGCAGCAGCGGCACCTTGTAGTCGTTCGCAAACATGTAAAGCGTGGTCTGCCAACTCGCGAGATGGGTCTGGGCCGAGCTCCAGAACACCTGGGCGAGCGCGATACGCGCGGTTAGCGCGATCAGCCAGTACGGAATCCGTTCGAACAGGCGGATGATCGTGGAACCAAGTGCCGCCACTCCGCCCGAGGTGGGCGCGTGCGCGTGCGTGATGCTGCTCATGCCGTATTATCCTTCCTGTCTCTCGGGGGGATGTTGATCGACGGCCGCCCTGACCTCGCCGAAAAATCCCTGCGTCAGCAGCAAGCTGAGCAGGGACGCGGCCTTCTCCGGCGCGACCGGATCGAGCGCTTCGGCGAGCGACTGCCCGTCGCCTAGCGCGCGCGCAAGACCGAACGCCGCCGGTGACAGGCGCAGCACCTGCGGCGCGTCGTTGCCGCCCAGCACCGCCAAATGCTCGCCCGGCGCCGCAAGGTCGATAGCAGCAAGGCGGGTCGCGCGCACATCCGCATCTTCGGTCAGCACCGCTTCCCAGATCGTGCGGGCCGGATGGGTCAGCGCCAGCAGAGACAACGACGGATGCGCCACGAATCGTACATCCGCCTGCTGCTCCGCCGGCACGTCGAGCAACGCCTCCGCCGCGAGAGTTGGCGCCACCGGGGCGTGCAGTGCCCGGTTCACCGCCCATTCCAGCCGCGCCACGTCGGGCAGATAGGCCAGGCCGTTTGCCGGCTCGAACTCGGTCAGGAAATCAGAAAAATCGCCGCCGTATTCGTAGAGATCGGCGCCAGCGGGCGGCGCGGCGACGATAAAACGCGCGGCGGCGGCGGCAAAGAAATCCGCTCCCACCAGGCGTTCGATCGCGGGGTACGTCAGGCGCAGCACGCCGGTCAGGTTGCCGATCACATTGTTGCGATAGATGCCGACACGCGCCGCCGGCGCCACACATCCACCCAGGACCTCGGGCGGCGGCGCAGCATCGACGGCGAGCAAGGTGGCGCCAAAGCGGCGCTGCAGTTCAAGCAGCGCGGACATCGCCCGCCTCCGCGGTGTATCGCGTCAGCCGGCGCTCCGCCCCCGCGGACTCCGCAGTCAGCACCGGCAGCGCCGGGATCGCGGCGTCCCACTCGATCAACGTCGGACGCGGGCCGATGAGGCGCAGCGCGGTCTCGAAAAGCGACCACACCGCGGGCGCCACAGCGCGGTCGTGCGTGTCGAGCAGCAGCCCCGTCGCGTCCCCGCCCGCCGCGCTGTGCCCGGCCAGATGGAACTCGCCGATCGCCGCCGCCGGCAAGGCGGCGAGATAGGCCTCCGGGTCCCAGCCGTGGTTGTTGGCGCTGACGAAGATGTTGTTCACGTCGCAGATCAGACCGCAGCCGGTGCGCGCGACCAGGGCGGCGAGAAACTCCGACTCCGGAATCGTGGAGTGGCGGAATTGCAGATAGGTGGAGGGGTTTTCCACCAGGATCGACCGCCCCAGCGCGTCCTGCGCCTGGGCGATATTGCGGCAGACGACCGCCATGCTCTCCTCGGTCAGCGGCAGCGGCAGCAGGTCCGCCAGGAACGCGTGATCGACCGCGCCCCAGGCGAGATGCTCCGATACCAGCCCCGGTTCGATGCGAACGGTCAGCTCGGCCAGCCGCGCCAGATGCCGCCGGTCGAGCCCCGCGGCACCGCCGAGCGACAGCCCGACGCTGTGTAGCGAGACCGGATAGGTCGCGCGGACCGCCTCAAGCACCGCCAGCGCCGGGCCGCTCAGATAGTTCTCGCTGTGCACCTCCACCCACCCGACCGCGGGGCGGGTTTGCAGGAACGCCGCGTGGTGCGGGAAGCGCAGCCCGATCCCCGCGCTCGCGGGGATCGGGCCATCGCCCCGGCGTGCGGCCCGATCGGCGCCCGCCATCACCGGGACCCCGGCTCAGGACGTCTTGAGCGAGCTGCCGGCGATCTTGCCGCAGTCGCCCGAGGGAAGCAGCACGAACGAGGCGGGATCGCGCGCGATGGTGGCTTGGCCGGCGCAGGAATGCGCCCCGGCGGCGCAGTCGTTGCGGGCGACCGCGTTGATGCCGTAGCATTTCTGCAGATGCTCGGCCATCGCCCGCTTCTGGTTGGCCTGCTGCACTTGCATCATCTGTGCCTTGGTCATCATCGCCGCGGAGGCGGGAACCGCGGTGATGGCGGTCGCACCCGCGAGACCCACCGCGGCAGCGAACACGGAGGCAGCAAACACACGACGATCCATCTTTCTCTCCTTGGGGAGCACGGTCCAGGAGCGGACCGCACTCCCCAATTCGCGGGGCGGGCCGAAAAGGTTACTCCGCCCCGTGGACCCGGTGGCCGGTCGGAGCCCCGACCGGCCACCCCGACCTGCCGGCCCCGTACCCAGCCGGCGCCGCGCGACCGGGTATCGCGGGACCGGCGTCAGCCGTTCCCGCCCGGCGCGAGCGAGGCGTCCGCGATCTTGCTGCAGTCGCCGGCCGGAAGCAGTACGAACGATGCGGGGTCGCGCGCGATGCTGGCCTGGCCGGCACAGGAATGAGCTCCGGCAGCGCAGTCGTTGCGGGCAACTGCGTTGATGCCGTAGCACCGCTGCAGGTGCTCGGCCATCGCGCGCTTCTGGTTGGCCTGCTGCACTTGCATCATCTGCGCCTTCGTCATCATAGCCGCGGTAGCGGGAACCGCGGTGAGGGCGGTCGCACCCGCGAGACCCACCGCGGCGGCGAACACGGAGGCTGCGAACAAGCGTCGGTCCATGATCTGGTTTCCTTCCATTGAATGCCCCAGAAACGGGTGCACAGACATCACTTCATCGGTGACGTACAAAAGGTTACTCGGGTCGCGCCCATTCCGGCAGCGCGAGTTCCGATACCTTCGGCAATCAGTCCGGGCGGCCGCGCGCAGCTTCGCGGTCGTGCCCGCCCCAGCGAGGCGTGGAGAGCGTCGGCCGCCTTTCGGGCAGCAGTAACCGACGTATCGCGCACGCATTCTGGCGGACGACGGCGGCCTCCGGGCCGCTGATAAGCAGGATTGTGGTGCCAGCGCGCGGGCAGGATTTCGCTTCAGCCGCGGCGGCAGAGGTCGTCCTGGATCGAATCCTCGGTATCCCGAGCAATCCATATCGCGGTACCAGGCTGGAACACCCGGCGCTGTGCCGGCGTGGCGAAGGCGGAAGCACGAACCCCGCTGCCGCTTCCCTGTTCCTGACGTCCGGACACCGACGGCGCTGCCGTTTCCAGTGCGCCAGCGATTGCCCGCACCCCTGGCATCACGACGCGTGCGAACGGCGAGGTGGCAAGGGCACAGCCGACGAGGATCACCGCGGCGATCGATCCGGCCAGACTGCGGATCATCATGCCCACCCCCTGTTCGCACCCGGCGGCCGGGACCGGCTCGCCTGTTAGCAGTTCGTCCGCCCCTCGCAAAAGGTTACATCCCTGTCAAACGCGGTCGCTGCGGGCCCGCTGCAATCGGCCCCCGGCCGATCAGGCCCGCCACCAGGCGGAGCAGCGTGACCGAGCCGAACTGCCATACAGCACCGTGATGGCAGGATCCTGCGGGTGGTATAGGCGCAGAATGCTGCCCGCAGGACCTTCGTGCCGAGCACACCGCGACGACAGCTACGGGGGCTGCGGAACCCTCTTGGCGCGATCACATCCAGGTTTGCGCCGTCGGGTCGGGGATGGTGATGGGGCGGAACGGGTCCGGGCACTCTACTACTACGCGCGAAGGGCCAGTACTACGCGCGCAGGGCCAGGGGGCTACCCCCTGGCCCTCCAATGCAGATCGGGGCCAGCGGTTCAGCCGTTGCCGCCGGGGGAGTAGTTGACCTGGGCCTGGGCCGTGGGCGCGGCCGAGGCCACCGTCGCACCGGCTGACACGAGCAGGCCGAGCATCAGGAACGCCGCAAGGAACTTCTTCATCGTCATCTCCGTCAGAGTGTGATGCGCTCCGGCAGTGGAGCGTCATTTGACAGTTCGACGCATTGGGCACGGAAGTTACAGGGCTATGCGAGATGCCCGTGCTCCGACGTCCTGACCAGCAAGCGCCCGATGCCGCCCGCCACCAGACTGAGCAATGCGACCGAGCCGAGCTGCCAGACGATCACCATGATGGCAGCGTCCTGCGGGTGATAGAGCCGCAACGCCGTCGCCCCCAGCGCCGCGGCGCCGAGCGCGCCACAGAAACACGCATGGGTGGTGCGGAACCCTCGGGCCCGGCGCAGCAGTACGACGATCGCGATCGCCGGCACCAGCCCGCCCAGCGCGATCGCCGGCAGGCACATCGCATCCGAGGTCACGCGCAGCCCGGCCGGGCCGAACCGAAGCACCACCTCCAGGCATTGCTGCCCAAGGCTACCCAGCCACAGCGCCATCGGTGCCAGCGGCAGCCACAGCTTCCATCCCGGCTGGTCCGGCAGCAGCGCACACAGCGCCGCGTATGCGCCGACCAGCGAGGTCAGCAGCGCCGCCGCTTCCTCCAGCAGGAACCGGGGATTGGCGAGGCGGGACGCCAGGTCGGGCCGCAGGCCCGACCCCCAGGCAACCAGCGCCACCGCCGGCAGGGAAACCAGCAGCCAGGTGCCGAGCCGCACCGAAGGCGGCGGGAGGCGCCGCACCGGTGCCAAGTCCCCGGCAAGGCAGTCGATCAGTCGTTCGGTCTCCATCCTATTTCGATCCATCCAGAAGCTTGCGCAACGCCTTAATCCCGCGATGAGTGGCAACCTTGAGGGCCGTCACGCTCAGGCCGCTCTCGGTCGCGGCTTCCTCCAGCGACATCTCCCGCAGCTTGGTCATCTCCAAGGCTTGCCGCTGGCCGGCGGGCAGGCGCGCGATCGCGGCGCGGAGCGTCCCGGCGTCCAGGGTCTGATCCACGGTACTATTCGTCGCGAGTGCGCCGGAGGTTTCAGGCACATCGTCGATCGGGGTCTCCCGCGCCGCGGCACGCCGGGTGTGGCGCATCACGTCCGACGCGCGAAACCGCATGATCCCGAACAGAAAGGGCATAAACGGCCGCGCCGGGTCATAGAGATGGCGCGAGCCATGCAGCGCGAGCAGGGTTTCTTGCACCGCGTCCTCGATTTCGGCCAGGCCGGCACGCGGCCAGCGCGCCCGGACCAACCGCCGCAGTGGCGGGATGACGGCGGTCAGCAGGGCGGCATAAGCGGCACGGTCGCCCTGCTGCGCGGCACGCATCCACTCCCGCCAGGATGGGTCTTCTTCCGCCATACCGCCGATCCTGAGTGCACGAGGGGCAGGATGTAGCGCCCCGAACCGCGGGCAGGAAGGGGAGCGCGACCCGGTCGCGGAGGGCCGACGCCCGGGGCGGCCAGGTAACCTCCGCCGCCGGTGGGCCGAAAGGGGATCGAGAGGCCGCCACCGCCACGGCCACCCGGTCGCGGCGCACATCATCCCAACCGAGGAACTCTGCCCGATGGGTCCGCTCCGCTCCACCGTGTTCGCTGTCTTGCTAGCCGGCCTTGCCCCCCTGCTGCCTGCCGCCGCCCGGGCCGCCACCGTGGCGCCGTTCACCGAGGCGGCATTCTCCGCGGCCGAGGTGCAGGGAAGGCCGATCCTGGTCGATATCTTCGCCACCTGGTGCCCGGTCTGCGCCGCACAGAAGCCGATCATCGAACACCTGACCCAGGCGCCGGCGTTCCACGACCTGCTGATCCTGCACGTCAATTTCGACACCCAGAAGCCAGTGGTCCACGCCATGGGCGCGCGCATGCAGAGCACCCTGATCGCCTTCCACGGCAAGACGCTGGAAGGCGTCTCGGTCGGGGACACCGATCCGGCATCGATCGCGGCGCTGCTCGCCAAGACCCTGAGGTGAACGGCGATGACCGTCGCCTCGCTCGGCTTCGGCTTCCTGGCCGGGCTGTTCTCGGTGCTGTCGCCCTGCGTGCTGCCGGTGCTGCCGCTGGTGTTCGCGCCCGCCGCCTCGGCGCACCGGTTCGGCGCGCTGGCGCTCGCTGCCGGGCTGGTCTCCGCCTTCGTCGCCATCGGCCTGTTCGTCGCCACCTTGGGCTTCTCAATCGGCCTCGGCGGCTCCGTGTTCCGCGATGGCGCGGCGGTGCTGCTTGGGCTGCTCGGGGTCGTGCTGCTGAGCGGGTCGTTGCAGCAGCGCTTCGCTCTGGCGGCCGGCGGCCTCGGCGCCGCCGCCGACCGGCTGGCGCGACGCCTGGCGCCCGCGGGGCTTGGTGGGCAGTTCGTGGTGGGGATGCTGCTGGGCGCGGTTTGGAGCCCTTGCGTGGGGCCGACACTCGGCGCCGCTTCGGTGTTGGCCGCGCAGGGGCGGGATCTGCCGGGCGTGGCCTCGGTGATGCTCGCCTTCGGGGCGGGGACGGCGCTGCCGCTCGTGCTGCTCGGGCGGGTCTCGCGAACCGCCTTCATGCGCTGGCGCGGGCGGATCATGCGGGCCGGAGCAGGTGGCAAGCTGCTGCTCGGGGGAGCGGCGCTGGCGGTGTCAGTGCTGATCCTGACCGGGCTGGACCGGACCGCGGAGGCGGCGCTGGTGCAGGCCTCGCCGGGCTGGCTGATCGCACTCACCACCCGATTCTAGACAGGATCGAGGCTGCCATCGCTATACGATCGGGCAGGGTTGCCCGGCCGTCTCCCGGCGGTCTGCCGGAAACGCACCGGCGTCATCCCAATTGCTCCGGTGGGCGAGCGGCGTTTTGTCGCTGCGACCTCGGCGCACATCCCCCACTCCGCAGCAGGTCCGGCCGCTTCCGGCCCGATCGGTCGGAAGCGGCCGGACCTGCTGCGCGGTCAGTCGAGGCGCCTGGGGCTCGCCGCGCGAAGATCGCGGATGACGTCGAAGACCCGCACGCCGACTTCCGGCGGCGCAGCATCGAGCCAGGGCGCCGCACGCAGGACCTCCCCGGCGTCGGCGAGCCCCTGCGCCCATCGGCTTTCCATGGTAGCGCGGCTAAACTCGAAATCCTTCGAGGCACCCTGAAGATTGTCGGGACGATAGATCACCTGCGCGACGTCCATCGTCGTGACGCAGGCGATATCGCTCAGGAACCTGGCCTCCGGCCGCGCCTTCAGCGTCTCGGGCACCTTCTCGAGCAGAAGATTGAGATTGTGCCGGATGTCGTGCATGGCGCGGAACTGATCGGTGCCCATGCGGGTGCGGCTGGAGTATTGGATCTCCTTCGCCCGCTCCAGCACCTCGTCGATCGTCCGGGGCAGCGGGCCGCGGGCGGGGAAAATATCCACCTGGAAGGTGAGCCTGCTGCGGCGCGGGTAGTAGGACAGCACGTATTGCAACGGCGTATTGGAGACCAGACCGCCGTCCCAAAAGAGTTCGCCGTCGACCTCCACAGCCGGGAATCCCGGCGGCAAGGCACAGCTCGCCATCACATGCTCGGGCCGAATTTCGATCTCGTGGTTGTCGAAATAGGTCAGGTTTCCGGTCCGCACATTCACCGCCCCGACGCTGAAGCGGGTCTTGCGCGCGTTGATCCGGTCGAAATCGACGAACCGCTCAAGCGTCAGTCGGAGCGGGCTTGTGTCGTAATAGCTGGCGGGGAACCCGCCGAAAAACCAGGCGACCGAATCCCACCGCTCGAAAAAGCCCGGCTGGCCGAACGCGAGTGCGGAGAGCGCGCCAGCGTGTCGATACATTTCGTCGAAGAACACCCCGGGCAGCCGGGGCCAGTGCGAGGAGGGCGCGGTGACCAAATCCCAGAAATCCCGTAGCCGGACCACACGGTTCTCCGGCTCGTTGCCGGCGATGATCGCGGCATTGATGGCGCCGATCGAGATGCCTGCCACCCAGTCGGGTATGTAGTGCGATCCGGCGAGTGCTTCGTACACACCGGCCTGGTAGCTGCCGAGTGCGCCGCCGCCTTGCAGAACAAGGGCGGCAATCTTGTCATACGGTGCGGCTGGGGTTGCCGTCGGGTCTGTCACTTTGGCTGGCATCCTGCTCCTCCTGTTCATCTGCGATCGGCGCTGCGATCGGATACCGGCGGCGAAGACCTGTCGATCGCACAGTGCCATGGCGGGCGCGACCGACGCTCACGGGGGCGCACTCCGCGGCTTGGGCGCGCGTCACGCAGCAGCTGGTCGTTAATGAACGATTCGTTGGTCCCGGTCGGAAAGTTACAGGCTGGATGCGATATGTTCGGAAGCCCCGTTCTGCCGTGGGATGGTCCGGCCGCGCGCCGCGGGCGGGTACCATGCCCGCGGTCCTGTCCCCATGGCGTCAGAATCGGGTTGAAAGCGTGAACACGCCGAAGTTGAACGGTCCGCCCTGCTGGCCATGGTAGGAACGCGTCTGCACCACCTGCGTGTAGCTGATGCGGACACCATGATAGATGACCGTGATGCCGGCCTCCGCCTCGCCGATCACGGGGTCCCGCGTCACGTGCGGGCCTGACCGGAACGTGTTGCCGTCCAGGAACAGGTCATGACCCACCGCCTGGCCGCCTACCCCGAGAAGGACGTACCATACCAGCTTCCGTATCTGGCGAAACGCACTGCCGCCGTTGGGTGCGGGCGGTAACCGCGATGGGCCGAAGTCGGCGCCAAGTCCCTGGCCCAGCCGGAAAATCACACCGGTCTCGGCGTAGATGCGCACATTGCCGATCCCCGCCGAGATGGTGGGCAGGGCATCCGTCTCGATCCCTCCGATGCGCCGGATCCAGGTCCGAGCAAGCGGGATACGCCACGTGCGGCCGGCGGTCAGTTCCACCGTCGGCTCGGCGCGGAGTTGATAGCCCCAACCCTTGTTCGTGCCCTGGCCGATCAGATGATGGAACCCGTTCTGCACCTCTTCGCCGCCGGCGGGCGGGCCGATCACGCCCAAAGCAAGCCCAAGGGTATTGCGGGCATTGGCATTCGCCTGGATCAACGCGAGCGACGCCGCGAGGTAGCCCGCATAAGGGCGGTCGAGCGGGCTTGGCGGCTTGGCCTGGGTGTCGGCCGGCGTGAACATCTGTTGCAGAATGCCGAGGCTGACCCTCGGCGTACCGTCGCCCCACAGCGCGCGGCCCAGCCATGCCAGCGGCTGCGGCACCCGTCCGGAGGGCGAGGTCCAGCTGAGACGGAGGCCGTTCGTATAGTTCCGGTCCGTACGGCCACCACCCGCGAGGCTCGAATTCTCCCATTGCAACGACCAAATCCCCACGGGCGCGGACGGCGGACCAGCAAGTGCCGGCGTCGCCCCGAGGAGCGGGGATGCCGCGACTAGGAGCGATCCGAGCCAACCACGGGCGATGGCGATCATGCGCCGATGGTGGTCATGCGACCTCGATCGCGGCGACGGCGGTCGCTTAGCGTCGATCGTGCTAAGGACCAAAGTCTCCCGCACCGCCATTGCTGGTCAAGCCCTCTGGGTTCCATGATAGTTCGTCGCCAAAGGCATCGAGGTTACGGAGGGCGTTGTTCGAGAGAACGAACGGCTGAGTGACGGAGACGATTGCTTCGGCCCGGTTCGATGGCCTGGTTTTCCGCGAGGCTGGGGCGGTGTTCCTCGGTCCATCCCGATTCGGGTCCCGAGCCGCCCCTGCAACAACGCTTCGTGGAGCTGTCCGGTGCGTTCGACGCCGTAGTGAACCCGGTGGCGCGGCGGATTGGCTTGGCCGGCTCAGGCGAGAGTTCGTGCTGCGCTGCCGTCCGGGCGGTGTGGGGCCGATGCATGGGCCCGGGTTCGGGGGCGCCGTCCGTTTCTATTTCTTCGATCCCGTACGATTGCCGTTCTTTGCTGTTGCGCGGCGGAGTTTCCGTCTTTCTATCTGTGCCCCGTTCGCATCTATGAGCGGGGTCGATGACCGGGACGAAGATTCTCTGGGGCCAGATGCTGGGTGCACTCGCCATGGTGCTGCTCGGCTGCTGGACCGCCACGGAATGGACGGCCTGGCGGCTCGGCTTCCAGCCGGCGCTCGGTTTGCCCTGGGTCCGAATTGGCGCGGCGCCGGTCTATCCGCCGCAGCT
>JAGWSV010000241.1 GCA_028869315.1 Rhodospirillales bacterium
GACCCGAACCACCGCGACCGCATCGCCTTCGCCCGCGTCTGCTCGGGCCGGCTCACGCGCGGGATGCGGCTGAGGCAGGTGCGCACCGGCAAGCTGATCCCGCTGCACGCACCACAGTTCTTCTTCGCCCGCGAGCGCGAGATTGCCGAGGAAGCCTTCGCCGGCGACGTGGTGGGCATCCCCAACCACGGCACCCTGCGCATCGGCGACACGCTGACCGACGGCGAGGCGCTCAATTTCGTCGGGGTCCCGTCCTTCGCGCCGGAAATCCTGCGCCGGGTGCGGCTCGATGACGCGATGAAGGCGAAGAAGCTGCGCCAGGCGCTGGTGGAACTGGCCGAGGAAGGCGTGGTGCAGCTGTTCCGGCCGCAGGACGGCGCGGCCCCGATCGTCGGCGTGGTCGGCGCGTTGCAGCTCGACGTGCTGGCCGCCCGGCTCGGCGCGGAATACGGCGTAGCGGTGGGGTTCGACGCGGTGCCGTTCGCGTTGGCGCGCTGGGTCTCATCGGCGGACAAAGCGGCGCTGGAGCGCTTCATCGCCGCCAACCGCTCGGCGATCGCCGACGACGTGGACGGCGATCCGGTGTTTCTCGCGACCTCGGATTTCATGCTACGGCGGACCATGGACCTGACGCCGGCGCTGACATTCCGCGACGTAAAGGACGTGCGGGCGGCCGCGGCCTGATACCGGCGGGTGCGTTCGCCGACCGGGAGAACGCGCCGGGCTGGCAGGAGGCTGCATGCGCACGCGAGGTCATAACCGCCGGCAGGACGATCCGCGGCCGGCACCGTCCGCCTGCGTCACGGGCCGACTTCGCGTATCCGCAACGGCAGCAGCAGCCCGAAGCACACCGCCCCCAGGCCGCCCGCGACCAGGAACACCCCAAGCGCCGGCAACGCCGCCACCACCGCCGCCCCCAAACTGGGCGCCGCCGCCTGCGCCAGCAGCGGCGGCACCGCCAACCAGCCGAGCAGCGCCGCGTAGCCGGCGGGCCCGAAGATGGCCATTGGCAGTGTCCCGCGGTTGATCGACAGAATCCCGTTGCTCATCCCATACAGCACCGCGAACACGGCCACCGAGGCCGGGCCGCCGAGCACCAGCACCGCGACCGCCAGCGGCATCAGCGCCGCGGCCAGCCGCGCCCGCGTCAGCACACGCCAGCGCCGGTCGAGCGACCAATCGACCACCCGCCCCAGCACCTGTCCGGGCCCGATCAGCGCCGCCGCCATCACCGCATGCCCGCGGCTCAGCCCCAGGCCGTGGAAAAGCTGCAGGACGTAGACGGCGATCGCGGTTGTGATCAGCCAGCGCAACGTGAAGAACCCCGAAAGGCATGTCAGCGCCGTGAGCCGCCGGCGCCCCCCCGGCCCGCTCCGCGCGCGCGCAGGCGTCGGCGGCATGGGCCCGGCCTTCGGCACCAGCCACAGGATCACCGGCAGGTTCACCGTCAACAACACGCCGGCATAGATCGCCAGCGTGGCCCGCCACCCGAACAGATGCACAAGCGCGGTGCTCGACGGCCAGAACACCGTGCTGGAGAACCCGGCGACCAACGTGATCCCGGTGATCACCGGCCCCGCGCCGACGCCCAGCAGCCGCCCGACCGTGGCGAAGGCCGCGTCATAAAGGCCGAGCGCCATGCCGACGCCCAGCACCGTCCATCCCACATACCACATCGAGAGTCCGCGCGCGGCGGCGAGCAGCCCCAGGCCGGCGGCCAGGATCACGGCGCTGGTTGCCAGCACGCCGCGCCCCCCACGCCGGTCGATCCAGCGCCCGATCCGCGGCGCGCAGGTGCCGGCGACGATCAGCGCCCAGGACAACGCCCCCACCGTTGCCGTCCGCGACCCGCCGAGGTCGCGCGTCACCACGCCCAGGATCACCGCCGGCAGGTAGAAGGTCGTCCCCCAGGCGATGAGCTGCGTCAGCCCGAGAACCAGGCTGAGACGTCGCGTCAGGCGCATCCGTCGTGTCCCCCGCCCTGGTCAGCCGGCGCGATCGGGCGATCGCTCCCCCGGCGGCCGGTCGTTTGACGGCCGGTCCGGCGGCGCAGCATCACCCGCGCCCAACGACCGTTGCAACAACACCGTATCGAGCCAGCGCCCGTGCTTGAAACCGACCGAGCGCAGCACGCCGACCAGCCGGAACCCCAGCCGCTCGTGCAACCGGATCGAGGCAAGGTTGCCGCTGTTGCCGACCACCGCCACCATCTGCCGGAACCCGACGTCGGCGCAGGCAACGATCAGCGCCTCGAGCAGCCGTGTCCCGAAGCCGCGCCCCGCCGCTTCGGGCCGCAGATAGACGGAGTTCTCCACCGTCTCGCGATAGGCGGGGCGCGGACGATACGGCCCCGCATAGGCGTAGCCCAGCACCTGCCCGCCGGCCTCGGCGACCAGGTAGGGATAGTCGTGCGCGACAAGCTGCGCATGGCGCCGGAGCATCTCCGCGACCGACGGCGGATCCGTTTCGAAGGAGGCGGTGCCATCCCGGACATGCTGGCCATAGATCGCAGCCACGGCCGCGATGTCCTGCTCGATGGCAGGGCGGACGAGCGGAGCGGTTGTCGCGGGATGTTCCATCGGTGCTTCCTTCGCTCGGGGCGCCCATCGTTCTCGTGGGTGCGCATGCCGGTTCCACCATCCGCCCTCGCCCGGTGGAAGAAAGATTTTCCAATACGGCGCATCAGAATAAGCTTTGCTTATGGTTTCCCCGACCTTGCGCCAGCTCCGTACCCTTCTCGCCGCCGTCGAGGCCGGCAGCGTGTCGGCCGCCGCACGCCGGCTCGGCCTGACCCAGCCGGCCGCCAGCCAGCAACTGCGCGACCTGGAGCGGGCGCTTGGCGTGCGCCTGCTTGACCGCGCCGCCGGCCGAGTGATCCCGACGGCCGCCGGCGCCGCGATTCTCGATCCCGCCCGGCGCGTACAGGCCGCGACCGCGGACGTGGTTGCCGCGGCGGAGCGGCATCGTGGCGGCGAGGTCGGGCAGGTGCGCCTCGGCACTGGCGCAACCGCCTGCATCTACCTGCTGCCGCCGATGCTCGCCGCGGCGAAGCAGCGCATGCCGGGCCTGGAGATCACCGTCGCGACCGGGAACACTCCGGACATGCTGCGCCAGGTCGAGTCCGGCGGCCTCGATATCGCCTTCATCACGATGCCGCTGTCGCTTGGCCGGTCACTCAGCGGCACCCGCGTCCTGTCGGACCCGCTGGCCGCACTGCTGCCGGACACGATGGCGCCGCCCGCCGCAACCATGACGCCGGAGCACATCGCGGGGCTGCCCCTCATTCTCTACGAGGCCGGCGGCAACACGCGCGGCCTCGTCGATGGCTGGTTCCGGCGCGCGGGACTTTCGGCGCGGCCGATCATGGAACTCGGCAACGTGGAGGCGATCAAGGTGCTGGTCGGCAGCGGCCTCGGCGCCTCGATCCTGCCGGAACTGGCCCTGCGCGCGCCGGTTCCGGGGGCGATGACGCGGCGGCTGCGGCCGGTCGTCGCGCGCAACCTGGGCTACGTCCTGCGGCGGGAAAAAGTGCTGAATCGCGGACTGCAGGTCCTGATCGCGGAACTGGAACGAATCGCAGCAGGTTCGCGGCCGTGACGGAGCTTGGGTGATCGCCCCGGAACGTACCAGGCGCCAGGAGCCGAACGGGCCGGCGCGCCAGCCGCAGGGACGCCGGGCGCGCGATACCGGCGGCCGGCCGTAGCAACCCAGCCTGGACGCCCTCTGTCGCCCTACGCCGCCTGCCCTGCCCCGCCCCAGCACCACCACCCGGGCCGCGCCAGGGCCGCGGCGGCGGCGGCGGCTGCCTCGGGTTCGGGAAACAGCCCGAAACACGTGGCGCCCGAGCCGCTCATGCGCGCCAGCAGGCATCCGGGGCGGGACGCCAGCGCCTCCAGCACCGCATCGATCGGCGGGCACAGCACGCGCGCCGGACCCTCGAGGTCATTGCGCAACAGCGCCAGATCGGCGGCCATCGCGCGGGCGTCCGCCCAGCCGTCCGGCAGCACCGCGGGGGCGGAGAACGGTCCGACGCGCGCGCGAAACACCGAGGCCGTCGCCACCGGCAAGCCGGGGTTCACGAGGACAAGACCGAAGCGCGGGAGCCGGGGGGCGGATGTCAGTGTCTCGCCCACGCCGCCCATGCGCGCTGGCTTGCCGGCCAGACAGACCGGCACGTCCGCACCGAGGGTCGCGGCAATCGCCGTCAGGTCGACCTGTGCCGCCGCAGCGCCCCACAGGCGGGCGAGCAAGCGCAATGCCGCCGCCGCATCCGCCGAGCCGCCGCCGATGCCGGAGGCGACCGGCAGCGCCTTCTCGAGCACCAGCCGTACCGCCGGCGTGACCCCCGCCATTGCTGCCAGCGAGCGGGCAGCGCGCAGCACCAGGTTGTCCGGCTCCGCCGCCAGGGCCGCGCCGAAGGGGCCGGCTAGCTCCAGGGTGAGGTCGGTCGCCGGTTCCGCCCATAGACGGTCGGCCGCACCCGCAAACACGGCGAGGCTGTCGAGCCGGTGGTAGCCGTCCGCGCGGCGGCCCAGAACGTGCAGGAACAGGTTGATCTTGGCCGGCGCCTGCTCGGCGCGCGCCGCTCCCGCCCCGGTCATCGCGGTGTTGCGCGCCGCTCCCGGCGCAGACGCCTGGGTCGACACCCGACGCAGCGCCCGGATCAGCGCAGCCGGGTCGCAGGGACGTCCGTCGCCGGCTTGGCCGCCGCCGACTTGGTCCCCGCCTTGGTGCGGGCGGCGGGCTGGCGCGCGCTGGCGCGGTCGTGGCGCAGCCGAACGCGCAGCTTGGCCGCCGCCGACGGTTCCAGCCCCAGGGTCAAGGCGCGTTCCCACTGGTACCGCGCTTCGAGCTTGCGGCCCGCAGCCCAGTAGACGTCGCCGAGATGGGCGTTGATCGTCGGATCGTCGGGTGCCAGTTCGGCGGCCCGCTGCTCCACCGTCACCGCGCGTGCGATGTCGTGCCGGCGCAGCAGCACCCAGCCCAGGCTATCGGTGATGGCGGCACTGTCCGGGCGCGCCCGCGCAGCGGTTTCGATCATCCGCTGCGCCTCGGGAAGGTGAACGCCGCGATCGGCCCAACTGTAGCCCAGGTAGTTCAGCACCAACGGCTGGTCGGGCGACAGGTGCAGCGCGTGGTGGAAATCGGCCTCGGCGCGCGGCCAGTCCCCGGCTTCGTCATAGGCGATGCCGCGATTGTAGAGCAGCACCCAGTCGCGGCGGGTCGGTGGCGCCGCGTTGGCGAGCGCCCGCGTATAGGCGGCGATGGCGGCCTGCAGCTTGTGGGTATCGCGCAGAATGTCCCCCGCCGCGCCGAACGGCAACGCGCTATGTGGGAACAGGCGCTGCAGCCGGTCCAGCCGGCGAAGCGCTTTCTGCGGCTGGCCCAGCCGGTGCAGCAGATCCGCTGCCTCCAGGGTCGCGACCGGGTCCAGAGGGTCGTTCAATGCCACCCCCGCCAGCAGCGCCAGCGCCTGGCGCAAATGGTCCTGGTCGCTCAGCAGTTCGGCGCTGAGGAGCAAGGGCGGGGCGAAGCCGGGGCGCGCCGCCAGCGCGAGGCGCAGCATCGCCAGCGCCGATTCCGGGCGATCGGCCGTCTGCAAGGTGGCGCCCAGACCCAGGAACGCCTCCGCCATCCCGGCAGCGGCACTGGACACCGGACGCTGGGCAAGCGTGCCGGCCAGGGCCGGCAGGGCGATCGAAAATTCCGGCACCGCCTGCCCAAGTGCATCCAGCCGGCGCAGCGCCGCCGGGCGACGCCCGTGTCGATAGTCGAAGCTGCCGATGATCAGGCTGGTGCGCAGGTCGCCGGGTCCGAGCGCGCCCGCCGCCCGCCGATACAGCGTGGCGGCCTCGGCGGTGTGGCCGCCGAGATCCGCGATCAGCGCAGCGTGCAGCAGGTAGAAACCCGGGGCATGGGGTTCGGCGAGCAGCGGCGCCAGCGTCGCCAGCGCCGCATCGGTCTGGCCTTCGCCCTGCCTGGCCCAGGCGAGCAGCACCGGGCGCAGCAGCCCGGCCTGGCCGTCACGCGGCAGGGTGCGGGCGGCGGCCTCCGCCCGGGGCCATGCCCCGGCGCGCGCATCGGTCGCGACGCGCAGCAGAATGGCGGCTTGATCGTCCGGCAGACGCCGGGCGAGGCGGGCCGCCTCCGGACTGCCGCTCATCAACGCGGCTTGAAAGGCCCTTCGCAGCAGCAGCGAATCGGTGGGGCGGCGGGCCAGGGCGCGGCCGAAATAGATGGCGGCGACGCCCGGATCACCCTGCGACACCGCGAACTTCCCGGCCAGGAAGTCGCCCGCCGTACTGGCGACAGGAGCCGGAGCCGCGGTATCGGCACAGGCGGGCAACGCGCCCGTCGCGAACAATGCCATGCCGAGCACGGCAACGCGGGAGAAGCGACGGAGATGCGAAGGAACCATGACCCTGGACCTTACCCGGCTGCCGGGACCGGTGCCATGGGGATTTCATGGACGGAGCCACGCGGGCGTTCTGCCCAAGCGTGCCGGTCGATCGCTTGCAGGTCGGTCGCGCGTGAGCCGGCCGCGGGCAGGGCGCCCGTGCGTCAGCCGCCGGCGACGAGGCTCCGGGATGCGGCCCGACGGCCTCGGGCCAGTGCCAGGCCGAGGACGCCGGTTGCCAGCAGGGTCAACGTGGCGGGTTCCGGGACGGTGAGACCAAAGACCGCCTGGTAGGTGCCGCTGGTCGCGGTGCCGGCCCAACTCACGGTGATGGTGCCGGCCGTCAGGCTGGTGGTCACCTTCGGCAGGAAGCTGGTGGAGAGCAGCGAGAGGGTGGTGAACGGCTTGGCGGAAGCCGTGAAGGTCATGCTCCAGCCGGCGGAGTTGGCGGCCGGCGCGATGATATCGGTGATAGTGAGGGTGGTGCCGGTGAAGACCGCGGTATCGGTATTGCTAGAGTCCGAATAGGAGAACGTGCCCGGAGCGGTCAGGCTGGAGAGAGTAAAGAAATTCGTCGTCAGGCCGCTGAACTCCAGCGATCCATCGATCGTCTGGCCGGTATAGTCCGCACGGGCGATGCCCGCGTGGGCAAGTGCCAGGATCAGGGCGGTCGGAATCAGATAGCGGGCTCGCATGGCAGGCTCCAACAGACGGCCTCGGAAAACGTCACCTGACCTGTCGGTCCTGGCACGCACCAACGCGGCCTCATCATATCGGGGGCGCAGCGCCGTCACAACAAGAATGGCGCAGGACAAGGAGCGCATTATTCCGCAATGGGTTTGTCGCCGTTGGTTGCCGAATTGGGACGCGCCTGCGGCACCCGATCTCGCGGGCCAACCCCGCCGCACGCCTCCGGCCCCGGCCTGATCCGTGCCCGCCCGGCGAGCGGCTCGGCGGCGCGGTCCGCTTGACCGCGGCACGACAAATCGCGACGGTCGGGCCATGACCCGCAAGCTCCGGCTCAATGCCTTCGACATGAACTGCGTGGCCCACCAGTCCCCGGGGCTGTGGACCCACCCGCGCGACCGCGCCGACAGCTACAATACCCTCGGCTACTGGACCGATCTCGCCCGTACCTTGGAACGCGGGAAGTTCGATGCGGTTTTCCTCGCCGACGTGCTCGGCATCTACGACGTCTATCGCGGCTCGCCGGCGGCGGCGCTGGAAGGCGCAGTGCAGGTGCCGGTGAACGACCCGATGATGCTGGTCTCGGCGATGGCGCTGGTGACCGAACATCTCGGCTTCGGGGTCACCTGCACCCTGTCCTACGAGCATCCCTACCCGTTCGCTCGGCGGATGAGCACGCTCGACCACCTGACGGGCGGGCGGATCGGCTGGAACATCGTCACCGGCTATCTCAACAGCGCCGCCAAGGGCATGGGCATGCCCCGCCAGCAGGGCCACGACATCCGCTACGAGATCGCCGAAGACTACATGCAGGTGGTCTACAAGCTGTGGGAAGCGAGTTGGGACGACGGCGCCGTGCTGCGCGACCGCGCGACGGGACGATTCGCCGACCCCGCCCGCATCCACCGGATCGCGCATGACGGCCCCTATTTCAGCCTCTCGGCGATCCATCTCTGCGAGCCCTCGCCGCAACGCACGCCGGTGCTGTTCCAGGCCGGCGCCTCCACCCGCGGGCGGCAGTTCGCCGCCGAGCACGCCGAATGCGTGTTCATCAACGGTCCCTCGATGCGGGTGGTGAAGCCGATCGTCGCCGATATCCGCCGCCGCGCCGAAGCCGCCGGGCGCGACCCGCGGGAGATCGTGATCTTCACCATGATGACCGTGATCACCGACACCACGGCGGAAGCGGCACGGGAGAAATTCGCCGCCTATCGCGCCTATGCCAGCGAGGAGGGCGGGCTCACCCTGATGTCGGGCTGGACCGGCATCGATTTCTCCCGCCTGCCGCCGGACGAGCCGATCCGCTACGGCGACCACGACGCCATGACGTCGGCGCTGGAAGCCTTCACCATTGCCGATCCAAACCGGGAATGGACCCCGCGGGAGATCGGCGCCCATGCCGCGATCGGCGGCCGCAGCCCGGTGATCGTCGGCGGGCCGTCGGAAGTCGCGGACGCCTTGCAGGCCTGGGTCGAGGAAACCGACGTCGACGGTTTCAACCTGGCCTATGTCGTGACGCCCGATACCTTCACGGATTTCGTCGATCTGGTGGTGCCGGAGCTGCAACGCCGCGGCGCCTTCAAGGACGCATACGAACCGGGGACGTTCCGGGAGAAGCTCTACGGCCCTGGCCGGGCGCGGCTGCCCGAAACCCATCCGGCCGCCCGGGTTCGCAACAGAGGATAGACAGATCCATGGACGCATCCGAACTCCGCGCGCTGCAGGCGCCCATCAAGCAGCGCTACCGCGACGATCCGGCCTCCGCGCAGGTGCCGGCCCGGGCGGAAGCCCGGCTCGACCCCGACGCCATCGCCTGCACCATTCCGTCCTGGCACGGCGAGATACGGGCCGGCCTGCACCGCGCCGCCGGCGGCGACGGAACGCTCGCCTGCTCGGGCGACATGCTGCTGGAAGCGTTGGCGGCCTGCGCCGGAGTCACGCTGCGCGCGGTCGCCACGGCGATGGGGATCACGATTCGCGGCGGCCGGGTCATCGTCGAGGGCATGTGGGACGCCCGCGGCACGCTCGGGATCGACCGCACGGCGCCGGTCGGGCTCTCCGCGATCAGCCTCCGATTCGAGCTCGACACCGACGCGCCGGCCGACAAGCAGGCGCGGCTGATCGAAACGACCGAGCGCTACTGCGTGATCCTGCAGACCCTGAAATCCCCGCCGCCGGTCACGCTCGCGCCGATCTCCTGACCCCGAAACCCGTGCCGTCCGGTACGCGCGCCCGCCACGGGGCGGCGCCGTTCCCGCTGCTCGTGGCGATCACCGCCTGCGGCACGCTCGGGATGCACCTCATCATCCCGGCGCTGCCGGCGACCGCGCGGGCGCTGGCGGTCTCCGCGGGCACGATCCAGCTCACCATCACGCTCTACCTGGTCGGGCTGGCGATCGGGCAACTGGCTTATGGGCCGGTTTCCGACCGGTTCGGGCGGCGGCCCGTGCTGCTCGCCGGGCTGTCGCTGTTCACCTGCGCGGGGGCGGCGACCGCGCTGGCGCCCTCGGCGTCGCTGCTGATCGTCGCGCGGATCATGCAGTCGCTGGGCGGCTGCGCGGGGCTGGTGCTGGGCCGCGCCATGGTCCGCGACGCGGCGGAAGGCGACCGGGCGGCGGCGCAGCTGGCCCTTCTCACCCTGGTGATGGCGATGGCGCCGGCCGGGGCACCGGTGCTCGGCGGCTACACCGTCGCCTGGTTCGGCTGGCGGGCCGCCTTCGGACTACTGGCGCTGATCGGGGCCACGACCACCCTGCTGGCGGCGTGGCGGCTGCCCGAGACCGGCCGGCGCAGTGCCACCGGCGGCGCCGGGGCGATGGTGCGGGCGTCGCTGCGGCTGCTGCGCTCGCGCGCATTCCGCGGCTATGCGGTCGGCGGCGCCTGCACCACCACGTCGTTCTACGCGTTCATGTCGGCGTCGCCGTTCATCTTCACCAACCTGCTGCACCAGACGCCGCAACGGATCGGCCTGTACTACATGGGCCTGATGGTCGGGCTGGCGGCTGGCGGCTTCTCCGCCAACCGGTTGGCCGGGCGGGTGGCGGCCGCGCGGGTGCTGCTGGGCGCCAACCTCGTCTCGATGGCGGCGGCCTGCCTGTTCCTCCTGGCCTGGGCCACCGGCACGCTGTCCGTGGCAACCGTCGTGGGATCGATCGCGCTGTTCATGATGGGCGCCGGCATTGCCAGCCCGTTCGCGCTGACCGCGGCGATCTCGGTGAACCCGAACGCGATCGGCGCCGCATCCGGTCTCTATGGGTGCGTGCAGATGAGCTATGGCGCGCTCTGCACCGTGATCGTGGCGTCGCTGAACCCCGGTTCGGTGCTCACCGTCGGGGCCGTTCTGCTGGGCTCCACCCTCGTCGGGCGTGTCGCCCTCATGACCGCCATCCGGACGCGCGGCTGACCCCTCCGGGCGGCGATGGAGGGCCGGCTACGACGTCAGAACGGCGTGTCGCCCCGCACCGTCACGCGATGCATGATGCGGGTTTCCGACGGGTAGTCGTTGATCGCGAAGTGCTGCGTGCAACGATTGTCCCAGAACGCCAGCGATCCGGTTTCCCAGCGGAAGCGGCAGATGAACTCGGGCCTGGTCGAATGCGCCATCAGGAAATCGATCAGCGGGCGGCTTTCGGCGTCCTCCATGTCCTCGAAATGCTGCACGTGGCCGCCGATATACAGTGCCTTGCGCCCGGTTTCCGGATGCGTGCGCACAAGAGGATGGACCGAAGTGGTCTGCACCTCGCCCGGATCCTTGACCTGCATCGTCGTCTTGTCGGCATAGAACTCGCGGCGAGTCTTGCCGCCATACTTCTTTGCCCCGTCGCCATAACAGACGGTGCGCAGCCGCTCGCACAGGCGCTGCATGCCGGGCGACAGCGCCTCGTAGGCAAGATACTGGTTGGTGAACATCGTGTCGCCGCCGGCGGACGGAACCTCCTTGGCGTACAGGATCGTTCCCATCGCCGGCGCCGGCGCGAACATCTGATCGGTGTGCCAGGACCCGCCGAAATTGCGCGCATCGGTGGGGCGCTTCACGATCTCCAGCACTTCCGGATACTCGGCCATACCGACCATGAAGGGATGCAGGTGGATTTCCCCCCAACGGCGGGCGAAGGCAAGCTGGCGCTCCGGCGTGAGGCTCTGGCCTCGGAAAAAGATCACCTGATGCGCCAGCAGGGCGGCACGAAGCTCGGCCAGCACCTCCTCCGGCAGGTCCGCGGACAGGTCGACGCCGCTGATCTCGGCGCCAAGGCTGCCGGCGATGGGGCTGGTCTCGATATGGCGGTGTGCGGCATTGCGAAGCTGTTTCATGGCCCGGTTCCCCCGCCGGACCCTCGCCCGACCGGCGGAGCATGACTCCGAACGCCGTGCCCGCAAAGCGGGGCACGCTCAGTGCAGCGGCCGCATCCAGCGACCCGCCGGGTGGTCCTGCGGGCCGCCGGGATCAGCGCCGGGTGGCGGCGCCGCGTGCGAAGCCGGGATCGAGCACCTGCTCGATCTCGCCCCGGGTCAAGCCGATGTCGCGCAGTTCCATATCGCTCATCGCGTAAAGCTCGCGGCGGGCCTGGGCGCGCTCCCGCGCGACGGCGACGAAGCCGGCCAGCTGCGCAACCAGACCCGCTTCGCGGCGCGGCGGCACCCCGGCTGACAGACGATCGAACGCGGTCCCGGGCAGCAGCGCATTCCTTGGAAAATAGGCAGACATGGCCAACCTCCTCTGTCCGACAGTCCGGCTCGGCGCCGGTGACCGAAAGATGGGTGCCTGCGCCGCAGATGAGAGCGGGGCGATTCTGCGATATATTCTCCCGGTTTCCGGGAGAATTCGCCGATGAGCACGATCGAGGCATACCAGGCGTTCGTCGCCGTGATCGAACGTGGCAGCCTGACCGCGGCCGCCCGCGGGCTCGGCCGCTCGTTGCAGGCGGTCAGCCGCGCGCTGGCACAGGTGGAGCAGGATCTCGGCGTGGAACTGGTCCACCGTTCCACGCGACGGCTGGAACCAACCCCGGCGGGCATGGGCTTCTACCGGCGCATCCGCGACGCGCTTGCCGATATCGAGGCGGCGCGGGTCGAAGCCGCCGAGCACGCGACCGCCATCGGCGGACCCATGCGGGTCGGCGGGCCGTCGCTGTTCGGCCCGATGTTCCTGGTCCCGGCCGTGGCCGCCTTCCTGCAGCGCCATCCGGCGGTGACGATCGACCTGAGGCTGGCGAACGAGTTCGTCGATCTGATCGCCGACCGGCTCGACCTGTCGGTGCGGGTCGGGGTGCTCGAAGATTCCTCGTTGCGGGTGCGCCGCATCGCCATGATGCGGCGGGTGTTCTACGCCGCCCCCGCCTACCTGGCCGAGCGCGGCCGGCCGCTTGTGCCGGCCGACCTGGCGCGCCACGACTGCGTCGTGCGCACCTCGGCGCAGGATTCCGACGTCTGGCCCTGTACGCACGCGGGAAACGTCGAGATGATCCACGTGCGCGGACGCTTCGCCGCGCCCACGGCGGATGCGTGCAACGAAGCGGTGGCGCGCGGCCTCGGCATCGGCCTGGGCCAGATGTGGCAGGCGCGGCCCTTGCTCGACCAGGGCCGGGCAGAGCTGGTCCTGACGGATTTCGAGCCGGCGCCGATCGCCGTCAGCGTGATCTGGCCGGCCGGCCCGGCCCTGCCGGCCCGCACCAGGCTGCTGATCGACTTCCTGGTCGCGCGGCTGGGAGCGGAGCAGTGGTGAGCCGCCCTGCCCTGCCCGGTCACGGCCCGCCCTACCCCGCCGCCGGCAGCTTCAGCAGCGTGTCCGCGGTAGCGTGCGCGATCTTCTCCCGATCCGCCGGCGACACCGGCAGCATATCGAGGAACCGCCGCGCGGCGGGGTTCGCCGCGAACGGATAGTCGACCGAGAACATGATCCGATCGGCCCCGAAGGTCTGCAGCGCCGCCAGAAACGGCGGCACGGTGAAGAACCCGCTGGTGGTGATCCACACCTGGTCGAGGATCGTCTGCGTCACCGTCCGGCGCAGCACCTTCGCCGCCTCCGCGGCCAGGGTCTGCTCGCAGCGGGCGAGCATGAACGGCAGCGCCTCGCCCATATGGCCGACGATGATCTTCAGTCCCGGATGCCGGTCCATTGCGCCTGACAGCACCAGCCGCAAGACCTGCACCGCCGTCTCGATGTGCCAGCCCCAGGCGGCGGTCGCCATCACATAGCTCATCTGCCCCGGCAAGCCGTCGTAATAGGCGTGCCGCACCGGCTCGGCCGCAACGCCCGGATGGATGTAGATCGGCACGTCCAGCGCCGCCGCCCGCCCCAGGATCGGGTCGAAAGCGGGATGATCGAGGCAGCGCCCGTCGGTCAATCCGTTGATCAGGGCGCCATGGAAGCCCAGCTCCCGCACCGCCCGTTCCAACTCGTCGGCCGCCGCCTCCGGCGCCAGCATCGGCAGGTGCGCAAACCCGGCGAGCCGGCCGGGATGCGCCGCCACCCCCCGCGCCAGCGCGTCGTTATAGTCGCGGGCAAGCCGGATGCCATCGGCGCCCGCGACCAGGTCGGCCCCGGGGCCGGACACCGACAGCACCTGAACCGTGATCCCCGCCGCATCGAGATCGGCGATACGCGCCGGGCCAAGATCGGCCAGTTCGTCGCGCCGGGTCACACCGCTCCAGGCCACGCCGGGCGGCGGGAAGCCACGCCGCTGCACCAGCGCGGGATCGATGCGCGCCGCCAGGTCGGGGACGATGAAATGCTCTTCCAGGGCGACGATGCGCATGGCGATGGATCCCTTTCCGATGACCGAACGCAGCCGGTCCTCACCCGCCGCATGCGGGAACAAGGCTCGCCGGAGCGCTATTCGCCGCGCCAGAGAGGGGTGCGCTTGGTGAGGAACGCATCCATCCCCTCGCGGAAATCCTGGCTCATGTAGCACATCAGGATCAGATCCTTGTCCTGGCCTTCCGGCAGACGCGGCCGCAGGCGCCGCAATGCTTCCTTGGTAGCCGCCAGGGTCAGCGGGGCATGGCCGGCGACCAGCTTCGCCAGCGCCTCGGCGCGGGCCATCAGCGCCGGCTGATCGTCCAGAAGCTCGGAAACAAGGCCGACCGCCTTCGCCTCCTCCGCCGCCATCAACCGGGCGGTGAACACGATCTCGGTGACCAGCGCCGGGCCGATCAGCGCAGCGAGCCGGGCGTAGTTCGCCATCGACAGACAATTGCCCAGGGTGCGCGCGACGGGGAAGCCGAAGCGGGCGTTGCGCGCGGCGATCCGCATGTCGCAGGCCGCGGCGATCCCCGCCCCGCCGCCGGTGCAGGCACCGGAAATGGCGGCGATGGTGGGCTTCGGGCAGCGTTCCAGCGCATCGAGCACCCGATCGAGGCGAGCTTCGTACGCAAGCGCGTCCTCCGGACCGGAGAACGCGCGGAACTGGGAAATGTCGGTGCCGGCGGCAAAGGCCTTCTCGCCGGCACCGGTCAGCACCAAGGCACGGATGGCCGCGTTCCCGGAGGCCTCGGTGCAGAGCTCCGCCAGCCGCTCGTACATTGCAAAGGTCAGCGCGTTGCGGGCGGCGGGTCGGTTGAACGTGATCCAGCCGACGCCGTCCCGGATCTCCCACAGAAGGTCCTGCTCGCTCATGCTTCGCTCCCTCGACATGCCCGCGCCCGCGGGCGCATCGTGCGGCTCTATCGCCCTGCCCACGCGACGGCAAGCCGACCAACCAAAAGGAGAATCATACCGTCATGTCACGCACCTTGTTCCAGACTTCCGTCGCCGGCAGCCTGCCGAAGCCGGCGTGGCTCGCCGAGCCCCGGAAGCTGTGGCCGGATTGGAAAGCCCGCGGCGCGGAGCTGGACGCCGCCAAGCGCGACGCCACCCTGCTGTGGATCAAGGAGCAGGAAGACGCCGGGCTCGACATCATCACCGATGGCGAACAGTCCCGCCAGCATTTCGTGCACGGCTTCCTGGAGCAGGTGGAGGGGATCGACTTCGCACACAAGGTGAAGATGGGTATCCGCAACAACCGCTACGACGCGATGGTTCCTGTCGTGACTGGTTCGTTGCGGCTGCACGGAAGGGTGCACGCGACCGAGGCGCGGCTGCTGCGGGCGCACACCACACGGCGGACCAAGTTCACCCTGCCCGGCCCGATGACGATCGTCGACACCCTGGCCGACCAGCATTACGGCAACCGGCAGGCTATGGCGTTCGCCTTCGCCGACCTGCTCAACCAGGAAGCCCGCGGATTGCAGGACGACGGCATCGACATCATCCAGTTCGACGAGCCGGCCTTCAATGTCTACATGGACGACGCGGTTGCCTGGGGGATCGAGGCGCTGCATCGCGCGACCGAGGGCCTGACCTGCACCACCGCAGTGCATATCTGCTACGGCTACGGGATCGAAGCGAACATCGCCTGGAAGCACGGGCTGGGTGAGGAATGGCGGCAATACGAGAAAGTGTTTCCCGCCCTGGCCGCCAGCCGCATCGACCAGGTTTCGCTCGAATGCGTCAATTCCCGCGTGCCGGCCGAATTGATGGGCCTGCTGAAGGGCAAGGACGTGATGGTGGGGGTCATCGACGTCGCCACCGACCGGGTGGAAACGCCGGAGGAGGTCGCGGCCACCATCGCCGCCGCGTTGCGCCACGTGCCACGGGAACGACTGCTCCCCTGCACCAATTGCGGTCTGGCACCGATGGCGCGAGACGTCGCCATCGCCAAGCTCCGGGCACTCGCGGCCGGAACGCAACTGGCCTGTACTGCTGCCTGACCTGCATTGCGCCCCGCTGGTCGGGGATGCAGACGAGACAGATACGCAAACGGGGCGCGTCGAACAGACGGCCCCGCTTGCGGGCTTGAGGCGCGGAGCGCGTCCGGGAGCAAACCGCATCCGGTCAGCCCGGCCGAAGCACACGCGCGACGAACGGAGCCCGGTAACGTTGGCAGCCGGAAAACCGAGAACCACTTAAAAATCGCGTGATCATCGGGTGAATCGCGCAACCGCCGCTCTAGGGTTGACCAGGGCACTGAATACGTTCTACGGTTGCACACGATGACGAACACAGAACGTCTGTTATGTCAGCGTATTTATTATCTGCATCCTCTGTTGTGTGGAACGATCGCGGGATGGCCTGCGGAGCTTGATCGCTGTGCCGGAATGGGGTTCGATCACGTGCTGCTGGCACCCCCGTTCGCTCCTGGCCCAACCGGCAACCTGTTCCTGACAGCGGATTTGCGCGCGCCGCACGAGGCGCTTGGCTGGCCGAGCGATGCGACGGCGCTCGTTGGGCAGATCGCGGCGCTCTGCCGCGCTCGCGGGCTTGGGCTGCTCATCGATCTTGTCCTCGACAAGGTGGCCGATCAGGGCCCGCTCTGCGCTGCGCACCCGGCGCTGTTCGAGGCGCCGGACAGCCTGGCCGCGCTCGACCCGCGGGTCGCACGGGGCGGGTTCGGCGCGATCCGGGCCCGCTGGGACGCCGCCGGGCCGGCAGCCGACCTCGCCGGGCTTTGGGCCAGCCACCTGCGCCTCTGGGCGGAGGCCGGGCTCGCCGGGGTTCGGATACTGGGGCTCGACGCGGTCCCCGCCACCAGCCTCCGCACCCTCATCGACGACGTCCGGCGGAAGACGCCCGGTTTTCGCTTCCTCGGCTGGACCCCAGGGCTGGCCGCACCGCGACTTGCCGCGCTGCGCGGCGCCGGGCTCGACCTCGTCTTTTCCTCCCTGCCCTGGTGGAATTTCCGCGACGGCTGGCTGTGGCAGGAGACGGCGTCGCTGCGCGAACTGGCCGGCGTGGCCGCGGCGCCCGAAGTGCCCTTCGGCCCCAGGCTGGCGGCGCAATGGCACGACCCGGCCCTGCTGCGCGCCGGGTGCACGCGGGCGCTGGGCTGCGCCGCAATGCTGGGCGCCGCCTGGCTGATGCCGATGGGCTTCGAATACGGCACCAGCCGCCCCTTGCCGGTGGCGCATGGCCGGCCGCAGGACCTCGCCGCGATCCGCGAGGAAGCGCCGTTCGACCTCGGCGGCACCATCACCGCCGTGAACGACGCGCGCGGCCGGGCGGCCGGTTTCGGCGATGGCGACATGCGGCTGCTGACCGGCCCGGGCGCCGAGATGATCGCGCTGCTGCGCGCCGACAGCGCGGACGCACGCCGGGCCGGAGCCGCCTCGCTCGCGTTGCTCAACACGCATCTCACGGCGCCGCGCACGATGCGCGGCGCCGTGCTCCTGCCGGCCGCCGCCACCCCGCTCGCCGGGCTCCGCGACGGCGACAGCGCCGTCTCCCCGCTGGACGAAATCGAGGTCGCACCGGCGGCGTTGCGGATCCTGGAGGCGATCCCGGCGCTTGCGGTGCAACGCCCTGCGGAGGCGGCCGAGAAAGCCGCGCGAGCCGCCGCCGTCGCGCCGCGCATCGCCATCGAGGCGATCAGCCCGCGTGTGGATGGCGGCCCGTTTGCGGCCCGCCGGATAGTCGGCGAGGCCGTGACCATCGCAGCCGACCTGATCTGCGACGGGCACGGCATGCTTGCGGCGGTGGCCCTCTGGCGCGCCGCCGACGAAACCGCGTGGCAGGAGATGCCCATGCGCCCCGTCGGCAACGACCGCTGGCAGGCGGAGATCCCGCTCTGCCGCCTGGGCCCGCATGAATTCGCCGTCGAGGCCTGGTACGACGCCTTCGCGACCTTCCGTGACGAACTTGCCAAGAAGCATGCAGCCGGCCTCGCCCTGGGCCTGGAACTGGAGGAAGGCCGGCACCTGGTCGCGCAGGCGGCAGCGCGCAGCAAAGAGGACTTGCGTGCCGCGCTGGATGCCCTGCTGGCCCGGCTGGATCCGGCCGATGCCGACGCCGATCGCCGCCGCATGGCGCTGATGGACCCGGCCACGGCCCTGCTGATGCGCCAGGCCGACGACCGTCCGTTCCGTATTCGCTCCGACCCGCCGCATGGCATCGACGCCGAGCGCCCGACCGCCGGCTTCGCCAGCTGGTACGAGATGTTCCCGCGCTCGATGAGCGACGATCCCGATCGCCACGGCACGTTTGACGACGTCATCCGCCACCTGCCGCGCATCCGCGCCATGGGGTTCGACGTGCTCTATTTCCCGCCGATCCATCCGATCGGCCGGACCAACCGCAAGGGCCGCAACAACGTCGTCGTCGCCGCGGAAGGCGACCCCGGCAGCCCCTATGCGATCGGCGCCGAAGAAGGGGGGCACGACGCGCTGCATCCGGAGCTCGGCACGCTGGACGATTTCCGCCGCCTGCGCGACGCCGCGGCCGCGCAGGGGCTGGAACTGGCGCTCGACTTCGCCATCCAGTGCGCGCCCGACCATCCATGGCTGCGCGCGCATCGGGACTGGTTCGATTGGCGGCCGGACGGCTCGCTGCGCTACGCGGAAAACCCGCCGAAGAAATACGAAGACATCGTCAACGTAGACTTCTATGCGGCGGGCGCGGTCCCGTCGCTGTGGATCGCACTGCGCGACGTGGTGCTGTTCTGGCTGGCGGAAGGCGTCCGGCTGTTCCGCGTCGACAACCCGCACACCAAGCCGTTGCCGTTCTGGCAATGGATGATCGCCGACGTGCGCCGCCGCGATCCCGGCGCGGTGTTCCTGTCGGAAGCCTTCACCCGCCCGAAGATGATGTACCGGCTGGCGAAGGTCGGCTTCTCCCAGTCCTACACCTACTTCACCTGGCGCAACACGAAAGCCGAACTGCAGACCTACTTCGCCGAACTGGCCGCCGACCCGCTGCGGGAGTTCTTCCGCCCGCATCTTTTCGTCAACACCCCAGACATCAACCCATTTTTCCTGCAGCGATCCGGACGCGCCGGCTTCCTGATCCGCGCGGCCCTGGCGACGACTCTTTCGGGTCTCTGGGGCATGTATTGCGGCTTCGAACTGTGCGAGGCCGCCGCGCTGCCGCATCGCGAAGAATATCTGGATTCGGAAAAGTACCAGATTCGCGCCTGGGACTGGAACCGGCCAGGCAACATCGTGGCGGAGATCACCCGGCTGAACCAGATCCGCCGCGACAACCCGGCGCTCCAGACCCATCTCGGGCTCACCTTCCACGCCGCCACCAATGACATGGTGCTGTTCTACGGCAAGGCCACCGCGGATCGCGGCAACGTCGTCATGGTCGCGGTCAGCCTGGACCCGGACAATGTACAGGAGACGGAGGTGGAAATCCCCCTTTGGGAATGGGGGCTCGCGGACACCGACGCGATCTGGGCCGAGGATTTGATGGATGGGCGGGGATCCGTCCTGCGCGGCAAATGGCACCATCTGCGACTGGACCCGTCCGCGCGTCCGTTCGTGATCTGGCGCCTGGCCCCCCTGCCCTGAAGGAAGCGACAGAGACACCCATGGCAAGCAACCGTTCCCTGCCGCCGATCAGCGACCCGCTCTGGTACAAGGATGCGGTCGTCTATCAGGTGCATGTCAAGTCGTTTTTTGATGCCAACAACGACGGCATGGGCGACTTCCCGGGCCTGATGCAGAAGCTGTCGTACATCAAGGAGCTGGGAGTGACGGCGATCTGGCTGCTGCCGTTCTACCCCTCGCCGCTGCGCGACGACGGCTACGACATCGCCGAATATCGCGGGGTGAACCCCGACTACGGCACCCTGGCCGACGTACGCCACTTCATCCGCACCGCGCACGAGCTGGGGTTGCGGGTGATCACCGAGCTGGTCATCAACCACACGTCCGACGCGCATCCGTGGTTCCAGCGGGCACGGCGCGCCAAGCCGGGCAGCGCGGCGCGCAATTTCTATGTCTGGTCGGACGACGACCAGCGCTATGCGGGCACACGGATCATCTTTCTTGACACCGAGAAGTCGAACTGGACCTGGGACCCGATCGCCAACGCCTATTTCTGGCACCGCTTCTACGCGCACCAACCGGACCTCAACTACGACAATCCGGCGGTACTGCGGGCGGTGCTTTCGGTGATGCGCTTCTGGTTCGAACTCGGGGTGGACGGCCTGCGGCTCGACGCCGTGCCCTACCTCGTGGAACGAGAGGGAACGATCAACGAGAACCTGCCCGAGACCCACGACATCCTGAAGCGCATCCGCGCCGAGCTCGATGCCAGCGCGCCGGGGCGGATGCTGCTGGCGGAAGCGAACCAGTGGCCCGAGGACGTGCAGGAATATTTCGGCTCCGGTGACGAATGCCACATGGCGTTCCACTTCCCGCTGATGCCGCGCATGTACATGTCGATCGCGCGCGAGGATCGCTTTCCGATCACCGACATCATGCGCCAGACGCCGGAAATCCCGCCCACCTGCCAATGGGCGATCTTCCTGCGCAACCACGACGAGCTGACCCTGGAGATGGTGACCGACCAGGAGCGGGACTATCTGTGGGAGACCTACGCCAGCGACCGCCGCGCCCGGCTCAACCTCGGCATCCGCCGCCGGCTGGCGCCGTTGATGGAGCACGACCGGCGCCGTATCGAACTGATGAACAACCTGCTGCTGTCGATGCCGGGTACCCCGATCATCTATTACGGCGACGAGATCGGCATGGGCGACAACATCCATCTCGGCGACCGCAGCGGCGTGCGCACCCCGATGCAATGGTCGCCCGACCGCAACGGTGGCTTCTCGCGCGCCAACCCGGCCAACCTCGTGCTGCCGGCGATCATGGATTCCGTCTACGGCTACGATGCTGTCAACGTGGAGGCGCAGTCCGCCGACCCGCACTCCCTGCTGAACTGGATGCGGCGCATGATCGCGGTGCGCGCGCGCTTCCACGCCTTCGGTCGCGGCACCCAACGCCTGCTCTACCCGGGCAACCGCAAGATCCTCGCCTTCCTGCGCGAATACAGCGACGGCGAGACGCATGAGACGGTGCTGTGCGTGAGCAACCTGTCGCGCACGGCCCAGGCAGTGGAGCTGTCCCTGTCGGAATTCGCCGGCCGCCTGCCGGTGGACATGATCGGCGGCGCCGTGTTTCCGCCGATCGGGCAGCTGTCCTACCTGCTGACCCTGCCTCCGTACGGGTTCCTGTGGTTCGTGCTGACCACCGAAGCGGCGCTGCCGCCCTGGCACGTGCCCGCGCCGCAGCCGTTGCCGGAGTTCGTCACCCTTGTCGTGCGGCGCGACATCGACGAGGTCCTGGCACCGGCTCCCCGGGCGATGCTGGAGAACGACATTCTCCCCGCCTACCTGCCGAAGCGCCGCTGGTTCGCCGCCAAGGATGAACGATTGAAGCGCTGCCGGATCAGCTACGGCGTCCCGCTGTCGACCGGCGGCGACGCCGTGCTGCTGGTGGAGGTGGAGGCGGAACTGCCGAACCATCGCGAGCACTACCTGCTGCCCCTCGGCGTCGTCTGGCCGGAAGACTCGAC
This sequence comes from Rhodospirillales bacterium, assembly GCA_028869315.1. Taxonomy (GTDB): domain Bacteria; phylum Pseudomonadota; class Alphaproteobacteria; order Acetobacterales; family Acetobacteraceae; genus JAJZVS01. The sequence goes on from JAGWSV010000241.1 coordinate 21,417, forward strand.
GGAGGCCCTGCCGGAACAACTCGGCCTCGCCCGCCTGCGGCGCAATCGCCGGGTCGGGATGCTGACCGACGGCTTCGCCGTGGACGGGCTGGTGCAAGCGATCGTCACCGGTCTGCGTGCCGGGTCCAGCCTGGCGCTGCCGGAGGGCGGGACGGTTCGCTTCCTGCCGACCGCACGGCTCGCCGAGACCGAGATTCCGCCCGCGCCGGACATCCGCCGGCTGTCGGCGGAGCAGACCAACAGCTCCCTCGTCGTCGGCGACGTGGCGGTGATCAAGCTGATCCGTCGCGTCACCGCCGGCATCCATCCGGAAGCGGAAATGACCCGCCATCTGACCGAGCGCGGTTTCCCCAACATCGCGGCCCTGCTGGGCGAAGTCGTGCGGGTGGACACGGACGGAACCTCGCACACCCTGATCCTGCTCCAGGCCTTCGTGCGCAACCAGGGCGACGGCTGGACCTGGACGATGGATTTCCTCGCGCGCACGGTCGAGGAACTTGCCCTGACCGACGCCGACGAGGCGGCGAAGGCGGACGCCTTCGCGGCGTACCTCACGTTCGCCGGCACGCTCGGCCGGCGGCTGGCGGAGTTGCATGCCGTGCTGGCGGCTCCGAGCGACGATCCGGCCTTCGCTCCCGAACCGGCCGACGCATCGGCGCTGCGCGGCTGGGCCTCGTCGGCGCGGGCGCAGATCGACCACGCGGCCGAGACCCTGCGCGCGATGAAGACCTGGCCGGACGAAGCGACCGAGGCGATGGCGGCCGACCTTCTGGAACAGGCGCCCGCGTTGCGGGAGGCGATCGACCGCTTGGCCGAGGAGGGCACCGGCGCCCTGTGCACAAGGGTGCATGGCGATTTCCATCTGGGACAGGTGCTCACCGTGCAGGACGACGTCTACCTGATCGATTTTGAAGGCGAACCGGCCCGTCCGCTTGCCGAGCGGCGGATGAAATCCTCCCCGCTGCGCGACGTGGCCGGCCTTCTGCGCTCGATCGACTATGCCGCGGCGGCGGCCGGGCTCGATCAGGTCGGGCTGCCGACTCCGGTTTCCCCGCGTCGGGGGGAACTGCTCGAACGCTTCCGCATCGACGCCAAGGCCGCCTTCCTGGACGCCTATGATGCCGCGCAAGCCGCGGCAGAACGGAAATGGAGCGATGCGGCCAGCCAACCGGCGCTGCTCGATCTGTTCCTGATCGAAAAGGCCGCCTACGAGGTACGCTACGAAGCGGCCAACCGGCCGGGCTGGCTGCCCATTCCGTTGCGCGGTCTGGCAGAACTCGCCGCCCGCGTGACCGCCCCTGTCGAACCGGTGGACGCCGGACATGTTTGACCACGGTCTCGATCCCGCGGCGACCGAGTCGTTGGTGCACGGACGCCATCACGATCCATTCGCCGTGCTCGGTCCGCACCCGTCAGGCTCGGGCCAGGTGGTGCGCAGCTTCCAGCCGGCCGCGGAACGGGTCGAACTGGTCGACCGCCACGCCGGCCAGGTGCTGGCGGAGCTGACCCGCGTCCATCCCGCCGGCCTGTTTGCTGCGCCCATGCCGGCCGACGTGCCCTATATGCTGCGGATCCACGACGGCAGCTTCGTGCGCGAGACCGAGGATCCGTACTCGTTCGGCCCCGTGCTCGGCGACCTCGACCTGCACCTGCTGGCCGAGGGGCGGCATCACGAACTCGGCCAGTGCCTTGGCGCCCACATGACCGAACATGAAGGCGTGCGCGGGGTACGCTTCGCGGTCTGGGCGCCGAATGCACGCCGGGTCTCGGTGGTGGGTACGTTCAACGCCTGGGACGGGCGGTGCCATCCCATGCGGCTGCGCCACGTATGCGGGGTGTGGGAGATCTTCATTCCCCGCGTGCTGCCGGGCACGCTCTACAAATACGAACTGATCGGCCCGGCTGGCGATCTGCTGCCGCAGAAGGCCGATCCGGTCGCCGCCGCCACCGAGGAACCGCCCGCAACCGCCTCGGTCGTCGCCACGCCGTCCTGCATGACCTGGAGCGACGGCGCCTGGATCGCCGGGCGGGCGGCGCGGCAATCCGCGCCGGCGCCGATGTCGATCTACGAGGTGCACGCGCTATCGTGGATCCGCGCGCACGAGCCCGGCCGCTGCGGCTGGGACGTGCTGACCGATCGGCTGGTTCCCTACGCCGCCGGCATGGGGTTCACCCATCTCGAACTGCTGCCGATCATGGAGCATCCCTTCGCCGGCTCCTGGGGCTACCAGCCGCTTGGCCAGTTCGCGCCCACCGCGCGGCTCGGCCCGCCGGAGGCGTTCGCGCGCTTCGTCGACGGCTGCCACCAGGCCGGGCTCGGGGTCATCCTCGACTGGGTGCCGGCGCATTTCCCGAACGACGCGCACGGGCTGATCCGCTTCGACGGCACGCCACTTTACGAGCACGCCGACCCGCGCGAGGGGTTCCACCCGGACTGGAACACCATGGTCTACAATCTCGGCCGCAACGAGGTGCGCGGCTTCCTGATCGGCAGCGCGCTGCACTGGCTGGAACGCTATCACGTCGACGGCCTGCGGGTAGATGCCGTCGCCTCCATGCTATACCGCGACTACAGCCGGCGCGCCGGGGAGTGGTTGCCCAACCGATACGGCGGGCGGGAGAACCTGGAAGCGATCGACTTCCTGCGCGAGCTGAGCCGAACGGTGGCCGGACGCTGCCCGGGCGCGCTGCTCATCGCCGAGGAATCCACCGCCTGGCCCGGTGTCACCCATGCGCCCGCCTCCGGCGGCCTGGGGTTCGATTTCAAATGGAATATGGGCTGGATGCACGACACCCTGCGCTACATGAAGGAAGACCCGGTGCATCGCCGCTACCACCACGACGACATGACGTTCGGGCTGGTGTATGCATTTTCGGAACGTTTCGTGCTGCCGCTGTCGCATGACGAGGTGGTCTACGGCAAACGCTCCCTGCTCGGCCGCATGCCCGGCGACCGCTGGCAGCGCTTCGCCAACCTGCGCGCCTATCTCGGCTTCATGTGGTCGCATCCGGGCAAGAAACTGCTGTTCATGGGCGGCGAGTTCGCGCAGGAGGCGGAATGGAACCACGACGGCTCGCTGGAATGGGACCGGCTCGACGACCCGGCGCATCGCGGCGTGCAGCATCTGGTGCGCGACCTCAACCACCTCTACGCCGCCACGCCCTCGCTGCATCGGCGTGACGCCGAGCAGGCCGGCTTCCGCTGGGTGGTGCTCGACGATCGGGCGCAGAGCGTGCTCGCCTGGCTGCGCTTCGGGGAGGCGGCGGACCCACCGATACTCGCGGTCTGCAACTTCACGCCGGTGCCACGCCACGGCTACCGGGTGGGCGTGCCGCAGGCCGGCCCCTGGCATGAGGTGCTGAACACCGATGCGGCGGCCTATGGCGGCGCCGGCATCGGCAATGGCGGCCGGGTGGTCGCGCACGAGACGCCGAGCCACGGCCTGCCGGCCGCGCTCGATCTCACCGTGCCGCCGCTCGCGACCCTCATCCTGCGCGCCGGTTGAGCCGGACAGGAGCGCCGCCCGTGCCCGCGCTGCCCGACACGCTGCTCCCTGGCCGGCCCGACCCGCTGGGTGCCACCTGGGATGGCCTGGGGGTGAACTTCGCGGTGTTTTCCGCCCATGCGGAAGCAATCGACCTGTGCCTGTTCCAGACCTCCGGGCGGCGGGAGATCGCCCGCTACCGGCTTCCCGAGTGCACCGACGAGATCTGGCACGGCTATCTCCCGGAGGCGCTGCCAGGCTGCGTGTACGGCTATCGCGCGCATGGCCGCTACGCCCCGCGAAGCGGCCACCGGTTCAATCCCAACAAGCTGCTGCTCGATCCCTATGCGCGCGCGCTGGTTCGCGACCTGCACTGGACAGACGCGCTGTACGGCTACCGGATCGGCGCCACCCGGGGCGATCTTTCGTTCGACCGGCGCGACAGCGCCGCGGCGATGCCAAAAGCCGTCGTCACCACCGACCGGTTCGACTGGGGCGACGACCGGCGACCCGACATCCCGTGGTCGGACACCGTCATCTACGAAGCGCATGTGCGCGGCCTCACCATGCGCCGCGACGACCTGCTGCCACCGAACCGCGGCACCTTCGCCGCGCTGGGCGACGCGCGGGTGATCGACCATCTGCGCCGGCTCGGCGTCACCGCGGTCGAACTGATGCCGGTGCAGGCCTACGCCCAGGATCGGTTTCTGGTCGAAGCCGGGCTCACGAACTACTGGGGCTACTCCACCCTGGCGTTCTTCGCGCCGGAGCCGCGCTATCTCGGCCCCGGCGGGGCGGATAGCCTGCGGATCGCGGTGCGCCGCCTGCACGCCGCCGGGATCGAAGTGATCCTCGACGTCGTCTACAACCACACCTGCGAGGGCAGCGAGCAGGGTCCGACCCTCTCCTGGCGCGGGCTCGACAACGCCAGCTACTACCGGCTGGTGCCGGGCGATGAACGCCACCTGATCAACGACACCGGCTGCGGCAACACGCTCAATCTCTCGCATCCACGCGTGCTGCAGATGGTCATGGACAGCCTGCGCTACTGGGCGACTTCGTTCCGGGTCGATGGATTCCGCTTCGATCTCGGTACGACTCTCGGGCGCGAAGGGCCCGGATTCGATCCCGGATCGGGTTTCTTCGACGCGATCCGGCAGGACCCGGTGCTCTCGCGGCTCAAGCTGATCGCCGAACCCTGGGATGTCGGGCCGGGCGGCTATCACCTCGGCGACTTTCCGCCGGGTTTCGCCGAGTGGAACGATCGGTTTCGCGATACCACGCGGCGGTTCTGGCGTGGCGATGCGGGGCAGCGGGCCGAGTTGTCGGCGCGGCTGTCGGGCTCGGCGGACCTGTTCGGGCGCCGGCGCCGGCGGCCCTGGTCGTCGATCAACTTCGTCGCCGCGCATGACGGGTTCACCCTGCACGACGTGGTGAGCTACGCGCATCGCCACAACGAGGCCAATGGCGAGGACAACGCCGACGGACACGGCGACAATTGCAGCAGCAACTGGGGGCTGGAGGGACCGAGCCACGAGCCAGCCGTGAACGCACTGCGCGAGCGGGTGAAGCGCGCCATGCTGGCGATCTTGCTGCTCTCCCACGGCACCCCGATGCTGCGCGCCGGCGACGAGATGGGCGGCACGCAGCAGGGCAACAACAACGCCTATTGCCAAGACAACGAAATATCCTGGATCGACTGGCGTCGCGCGGAAACCGGGCCGGCGCGGCAGCTCGGCGCTTTCGTCGCGCGCCTGATCGCGCTGCGCCGGTCGCGGCCGATCCTGCACAGCGCCCGGTTCCTCCACGGCAAGAGCGAGCCGACCCCCGGCATCCTCGATATCGCATGGTTCGACGAGGACGGAAGGCGACTGTCGGAGGAGGCATGGAACGATCCCGAAGGACGCCGGCTGGTCCTCCGCCGCGCCGGGACGGCCGCGGATCCCGGCCAGGGGGTGGATGTCGTGCTGCTGCTGATCAACGGCTCTGAACACGACCATGCCTTCGTCCTGCCCCCGCCGCCGCTCGGCTGGCACCTGCTGCTCGACACCGCGCGTCCGGAGCGGGACCCGACGACGATGCGGGGCGCCACGACCATGGTCGCCAGCCGCAGCGTGACCGTACTCGGCGCCACGGTTCCGCCCCCTGTCGTTCCCGCGTCCGCGGGACGGCCGGCATGACGGGCCGGTTCAGGCAGGACCTGCCGTTCGGCGCCACCCTGCGGCCCGACGGCACCACGCGCTTCCGTCTCTGGGCCCCCTCGGCGCCGGACATCGTGCTGGAAGTGGACGGCCACCCGCCGATCGCGTTGCAGCGCGAGCCGAATGGTGCGGCGACGGCCATCGTCCGCTGCGGCGCCGGTAGCCGCTACCGCTACCGTCTGGCCGATGGGCGCGCGGTTCCCGATCCGGCCTCGCGCGCCCAGGCGAGCGGGGTCCATGGCGTCAGCGTCGTGGTGGATCCGCTCGCCTACGCCTGGCGCTTCCCCGATTGGCCGGGCCGTCCTTGGCACGAAACGGTTCTCTACGAGGTGCATGCCGGGCTGCTCGGCGGTTTCCGCGGCGTGATGGCGCAGTTGCCGCGGTTGCAGGCGCTGGGCGTGACCGCGGTGGAACTGATGCCGATCGCCGCCTGCCCTGGACGGCACAATTGGGGCTACGACGGCGTGCTGCCCTACGCCCCTGATGGCAGCCTCGGCACGTTGGAAGAGCTGAAGGCGCTGGTGGACGCCGCGCACGGGCTCGGCCTGATGATGTTCCTCGATGTCGTCTATAACCATTTCGGACCCGACGGAAACCACCTGAACGCGTACGCCGCCGCCTTCTTCCGGGCCGACGCGGCGACGCCCTGGGGCGAAGCGATCGACTTCCGCCAGGCCCCGGTGCGCGACTTCTTCGTCCACAACGCGCTCTACTGGATCAACGAATACCGGTTCGACGGGCTGCGCTTCGATGCCGTCCACGCCATCGGCCCGCCGGAGGCGCTGCCCGCGCTCGCCGCCGCCATCCGCGCAGCGATCCCGGCCGGACGACACGTCCATCTGGTGCTGGAGCATGACGGCAACCGCGCCGGCCTGCTGCGCGCAGGTCCCGCAACGGCGGGGTTCGACGCGCAATGGAACGACGACCTGCACCATTGCCTGCATCGGCTGCTCACCGGCGAGGCCAGCGGCTATTACGCCGATTATGCCGATCCGGCCGGCAAGCTCGCGCGCTGCCTCGCGGAGGGGTTCGCCTGGCAGGGCGACGCGTCGCCCTATCGCGACGGCGCGCCGCGCGGCGAGCCGAGCGCGCATCTGCCGCCGACCGCGTTCGTGGGCTTCTTGCAGAACCACGACCAGGTCGGCAACCGCGCCTTCGGGGAGCGCCTGACCCGACTTGCCGATCCGGCCGCACTGCATGCCGCGCGGCTGCTGCTGCTGGCGCCCCAGGTGCCGCTTCTGTTCATGGGGGAGGAATGGGGCAGCACCACCCCGTTCCTCTATTTCACCGATCACGAGCCGGCCCTCGCCGCGCTGGTGCGGGAAGGCCGGCGGCGCGAATTCGCGCATTTTCCAGGCTTCGCCGATCCCGCGGCACGGGCGCGTATTCCCGATCCAAACGATCCGGCCACGTTCCGGGCCTCGATCCCCGATCCGGTGGAAGCCGGCAGTCCCTCCGGTCGCGCGATCGCGGCCTTCACCCGGCATCTGCTGGCCCTGCGTCGCCAGTACGTGGTGCCGGGGTTGCCCGGCTGCCGCAGCCTGGGCGCCCACGCGGTCGGGCCGGGCGCGGTGCGCGCCGCCTGGCGGCTCGGCGACGGGCGGGAGCTGACGCTCGTCGTCAACCTCGCCGCCTCCGCCGCTCAGCTGCTGCCTCCGCCCGGCGGCGTGCTGTGCGCATCTGCCCCGGGCGTCGCCGCTGCCGTGCAGGCCGGCGAACTCCCCGCCACCGCCGCGGCGGCCTTCCTGACCCCGCCCACGTCATCGGCCCCGCCGTCCACCGAAAGCCCGTCCGCCGAAAGCCCGTCCGCTGACGCCCGCGCTGGTGGCCGATCTCGCGGCCCCGGCACCATGGGGCACCGGTGAGCCCGCTCGCCCAGCTTGCCGGCGCAGCAGGCGTGGCAGTCCGTGCCCGCGATGCGTTCGGCACCGTGCATTCGGTCCCGCCCACCACCTTGCGGGCGGTGCTGGCGGCGCTGGGCCTGCCGGCCGAAACAAAAGCCGAGGTGGCGGACAGCCTGGCGGCGCTGCGCCGCCCCCCTGCCCTGCCGCCGCTGGTCACCGCCGAGGCCGGCCAGCCCGTCACGCTGCCGTCGCCCGCCGGCCGGTTCCGCCTGCAGCTGGAGTCCGGGGAAACGGCGGCGGGCATGCTGGCGGGCACGGCCAGCGGCGCCACGGCCCCGCCGGTGACCGAACCGGGCTACCACCGCCTGGAGACGCCGGCGGGGGAGACAATCCTCGCGGTCGCGCCGCCCCGCTGCTTCGGCCTGACGGACCTGGCCGCGGACGAACCGCCGCACGGGAAGCGGCCCTGGGGCCTTTCGGTGCCGCTTTATGGACTGCGCCGGCCCGGCGACGGCGGCATCGGCGACTACACGGCGCTGGCGGCATTCGTCGCCGCGGCGGCCGCGCAAGGCGCCGCGGCGGTCGCGATCAGCCCGGTGCATGCACCCTTCGCGGCCGACCCGACGCGGTTCAGCCCGTATTCGCCGTCCAGCCGGGCGCTGTTGAACGGTCTCTATGCCGACCCGCAGCGTCTTCCGTTCGGCCTCGCGATGCCCGATCCGGGTCCCGACCTCGCCGCCGATCTCGCACGGCTCGAAGCGCGCGACCTGATCGACTGGCCGGCGGCAGTGGCGGCCCGGCTGCGCCGGCTGCGCGCGGCCTTCGCAGCCTTCGCCGCCGCGCCCCCGGAGGCGCTTGGACCCGCCCGGGCCGCCTTCGCCGCGTTTCGCGCCGCGCAGGGCAGGACGCTCGAACATCACGCGCGGTTCGAAGCGCTGCACGCGCATTTCCTGACCCAGGACCCGTCATGCCGGCATTGGCGCGATTGGCCGCCGTCCTACCGCGACCCGGCCAGCCCGCACGTCGCGGCGTTCGCCCATGCCCATGCGGACGAGGTCGCCTTCCACGCCTTCCTGCAATTCCTGGCCGATGCCGGCCTCGGTGCAGCGCAAGCCACCGCGCGGAACGCCGGCATGAAGATCGGGCTGATGACGGATCTCGCTGTCGGCACAGACAGCGGCGGCAGCCAGGCATGGGCATGGCAGGCAGAGATGCTGGTGGGCCTCAGCGTCGGCGCGCCGCCCGACCCCTTGAGCCATGGCGGGCAGGACTGGGGGCTCGCCAGCCTCTCGCCCGCCGGCCTGCGTGCCAACGGCTTCGCCGGGTTCATCGAGATGCTGCGCGCCGCGCTGCGCCATGCCGGCGGGGTGCGGATCGACCACGTCATGGGCCTGCGCCGGTTGTGGGTGATCCCGGAGGGCGCGGCGCCGACCGAGGGCGCCTATCTGGCCTACCCCGAGACCGACCTGCTGCGCCTGGTGGCGCTCGAATCCTGGCGGCATCGGGCGATCGTGCTGGGCGAGGATCTGGGCACCGTGCCGCCCGGCTTTCGCGCCGGTCTGCGCCGGGCCGGGCTGATGGGCCTGTCGGTGCTGATGTTCGAGCGCAACACGACCGGCTTCATTCCGCCCAAACGCTGGCGGCAGGACGCGGTGGCAATGACCTCGACCCACGACCTGCCCACCGTCTCCGGCTGGTGGCAGGAACGGGACATCGACTGGCGGGCCCGGCTGGGCCTGATCGATCCTGCCGCCGCGCGGCGCCAGCGCGCCGAACGCGCCACGGACCGGGCGGCACTCTGGACGGCGTTCGGCGCCAGCGGTGCCGCCTCCGGACCGCCGCCGGCCGCCACCGGCGGCGTCGCCGCAGCGGACGCGGCCTGCGCGCATCTCGGCGCAGCGGCCTCGGGGCTGGCGCTGCTGCCGGTCGAGGACGCGCTGGCGCTGGACGAGCAGCCGAACCTGCCCGGCACCATCGACGCGCATCCGAACTGGTGCCGCCGCCTGCCGGCTGCGGCGGATGCGGTGCTGGAGCCGCCGGCGGTGCGGCGGCGGCTCGCCGCCCTCGACGCCCGCCGGACCCGACGATGAGCGTGCCGCGCGCCACCGCGCGGTTACAATTCTACCGCGGCTTCACCCTGGACGACGCGGTCGCGATCGTTCCCTACCTGCATAGGCTCGGCATCAGCCATGTCTATGCCTCGCCGCTGTTCACCGCCCGCCCCGGCTCCACGCACGGCTATGACGTCATCGATCCGAACGTGGTGAACCCGGAGCTTGGCGGGGAAGCCGCGCTGCGCCGCCTGGTTGCGGCCCTGCGGGCGCGCGGCATGGGATTGGTTCTTGATATCGTGCCCAACCACATGGCCGTCGGCGGGTCCGGCAACGTGTGGTGGCAGGACCTGCTGGAATGGGGCCGAGCCAGCCCCTATGCCGATTTCTTCGATATCGACTGGAACCCGGCTGCCGTCTTCCTGCGCGGCAAGCTGCTCGCCCCGTTCCTCGGCAAGCCCTACGGCATCTGCCTGGAAGCGGGCGAGATCACGCTGCGCTTCGATCCTGCCGACGGCCGCGTGTTTGCGGCCTATTACGACCACCGCTTTCCGCTGGCCCCCCGCGACTACCCGAAGGTGCTGGCGGGAGGTGGCGGCGCGCTGGCGGCCGCGGTGGCGCCCTTGGCCGCGCTTCCGGCCGGAGCGCGGGGTGCTCCTGCGGCGCGGGAGCGGGCGGCGGCGACGCGACGCAGGCTGACCGATCCGGAACTGGCGCCGGCCGTTGCCGCGGCGCTGACCGCGTTCGCGCCGTGCCGGCCGGAGGGGCGCGCGCGCCTGCACGCGGTGCTGGAACGCCAAGCCTATCGCCTGGCGTGGTGGCGGGCCGCCGACGAAATCAACTGGCGCCGCTTCTTCGACATCACCGGCCTCGCCGGGTTGCGGGCGGAGCGGGCGGCGGTGTTCGCGGCAACCCATGAAGGCGTGCTGCGGCTCTACGCAGAGGGGCTGATCGACGGCGTGCGCATCGATCACGTGGACGGGCTGGCGGACCCTGGCGGCTATTGCCGCCGCCTGCGCCGGCATCTGGCGGCCGCCGCCGCACGGCGGCCGCCCGGCTCGGACCACGCGCCGGCGCCGATCTGGGTGGAGAAGATCCTCGCCGCCGGGGAGCGCTTACCGCCCGGCTGGGACACCGACGGCACCACCGGCTACGACTTCATGGACCGGGTCTCCGCCGTGCTCCACGATCCGGCCGGGGTCGCGGCGCTGACGGCGACCTGGGTCGAAGCCTCCGGCCGTCCGCCGGGTTTCATCGAGGAGGTGGCCGCCGCGCGCCGCCAGATTCTGCGCGACAACCTCGCCGCAGAAGCGGAAGCGCTGGCCGTGGCGGTGCGGGCGATCGCGCTCCAGGACCCCGCCACGCGCGATTATGGGCTGGCCGCGATCCGACGGGTGCTGGACGCCTTGCTCGCCCACTTTCCGGTCTATCGCATCTATGCCGGGCCGCGCGGTCCCGTTGCTGCCGATATCGGGGTGATGCGCCACGCCTGCGCCCTCGCGCGGGCCAGCCTGGGCGCCGCCGACCACGCCCTGCTCGGGCTGATCGGCGGCTGGCTCGGCGGCGACGGGCTGCGCGCCTTGCCGGCTTCCGTGCGGGCCGTGCGGCTGCGGGCCATGCTGCGGTTTCAGCACCTGACGGCGCCGGCGGTGGCGAAGTCGGTAGAGGACACCGCGTTCTATCGGTACGGTCGGCTGCTGTCGCGCAACGAAGTCGGCAGCGACCCCGAGACGGTCGCGTGCGGGCCGGAAGCGTTCCATGCCGACATGCGCGCGCGCCGCGCGCGCTGGCCACGGGCGCTGCTCGCCACCGCAACACACGACCAGAAGCGAGGCGAGGACACGCGGGCGCGGCTGGCGGTGTTGAGCGAACGGCCGGACCTCTGGGCGGATGCGCTGGGCCGCTGGATGCGGCATACGGCGGGGTGGCGCCACGGCGACGCGCCCGATCCCGCCGATGCCGCCATCCTGTTCCAGGCAATCCTGGGGGCCTGGCCTTTGGATCTGTCCGCCGCCGACCCTGCCGGGCTGGCGCGGTTCGGCGCGCGCATGGCGGCCTGGCAGCAGAAGGCGCTGCGCGAAGCCAAGCGCCGATCGGGCTGGGGCCTGCCGGATGGCGGGTATGAAAGCGCCTGCCAGGGCTTTCTTGCCCGGCTTCTCGATCCCACCCGCTCGGATGGGCTCACGGAAGAGATCGCGGGGTTGGTCGCGCGCATCGCCCCGGCGGGGGCGCTGAACGGGTTGGCGCAGACGGCTTTGCGCCTGACGGTGCCGGGCATCCCGGATCTCTATCAGGGTACCGAGGTCTGGGATTTCAGCCTGGTCGACCCGGACAACCGCCGGCCGGTCGATTTCGGCGCGCTCGCATCCGCCCTGACGGGCGACCCAGCGCCGGACGCCCTGCTCCCACAGTGGCGGGACGGGCGGGTGAAGCAGGCGATGATCCGGCGCCTGCTGGGGATGCGCGCGCGTCTGCCCAGCCTGTTCGCCGCCGGCGCCTATCGTCCGCTGCTTGTGGTCGGCGCACGGGCGCAGCACGCGCTGGCCTTCGCGCGGATCGGCCGGGAGAGCGCGGCCGTGGTCGTGGTGAGCCGGCTGGCCGCGCTTCTCCCGGGCGTGGAACGGATGCCGCTGGTCGCACCGGAAGCCTGGGGCGACACCGAGGTGGTGCTGCCACGGCGCCTGCCGGCGGGCGAGGCGACCTGCGCCCTGACGGGCGCCCCGGTCCGGCTTGCGCAGCCGCGCCTGCGCCTCGGTGCGCTGCTCGCCGGGTTGCCGGTCGCGACGCTGGTGCTGCGCTGACAGCGCGGAGCGATGTGCCCGGGCCGGCGCGGGCAGACGGAAGCCATGGCGACGCTGATGCGGCGCACGCTGATGCGCACCCGCGCGCCGGGCTTCGGCGGCTTCAGGCGGATCGTGCCGCCGGTGGGGTTGGCGCGGTCCGTCTCCGCCAGCACCGAAGGCACCGGGGCGTGGCGACCTTCCTTGCGATCGACCAGGTTTTCATCGCCCGGCGCACTGCCAACCATCCGCTGTGTCGCCAGCGTCCGCGCGCTGCGTCCCACGCACGGCGCATGGTGCGCGTCCTTGACGCAGGCGGCGAACCGGCAGGTCAGCCCGATCGCCGGATCGGCCGCGCCGGGGAGGAGCGCACCGGCGTCCGTCGCGCGCCGTCTACCGTCGAAGCCCGCCACCACTGCGCGGCGTTCCACGCGTGGGAACTCGAAGCGCGCCAGGATACAGAATGTCGGCATCGGGGACGTCCTCGGCTTCACCGCAAGGCTTTGCCGCAGGGGACCTTCCGGCAGTTCTGATCAACTCGGCGTCTCCGGCGGCGGACGCTGTTCCACATGCGTAAGCCGATCCACCGGCGCATCAGCGCCGCAGCCACCGGAGCCGCGAGGAAGCAACCGCGATCTGACGCGTTTCACGACCACGAAGCGTAACCGCAGGAAAAGCCGGTCATTTGTAAAAATTCAGATCGAATTTCACGAAATGTTAACGCTTCGGCACCCGGTCGGTTTTCCCGCCGGCCAGAGCGCAAACGCGCACTCTCGCGCCACCGTGATCATGACAGCAGACAGCCGTCAGGGTCCCGTCAGTTTCGCCGCCTAGCTTCCCGCGTCACCAAGACCGGAGGCTGGAATGCCCGACAGTTTGCCCCTTGCGTCCTATGACCTGGCCGCCGCACTCCGCCGGTCCGACCCAGCTCCGCCGGGACAGCCACCTGGTGGGAATCGCCCCGAGGTGTTTCTCTATTCCCACGACACATTTGGTCTAGGGCATCTGCGTCGCAACCTGGCGATCGCCGGTCGGCTGCTCGCCCATGGCCGGTTTTCAGTACGCTTGCTGACCGGATCGCCGGTGATCGCGTCCTGGAGCCTGCCGCGTGGCCTCGATGTGCAGCCGCTGCCGCCGGTGGTGAAAGTGGCCGCCGAGACCTATGCCGCCCGCACCCCGGGCGAGCCGTTCGGGCTGGTGAAAGGCTATCGTGAGGCCTTGATCCTGAGGCTGGTGCTCCGCCACCGCCCGGACGTGTTCCTGGTAGATCACGCCCCTTCCGGAATGAATGGGGAGCTGCTGTCGACCCTGGCGCTGATCCGACGAGAAATGCCCGGTACCCGCACCATCCTCGGCCTGCGCGATATTCTCGACAGCCCTGCGATCGTGCGCGATCTCTGGAGCTCGCAGGATATCCACGCTCTGCTGGACCGCGCCTACGACGACATTTTCGTTTACGGCAGCCAACGGCTGTTCGACGTGGTAAACGGCTACGGCATGTCTCCCCGCGTTGCCGAACGCGTGCGCTATTGCGGTTACGTGGTGAATGCCGCCGGCGACGATGCCTCAGGCGAGGCCGATGGCGTCGCACGGCGCGCCGCGACACCTTGCTGGAACGCCGGCCGGGCGGGCGGGCGGCCGGTCGTGCTGGTGACAGCGGGGGGCGGTGGCGACGGTCATGCCATGATGGACGCCTACCTGCGGGCCCTGGCGGCACTGCCAGAGGGTCGATTCCATTCCGTCCTGGTGACGGGCCCCCTGATGCCTGGGGACGAGGCCGCCACGCTGCACCGCGCCGCCGCCGGTCGGAGCGACATCGAAGTGCTGGAGCGCACGACCGATCTGGTACCGAGCCTGCGGGCGGCCGACCTCGTCGTCTCGATGGCCGGCTACAACACCAGCGTTGAACTCATCGCGGCGCGCAAACGGGCCATCCTGGTGCCGCGCGCGGCACCGCGCGCCGAGCAGCGGATGCGCGCCGCGCTGCTGTCCAAGCTTGGCCTCATGCACGTCGCCCATCATGGACCGCGGCTCGCTGAGCAGTTGGCCGCCTTGCTGCCCGCCGCGTTGGCCGCGCCGGCCGTGCGGCCGGAAGCGTGGGACACGCTCGATCTGCGCGGCACGGACCGGGTCGCGGAGCATCTGCAGACCTGCGTTGCCAGCCGGAGCGCGTCTCTGGAGCCGGCGGCATGACCGGGTCTGGTGCGGGGATGCCTGGTCGCGGAACGGGTACCGCAGAGATGACCGACGCGACGGTCGCGCCGCCGGCGGAGCCGGTGGCCTATGTGATGAAGCGGTACCCCCGCCTCACCGAAACGTTCATCCTGAACGAGATCCGCGCGATGGAGCGGCTCGGCGCACGGTTGCACATCTTCTCGCTGTTGGCGCCGGAACCGCCACCGCACCACCCGATGGCGGCCGAGGTGACGGCGCCGCTTCATTCGCCGCCGCAAGCCGGCTGGGCGAAATTCACGGGGCTGGCGCGGGCGCACGCGGCGGCCCTGGCTGCCGCGCCGCTGCGCTATCTCGGGGCCGTTGGGCGGGCGATGGTGTTCTCGGCGCTCTCGCCCACGCCGATGTCGGTGTGGAAGCAGTTCGGCCGCGCCGGCTTCGTCGCCACCACATGCCGCCGCGCGGGAATTCGGCACATCCACGCGCATTTCGCCAACGCGCCGGCGGCGGTGGCCCGGTTCGCCAGCATGATGTCCGGCATCCCGTTCAGCTTCACGGCGCATGCCAAGGACCTTTATCTCACGCCGAAACGCGTGATCCAGCGGCGCGCCGGGGCGGCCACCTTCGTCGCGACCTGCACCGGCTACAACGCCCAATACCTGCGCGACCTCGTCGGACTGGAGCAAGCCGACAAGATCCACCTCGTCTATCACGGCATCGATCTCGGCCTATTCACACCACGGTCCGCTCCGGCTGCCGTCCCGGGCCGCAGGAAAGACCATGTGCCGCTGATCCTGACGGTCGGACGGCTGGTGCCGAAGAAGGGGCATGACGACCTGATCGCCGCACTGGCGCGGCTGCGCGACCGCGGCGTTGCGTTCCGCTGCCGGATCGTCGGCGCCGGGCCGCTGCAACATGAGCTTGCGGCTGAGATTACCCGGCATGGGCTCGGCGAAACCGTCACCCTGGAGGGGCCGATGACGCATGCGCGCCTGATCGGCCTTTATCGCGAGGCCGACCTGTTTGCGCTGGCGCCTCGGATCGCCGATGACGGCGACCGCGACGGCATCCCCAACGTGATCGCCGAGGCGATGGCGATCGGCGTTCCGGTCGTATCCACCGATGTCTCCGGCATTCCGGAATTGGTCCGCAACGACGACACCGGCCTGGTCGTGCCGCCGCGCGACCCCGAGGCCCTGGCCGGGGCGTTGGCGCGCCTGTTGGCGAACCCGTCTCTGGCCGCAAGGTTCGCCGCGCGCGCGCGGGCGCGGCTGGAGGAAGAATTCGATCTGTGGACCACCACCCGTCGCCTGCACACACTGATGGAGGGCGACGCCTGCTGCGCCGGCGTGCATGGCGAGCAGACGAACCCGTTCGTCCGCCCGGCCCCGTCCTGGCGACGGGCCGAGGCCGTGCAGGCGGGCGATTGAGCACGGTCGGATGAGGATCCTCTATCTCAACCTCGATCGCGGCATTCCGGTCCTCGGCGACAAGGGCGCCTCGGTGCATGTGCGGGAGTTCCTGACCGCCGCCGCCGGGCTGGGGCACGAGGTCGTGCTGATCGCGGCCACGCTCGGCGACGGCAACCCGCCACCGCCGGGGCGCCTGGTGGAACTGACATGCGATCCCGCGCCGGAGGCGCTGGCGGCGGAGTGCACGGCGCTGGGGCTCGATGCCGGCGACCTCGAGCGGGCGATCCTGCGCCGGGAAGTCGCGCGCCTGGCCTATGATCGGACCCTGCCGCAACGCGTCTCCGCGAAGCTCGCGGAGATCGGCTTCGTTCCCGACCTCGTCTACGAGCGCCACGCCCTGTTCCACCAGGCCGGGGTCGCGATCGCCGTCGCCTGCGGTGTGCCACGGCTGCTGGAAGTGAACGCGCCGCTGGTGGAGGAACAGGCAAGGTTCCGCGGCCTTTGGTTGGAAGCGGCGGCGCGCGCGGCGGAGGCGGCGTCTTACCGTGGGGCCGACGCAGTGATCGCGGTGTCCGACGCGGTCGCCACCCACGTGCGCGCGTCCGGCGGGCATCCGGCCACGGTGCATGTGGTGCCCAACGGCGTCGCACTCGGCCGCTACGACGACCCGGCTGGCGGGGCAGCGATCCGGGCCAGGCTGGGACTCGGCGGCGCCCCGGTGATCGGCTTCGTCGGCAGCTTCAAGCCATGGCACGGGATGGGGTTCCTGCTCGACGTATTCACGGAACTCGCCGCCCGCAGGCCCGATGTGCGACTGCTGGCCGTGGGCGAGGGGCCGGAACGGGCGGCGCTGGTCGATCGCGTCGCCGCTCTGGGGCTCGGCGACCGCGTGTGGCTGCCGGGAAGGGTGGCGCATGCCGAGGTGCCGGCCTGGCTGGCCGCCATGGACTTCACCGTGGCGCCCTATCTGCCGCAGCCGGAGTTCTATTTCTCGCCCCTCAAGCTGTTCGAGTCCTTTGCTGCCGCCCGTCCGGCGGTGGCGCCGCGAGTCGGTCGGCTGGACGGGCTGATCGTTCCTGGGGAAACCGGATATCTCTATTCTCCTGGCGATCCAAGCGGCTGTCTCGCGGCGCTGGAGGCGCTGCTGGAGCACCCTGTTCGCTGTCGTGCGATGGGCCTCGCAGCGCGCCGGCGCGTCGCTGCGAGCGGCTGGGACCAGACCGTGGCCCGGATCCTGGCATTGGCACCACGACGGGCTGCGAAGGACACGGTTGCTTGCACCCTATCCGGTGACAAGGGTGTGCCCATCGCCGGGCTGCCCGCCACCGGAGCGCACGAGTTCGCCACATGACCCGGCGGACTGCCCCGAGAGTCCCTTCGGGCGTGCCGGGACGGGAAGCAGGCGTGCGGTTCCGCTGGCCCGGGCGCCGCGGCCGATCGGGCGGGGCTGGACCGTCGGCCGCGACGCCGTCGATCCCGTCGGCGCGCGCGCGCAGACGGTGGCTTTTGCCGTATCTGCGTGCCGAAGGGCGGACGCTTGCAGCCGGCGGGGCGGCCATGGCGGCGCGTGCCGCGGTGTTGCTGGCGTTGCCCTGGCCGCTGAAATTCATCATCGACAACGTGATCTTCCGCCGCCCGTTGGCGCCGGCGGTGGCGGCGCTGCTGCCCGATCCGCTGGATCATCGGATGGCGCTGCTGAACGCGCTGGCGCTCGGGATGCTGGGGCTCGGCGTCGCCGATGCCGCGCTTGTCTATCTCGGCAACAAGCTGTTCCTCGATGCCGGGCAGCGGATCGTGGCCGCGATCCGGTTCGATCTGTTCGCCCATGTGCAGCGGCTGTCGCTCGATTTCCATCGGCGCCAGCGCGGCGGCGAGGTGATGGCCCGGCTCGGCGGCGACGTGAAGCAGGTGCAGGACGCGATCGCCGCCATCGGTATCGACCTGCTGCCGCACGCGCTCACCATCCTCGGCATGGCGAGCGTCATGCTGGTGATCGACTGGCGCTACGCGCTGCTCGCGCTGTCGGTCGCCCCGGTGCTGTTCCTGATCGCGCGCCACTATGCCGACCGGCTGCGCCAGAGCCTGCGCCAGGTGCGCCGGCACGAGACCACGCTGTTCGGCGTGGCGCAGGAAATCCTCGGCAGCGTGCAGCTGGTGCAGGCGCACGCACGGGAGGCGCACGAGGACGGCCGGTTCTCGGCCGAGGCGAACAAGAGCCTCGACGCAAGCTTGCAGGCCAACGGCGTGCAGTCGCAATTCGGCCCGGCGATGAACCTGGCGATCGCCATCGCCACCGGCGCGATCGCCTGGTACGGCGCGGCGAACGTGATCCACGGCACGCTGACGCCGGGCGAGCTGCTCATCTTCCTGGCCTATCTGCGCGGCATCGCCACGCCGGCGCGGCAGCTGGCGAAGACCGGGCGGGTGTTCGGCCGCGCCTCCGTGTCCCTGGAACGCATCGCCGAGCTGCTTGTGGAACAACCCTCGGTCGCCGAAGCACCGGGCGCCGTGGCACCTGCCACGTGCCGCGGGGAAATAACGTTCCGCGACGTGCGCTTCGGCTACCGCGCGGACCAGCCGGTGCTGCACGACATCTCCTTCGCGCTGGAACCCGGCCGCACCGTCGCGCTGGTCGGCCCGACCGGATCGGGCAAGAGCACGATCGCCGGGCTGATCCCCCGCTTCCACGACCCCGGTGCCGGCGCGGTGCTGCTGGACGGGCGGGACCTGCGGACCCTGCCGCTGGCGTTCCTGCGCCGCAACGTCGCCACCGTGCTGCAGGAACCGATGCTGTTCCAAGCCAGCGTGTGGGAGAACATCGCCTATGGCCGCGAGGGCGCCGGCCGGGCGGAGGCGATCGCCGCGGCCCGCGCGGTCGGCGTGGATGCGGTGATCGAGCGCCTGCCTGGCGGGTATGACTGTCCGGTGAGCGAGCGCGGCCGCAGCCTGTCGGGCGGACAGCGCCAGTGCATCGCGATCGCCCGGGCGATGCTGTGCGACGCCCCGGTGGTGATCCTGGACGAGCCGAGCAGCGCGCTCGATCCCGCCACCGAGCGACGGCTGATGGAGGGACTGTCGCGGCTGGCCGCACGGCGCGCGGCGCTGGTGATCGCGCACCGGCTGTCTACCGTGAGGGGGGCGGATCTGATCCTGGTGCTCGACCGTGGACGGATCGTGCAGCGCGGGACCCATGCAAGCCTGCTGGCCGCGGGCGGTATCTACGCGGAGCTATGGCAGGCCCTGCGCCGCGATGACGAGTCGATGAACGCGGTTTCGCAGGGGCCATCGCCGGCGGACAGGGCGCCAGTGCGGGGATGGTCGAGGGAGGAATGGTCAAGCGGAGGCGCGACTCGGGACGGAGACGCAACGAGTAGAGCGACGAGGGCGGAGTTGCCGCTGGCGCCGTCGTGAGCCGGCCCCCTAACGGGTTCTACCGCGCAGCCGCGGCGGCGCTGATGCTCGGGGTCGCCCTGGATGCCGGTACGGCGGCAGCCGATCCCTGGGTGCCGGCTTCGGGCCATGGCGTCGTCAAGCCGATGATTCGGTATTTCTACGCCAACGAGGCCTTCTCCCCGTACGGTTTTTCGACCAAGCGGCTGCCGTCCGGCCCGGAGACCAAGACCGAGTATCGGGCGACCGGCATTCAAGGTCTCGGAGATGGGTTCTCGCTGGAATACGACCTGCGCGCAGCGCTGGTGCGAAAATCGTCGACCCGGCACCACCATACGGTGTCCACTAAGGCGTGGGGGCTCGAGGACCAGGAAATCGGGCTGAATTATGGGTTGCGCCAGGGCCGAAGCTTCGCCGATTCGGTGACCCTCAACATCGTGCTGCCCACTGGCCCGTCCGCCAGCAACCCGCAATTGGGCACTGGACGCTGGGCTATCGAGCCGGATTACCAGGTCGGCATCGTCCAGGGGCGCTTCAGCGCCACTCTCGCGATGGGGCCACGACAGTTTCTCGACGGGGCGGTGACGCAGTTGCGGACGGACGCGCGTCTCGGCTTTCGGGCATCCCATCGTTTGACCCTCGCGACCTCGCTCTTTTTCGTACGCAGCATCCAAAAC
This sequence comes from Rhodospirillales bacterium, assembly GCA_028869315.1. Lineage (GTDB taxonomy): Bacteria > Pseudomonadota > Alphaproteobacteria > Acetobacterales > Acetobacteraceae > JAJZVS01. The sequence goes on from JAGWSV010000241.1 coordinate 41,429, forward strand.
CGGTCGTCGCTGCCGCCGGGCACACAGGCGGAACTCTACAATCGGTTGCGCCTCGGTGCGGCGGCGGAGTTCGCAGTGACAAAGCGGCTCCGTCCGTTCGTGGCCTATGAGGTCGATGTCGCGGGACAGGGCATCCATGCGGGGGAGCGCGTCACTCTCGGTTTCGCGTTCCATTTCTGAGGCCGGCCCGCCCATGCGCGAAGCCCGCCCGATATCTGATCCTGTCCGCCTGCTGCTGGTGCGACACGGGCAAACCGACTGGAACCGGGAGGGCCGCTACCAAGGCCGGAGCGATCCGCCGCTGGCGCCAGAGGGTTCGGCGTCGGTTAAAGCGCTGGCCGAACGCTTACGCGGCGTGCCGATCGCCGCGTTGTTGACCAGCCCGCTGCGGCGCGCTGCGGAGACTGCCGACCTCCTTGCGCAGGCGCTGGGCCTCCCGCCACCCCAGATCGATCCACGGCTGACAGAACTCGCCTTCGGCGCCTGGGAGGGGCTGACCCAGGCCGAGGTGAAGGCGCGGTGGCCTCAATCGCTGCGTGCGTGGAAGCGTGCGCCGGACACGGTGCGGTTTCCGGGCGGCGAGGATCTGGCGGCGGTCGACGCTCGGCTGGCGGACCTGCTGCGGACCCGGCCCTGGGAAGGCGACAGGAGCGGCTCGGCATCATCGGGATCGGCGATCCTGCTGGTGACCCATGCAGGGCCGATTCGCCTGCTTCGGCTTGCCGCCGAGGGTCGAAAGCCGGCCGAGTTTCGCCGCATCGAGGTCGGCCCGGCCTCGCTGCACGTACTCGATCTTCATCGCCTTCCGCAGCAGGACCCACATCCGGACAGGCACGAGCGTCGGCCCAGCCTGGCATCATGTGGTGGCCTGGCCGCAGTGGCGAGTCTGAGAGTCGGTCCAAGATCATATCTTGTTGCGGCAAAACCTTCTGAGCATCAGCCGAACTGACGCCCAACGGAGGAATGGCCCAGCGGAGGAATGGCCCAGCGGAGGAATGCCAGGGCTTTGCGGCTGAGCCACTCCCATTCCTTGCTCAGGCGCCGGCGGCGGTTCAACCAGGCGATGGTTCGTTCCACGATCCATCGCCTGGACAACACGACGAATTTGGCTGTGGCGCACCGCCGCATGGTTCCGACGTTCACCTTGCGGCAGACCCGGGCCAGGCCCCGTTGGAACTTCGGGCCCTGGTAGCCCGCGTCGGCATAGAGCTTCAGAAGGAATGGA
>JAGWSV010000242.1 GCA_028869315.1 Rhodospirillales bacterium
ATCTCCGCCATCACGGTGCGGATGTCGGCGAAGTCGAGATTCACCTGGCCGGGCGCCATCATCAGGTCGGTGACGCCGCGCACGCCCATGTACAGCACCTGGTCCGCCATCTTGAAGGCGTCCTTCCAGGTGGTGCGGTCGTTCGCCATCCTGAACAGGTTCTGGTTCGGGATCACGATCAAGGTGTCGACGTGCTGCTGCAGCTCGTCGATGCCGGCCTCGGCGGCGCGGGCGCGGCGCTTGCCTTCGAAGTCGAACGGTTTCGTCACCACGCCGACGGTCAGGATGTTCCGCTCGCGCGCCATGCGCGCGATCACCGGCGCCGCACCGGTGCCGGTGCCGCCGCCCATCCCGGCGGTGATGAACACCATGTGGCTGCCGTCGAGGTGACGGTACAGCTCGTCGGCCGCTTCCTCCGCCGCCGCGCGGCCGATTTCCGGCTTGGCGCCGGCGCCGAGGCCCTGCGTGATGTGCGGACCGAGCTGGATGCGGCGATCGGCGCGCGAGTGCATCAGCTGCTGCGCGTCGGTGTTCGCCACCACGAACTCGACGCCCTGCAGGTTCGCAGAGATCATGTTGTCGACGGCGTTGGTACCGCCGCCGCCGACGCCGATCACAGTGATCCGGGGTGTGAAGTCGGAGTGGAACTGTTGCGGGATGGTGAGATTAAGCGTCATGACGACTCGTCCCTCGGGCCATTATTGCAGTTGAACCTCCTGCTCGCGATTCGCGGCAAGAGCCCAGTCGTGGTCCTCACAGCCGGTTGCGAATAAAATCGGCGACCCGGCGCAGCAGCCCGGCGGGCGGCGCCGGCTCCAGGTCGATGTCGGGCATCGCGCGTCCGGTGCCGGCGGCCCAGGCGAGCAGCCCGGCTGCGGTGGCGAAGGCGGGGCCCGCGGCGGCGTCCGGCAACCCGCGCAGCGCGGAGGGCCGTCCGAGCCGCACCTGCTTGCCGAGGATGTGCGCGGCAAGCTCGCGGACCCCGCCCAGCTGGCAGGCGCCGCCGGTCAGCACCACGCGGTTGCCGGCGGCGCGGGTCAGTCCCGAGCTTTCCAGGCGTTCCTTCACCAGTTCGAAGGTCTCTTCCAGCCGCGGGCGGATGATGTTCACCAGCATGCTGCGCGGCACTTTGGCGATCTGGTGCTCCTCCTCGCCGATCAGCGGGATCGGCAACAATTCCCGCTCGTCATCGGTGCAGCCGGCGGCGTTGCCGTACAGCGCCTTCAGCCGCTCCGCGTGCGCCACTGGGGTGGACAACAGGCGGGCCAGGTCGTTGGTGACATGGCCGCCGCCGACCGGCAGTTGCGCGGTGTGCAGCAACTGGCCCTCGCAGAACACCGCCATGCCGGTGGTGCCGCCCCCCATGTCGATCACGATGGCGCCCAGTTCGCGCTCGTCCTCCACCAGCACCGCCAGGCCGGCGGCCATCGGCGCGGACACCACCTCGGCGATGTCGAGGTCGCAGCGCGCGACACAGGCGCCGAGCGAGCGCAGCGCGCCGGTGGCCGCATCGACGATGTGCAGCCGCGCAGTGAGCGTGCTGCAGAACAGCCCGCGCGGATCGGCGACGCCTTCGGTTTCGTCGGCCGAGAACGTCAGCGGCAGGGCGTGGATCGTTTCCCGCCCGTCGCCCTCGGCCCGGGCGCGGCCCTCGGCCACCACCCGGCGGATGTCGCTCTCCTCCACCGCGCGCCCGCCGACCGGCCACTGCACGTTGAGCAGCCGGCTCTCCGGCTGGCCGCAGGTCAGGTTCACGGTGACGTTGCGCAGCCGCAGGTCGGCCATGTCCTCGGCCTGGCCGACGGCGGCGCGGATCGCGCGCTCGGCCTCGTCGAGATCGACGATGCCGCCGCCGCGCACGCCCTTGCCCCGGTGCCAGCCGAAGCCGAGCACCCGCAGCCGCCCGTCGGCTTCCTGGCGGCCGATCAGGCACACCACCTTGGTGCTGCCGATATCCAGCACGCCGACCGGGCCGGAGCGGCCGTAACGCGGCCGGGGCGGGTCGTCGGCGCCGGCGTCGGACGGCGGCAGCAGGCGCTGAGACATTTCGTTCACGACACCGCTCCGCTGATGTTGGATCCGGCCGCCCCGCTCATGTCGATTTCCTCGGCGGGCCAGGGGGAATGGGCATGCCCGACTTGCCGCCGCCCGGCGTGGCGTCGGCCTCGATCGGGCGGATCACCAGCAGGTTCGGCTGCCGCAGGTCGATGAAGCGCAGCGGCCGGTCGAGCAGGTCGTAGGTCCGGTCGAGCGCGGCGAGCCGCGCGATCGCCGCCGGCGCGTGGCCTTCCGGCAGCCGCACGGTCATTCCGGACTTGAGCACGAGGTTCCAGCGCCGGTCGTCCACCCGCACCGCCGCGACCACCCGGCGCTGCAGCGACGGCGCCGCGTTCAGCCCATCGATCAGCCGCGCCGCGGCGGGCGGGGCGCCCGCGCCCACCACCAGCGGCAGGCTGCGGAAATCGGCGACGTTGCGGTTGGTCACCACGTTGCCGTCGCGATCGATCAGTGTGAACTTGCCGTGGTTCTGCCAGATCGCGAACGGCCGGCGCTCGATCAGCCGCACCACGATCGTCCCGGGCAGGCGGCGCTCCACCGTCGCGTGGGCAACCCAGGACAGCCGCTCGATCCGCGCCTCCGCCCAGCCGATCGACACCCCGAGGATCGGGTCGCCAACCCGGATCCCGAGCGCCTGCTGCAGCACCGGCGCGGGCGTGTTCGCGCGCCCCTCGATCACGATGCGGCTCACCCGCATCCCGGCATCCGCCGCGTCGTCGGCAAGCCCGTGGCGCAGCCGGTCGAGCGTGCCGCCGGGTTCGGTCGAACGCACCATCATGGTGCCGACCGCAAGGACCAGCACCGCGAGACCGCCCCAGGCCATCGGGCGCAGCAGCCAGCGCTGCCGGCGCAGCAGCAGGCGCAGCCAGCCCGGCCGGTCGCTGATCGAGTTGCGCGGCCCCCGCACCCCGTTGCGTGCCCCGTTCATCCCGCGCGGCATGTCGCCTGCTCCACCATCCAGGCGCAGAGCGCGGGAAACCCGATGCCGCGATGCGCCGCCTGTTCCGGCAGCAACGACGTGCTCGTCAGCCCGGGCTGGGTATTCACCTCCAGCAGCACGAGGCGCCCGGGTTCGCCCGCCGTATCGTCGTAACGGAAATCCGCCCGGCTGGCGCCGCGGCAGCCGAGCGCGCGATGCGCCGCCAGCGCCATGTCGAGCGCGCGGGCATAGGTGTCGGGATGCACGCCGGCCGGGATCACGTGGCGTGAGCCGCCGGCGGCGTATTTCGAATCGTAGTCGTAGAACGCGCCCGCTTGCGCGATGATCTCGGTCACCGCGAGCGGGGTCTCGCCCATCACGCCGACGGTCAGTTCGCGGCCGGGGATGTATTCCTCCACCAGCGCCATCGGCCCATAGCGCCAGGTCCGTGCGATCTCGCTGCGGCGGTTGTCGCCGCAGCGGACGATCTCCACCCCGACGGAGGAGCCTTCCGCCGCCGGCTTGATCACGTAGGGCAACGGCAGCGGATCGGTCCGGGCCAGTTCCTCCTGCCCGACCAGCCGGCCGCGCGGCACCGGCAGGCCGGCGGCGGCGAACACCGTCTTGGCCGCCGTCTTGTCCATCGCCAGCGCCGAGGCGCGCACCCCGGAATGGGTGTAGGGGATGCCGAGCCAGTCCAGCACGCCCTGGATCGCCCCGCCTTCGCCGCCGCCGCCGTGCAGCGCGTTGAACACCGCATCGGGCCGCGGGGTCAGCGCGGCGAGCAGTGCCGCGAGATCCTCGCCCACTTCGATCGGCACCACCTCGAACCCCGCCTCGCGCAGCGCCGCGACCACCTGCGCGCCGGAGGCGAGGCTCACCTCGCGTTCGGCGGAAACGCCGCCGTACAGGACCGCGACGCGGGTCATGGCGCCCTCCCCTCGCCGGCATCGGCAACCGGATGCGGCAGCACCGCGGGGCGGCCGAGGCGCCGGATTTCCCATTCGAGGGTCACGCCCGTCGCGGCGTGCACCCGCCGGCGCACCTCCTCGCCGAGGCCTTCCAGGTCCGCCGCGGTCGCCCCGCCGGCGTTGATCAGGAAGTTGCAATGCTGTTCGGACACCACGGCGCCGCCGCGCGCCAATCCGCGGCAGCCGGCGGCGTCGATCAGTTCCCAGGCCTTCTGGTCCGGCGGGTTGCGGAAGGTGGACCCGCCGGTGCGGGCGCGGATCGGCTGGCTCGCTTCGCGCGCCGCCCGGATCTCCGCCATCCGCGCGGCGATCGCCGCCGAAGCGCCCGCCCCTCCACCCACCCCTGGGCCCGCTTTCGCGCGCAGCCGCGCCCGCACCACCACGGCGCCGTGCGGCAGGTGCGCGTGGCGATAGGCGAAGGCGAGGTCGGCAGCCGAGAGCCGCACCAGCGCGCCGGAGCGGGTGACCACTTCGGCCCAGTCGAGCACCGCGGCGATCTCGCCGCCATAGGCGCCGGCGTTCATCGTCACCGCGCCGCCGATCGTGCCCGGGATGCCGCAGAGAAATTCCAGCCCGGCGAGGCCGGCGGCGGCGGCGTGTTCCGCGACCGTCACGTCGAGCGCCGCCGCGCCGGCCACCACGCCGTCCGCCTCCGGCACGATCGCGGAAAACCCGCGCGCCAGGCGCAGGGTGATCCCCGGCAGGCCGCCGTCGCGGATGATGAGGTTGGAACAGGCGCCCAGCACGTGCACCGGGATCTCCGGCGGCAGCGCGGCGAGGAACCCGGCGAGGTCCTCCGCGTCGGCCGGCCGCACCAGCACCTCCGCCGGCCCACCGACCCGGAACCAGGTGAACGGGGCCAGGGCGGCGGCGTGCTGCACCCGCCCGCGCAACGGCGGCAGGGGGGGATCGGCGATGCGGGCGGCGGCCATCATGCGGCGGTTCCCGCGCGCCGGTTCACCGAGGCCTGCAACGCGGCGAGTTCCGCCGGCAGCGCCGCAGCCCACTGGGTGATGTTGCCGGCGCCGAGGCAGACGACGAAATCCCCCGGCCGGGCGATCGCGAACACCATTTCCGCCAGCCGGGACGGCGAGGGCAGCGGCACCACGCTGCGATGGCCGCGCGCGCGCAACCCCTCCACCAGCGCGTCGCGGTCCACCCCGGGGATCGGCGCCTCCCCGGCCGGATACACGTCGGCCACGATCACCGTGCCGGCGTCGTTCATCGCGGCGCAGAACTCGGGGAACAACGACTGCAGGCGGGAGTAGCGATGCGGCTGCACCACCGCCACCACGTCGCGCGCGCCGGCCTGCCGGGCCGCTTTCAGCACCGCGGCGATCTCCACCGGATGGTGGCCGTAATCGTCGATGATGGTGATGCCGCCGGCCTCGCCGGTCTTGGTGAAGCGGCGCTTCACGCCGCCGAAGGCGGCGAAGGCGCTGCGCAGGGTGTCGTCGTCGATCATCATCTCGACGCCGACGGCGACCGCGGCGAGCGCGTTCTGCACGTTGTGCTCGCCCAGCATCGGCAGCCGGAACGGCCCCATCTGGCGGGTACGGTTGCGAACCCGGTCCGTCACCGTCACGTGGAACGTGGTGCCCGTCTGGTTGGGCTTGAGCCGTTCCGCCCGCACATCGGCCTGCGGGCTGAACCCGTAGGTGATGATCCGCCGGTCGGCGAGGCGCGGGATCATCTGCTGCACCGCCGGATGGTCGATGCACAGCACCGCGAAGCCGTAGAACGGAATGTTGGCGACGAACTGGTCGTAGCCCGCCACCATCGCCTCCGCGGTGCCCCAATGGTCGAGATGCTCGGGGTCCATGTTGGTCACGACGGCGATCACCGCCGGCAGGCGGAGGAAGGAGCCGTCGCTCTCGTCCGCCTCCACCACCATCCACTCCCCCGCGCCCATGCGGGTGTTGGAGCCGTAGGCGTTGACGATGCCGCCGTTGATGACGGTCGGGTCGAGATGCGCCGTTTCGAGAACGGCGGCGATCAGGCTCGTCGTCGTGGTCTTGCCGTGCGAGCCGCCGATCGCGATGGACCAG
>JAGWSV010000032.1 GCA_028869315.1 Rhodospirillales bacterium
AGCGACTGGTCGGGATACATCTGCCCGGCGGTGTTGGCGTCGGCGGCCACCTGCCAGCCCGACAGGTAGATCGCCTTCAGACCGGCCTTCACCTGCTGCACCGCCTGATTGCCGGTGAGCGCGCCCAAGGTCGGCACGAACGGCTCCGTCTTCAGCAGGTGCCACAGGCGGATGGCGCCGCGCTCGGCCAGGGTGTGGCGGATGCGGAACGAGCCGGCCAGCCTGGCGACGTCCTCCGGGCTGTAGTCGCGGCGGATGCCCTCGAAGCGGCCGGGCTCGGCGCCGGAGGGGGCCGCGAGGCCGTCGGGGGCGTAGGTTGGGGTCGGATGCATCGGCGGCGTCTCCTGTATGGGTCAGCGGATGCGTCAATAATTCACATTGCGGGTGCGAAGATCAGCCCAATTCCGTATGATGACGCCGGAATGGCGTGGCCGGCTTCACTGCCGCGCCATCGGATTCGTAAAGGTTGTAAAGCATGCGCCGCCCCCAGATCGGCCGCACCGTCCGCCGCCTGCGCAGCGAAGCCGGCCTGACCCAGCAGGCGCTGGCGTCCCGGCTCGGCATCTCGGCCAGCTATCTGAACCTGATCGAGCACGAGCAGCGCGGCGTCACCGCCAGCCTGCTGATCAAGCTCGCCGAGACCTTGCGGGTCGACCTGGCCGCGCTGTCGGGCAGCGCCGAACGGCAACTCGAAGTCGGCCTGCGGGAGGCCTTCGCCGACCCGCTGCTGGGCGCCGAGGACGTGCCGGAGGCCGAGGCCGCGACCCTGGCCGCGTCCGCCCCCAACGCCGCGCGGGCGGTGCTGGCCCTGTACCGCGCCTGGCTGGTGGCGCGGGAGGACGCCGGCGGCATCGCCCTGCCCTCGGGCCGGCGGATCCTGCTGCCGAACGAGGAAGCACGCGATTTCTTCCACGAGCGCAGCAACCACTTCCCGGAACTGGAGGCGGCGGCGGAGGCGATCGCTGCCGATCTCGGCGCCGGTCCGCACGAGATGAACCACGCGCTGGCCGAACGGCTGCGCCGGGTGCACAGGCTGGTGGTGACGGTGCGCCCGCTCGGCGCCGCGCTGCGCAGCTACGATCCGGCCGCGCGCAGCCTGGCACTGGCGGAAGCGCTGCCGCGCGAGAGCCGCGGCTTTCAGATGGCGTTCCAGGTGGCGCTGCTGGAGGCCACGCCGGCGGTGGACGCGCTGGTGCGGGTGGCGGCGCTGTCTTCGCCCGAAGCGGAGATGCTGATCCGCATCGGGCTGCTGAACTACACCGCCGCGGCGCTGCTGCTGCCCTACGCGCCCTTCCAGCAGGCGGCGATGGACCTGCGCCACGACGTGGCGGCGCTGGCGGCGCGGTTCGGCGTCTCCTACGAACAGGCGTGCCAGCGCCTGGCGTCCCTGCAGCGGCCCGGCGCGCGCGGCCTGCCGTTCTTCTTCCTGCGGGTCGATCCGGCGGGCAACGTATCGAAGCGCTTCTCCGGCGCCGGCTTCCCGTTTGCGCGCTATGGCGGCTCCTGCCCGCGCTGGGTGGTGCACACCGCCTTCGCGCGCCCGGACGAGATCCAGGTGCAGATGGCCGAATTGCCCGACGGCACCGCGTTTCTCTGTTTCGCCCGCACGGTGACCCGCCCGGCCGCGCTTTGGGGCGAACCGCGGCCGACCCATGTGGTGGCGATGGGCTGCGCGCTCGGCCATGCCGGCGACGTGGTCTATGCCGACGGGCTCGACCTGGAGCGCGCGCGGGTGGGCATCGGGCTGTCGTGCCGGCTATGCGAGCGGCTGGACTGCCGCTCGCGCGCCTTCCCGCCCCTCGCCCACCGCCTGGTCGGCGACCCGCTGACGACCGCGGCGGCGCCGTATCGGTTCGAAGTGCAGCGCTGACCGCGGCTCGACGCAGATGGACCGAGCGGAACGGCGCTCCGGCGGCACCGGCCCAAGGATGTCGCCCTGGCCGCCGCGCGGAGTGGGGCGGGACGGTTGAGGCGACACCGCGCATCTGCATTTATCTGCGTGCATCCACCTGCGTCTCCGTTTGATCTTCCTTGCCCGCTTGCCGGGCCACGCGATATCGCCCGCCGCGCCGAGCCATCTGCAGATGGTTGTGCGGGCGAACCCGTACGATGCGATCATCGCTCGGGGTATCTCGCCCGGCCGCCCCATCGCTTCTATGCTGCGCCCGGTCCGGATCACACGCTTGCCCGGATCACATGCTCTTCCGGATGACATGTCTTCGGGGAACGCCATGAAACTCGCCCGCCTCGCCACCGACCTGCTCAGCATCCCCGAAGACGAACCACTTGCCGATGCGCCCGAACGCCCGGGCGCCATGCGTCCGGTGGTCGCGCTGCGGATGGAAACCGAGGACGGGATCGA
>JAGWSV010000243.1 GCA_028869315.1 Rhodospirillales bacterium
AGATCGTCGCCCCCGATCTCTACATTGCCGTCGGCATCTCCGGTGCGATCCAGCATCTGGCGGGGATGAAGGACAGCAAGGTGATCGTGGCGATCAACAAGGACGAGGAAGCGCCGATCTTCCAGGTCGCCGATTACGGCCTGGTCGCCGATCTGTTCACCGCGCTGCCCGAGCTGGCGGCCGAACTGGAGCGCTCCTGAATGAACGTCGAAGTCACCCCGACGCCGGTGCCCGCCCCGCTGCTGGCCGCAACGCCCGAGATCGCGCGGGTCGGCATCGTCGGCGCCGGTCAGATGGGCAACGGCATCGCCCATGTCTGTGCGCTCGCCGGCTTGGCGGTGACCATGCTCGACGTGAAGGCCGAAGCGCTGGACAAGGCGATGGCCGTCATGGCGCGGAACATGGAGCGCCAGGTCAACCGCAAGCTGATCTCCGCCGAGGACAAGGACGCGGCGCTGGCCCGCATCGTCACCACGACCGACTACGCCGCCTTCGGCGACGCCGATTTCGTGATCGAGGCGGCGACCGAGAAGGAGGAGATCAAGCGGGCGGTGTTCAAGACGCTGATCCCGCATCTGTCGCCCTCATGCATGCTGGCCTCCAATACCTCGTCCATCTCGATCACCCGGCTTGGCGCCGCCACCGACCGGCCCGAGAAATTCGTCGGCATGCACTTCATGAACCCGGTGCCGGTGATGAAGCTGGTGGAGATCATCCGCGGCATCGCCACCGACGAGCCGACCTTCCTCGCGGTCAATGCGCTGGCCCACAAGCTGGGCAAGACCACCGCGGTGGCCGAGGACTTTCCCGCCTTCATCGTCAACCGCATCCTGGTGCCGATGATCAACGAGGCGGTCTATGCGCTGTATGAGGGCGTGGGCTCGGTCGATGCGATCGACACCTCGATGAAGCTGGGTGCCAACCACCCGATGGGGCCGCTGGAACTGGCGGATTTCATCGGGCTGGATACCTGCCTGTCGATCATGCAGGTGCTTTACGAGGGCCTGTCGGACAGCAAGTACCGCCCATGCCCGCTGCTGGTGAAATATGTCGAGGCGGGCTGGCTCGGGCGCAAGACCGGGCGCGGGTTCTACGACTACAGCCAGACGCCGCCGCGACCGACCCGCTGAGGCGACCCACACGCGGGCGGCGCCGCCAGCCCGCCCGGGGTCGACGCATGAGCGCGTTCAGGCCGACTGAGCGCGCTCTATTCGTCTTCGCCGGCAGCGGTCGGGCCGCCGAGGGCGCAATGCCCCACCAGCAGCCCGATCGGCAGCGACAGAAATCCCCAACTGGCCACGGCCGTGAGCAGCACGTGGCGGGGGTCGTGAACCGTCATTTGCAGGAATGCGAGCGCGCCGAGCAATGCGATCGCCAATCCCGCCAAGGCTGTGGTGGTCTGGTGCCCCTTCACCGTCTCACTCCGCGCTTGAAAGCCCCTGTGGTATGCAAGGCGACGTCCAGGCTTGGCAGCCATGGTAAACGCCAGGATTAAGCTTATCGCCTGTCATACATCTGTCAACCGGAAGTTGAATCGCCTGGTTCGGCGGCCCGATCGCGGACCTTGGGCCGACCGCCGGCGAACCGGTATGGCCTGGTACGACGGCATGTCCTAACCTGCGGACTCTGCTTTCCCTTTGGCCGGATCCGTCATGCCGCAGACTTTCGAGACCTTGCTCGTCGAAACTCCGCAGGAACACACCCTGCTGGTGACCCTGAACCGCCCCGAGGCGGCGAATGCGATGAACACGCAACTCGGCCGCGACCTTTTGGCCCTGTTCGACTCGATCGCCGCCGATCCCGCCGCGCAGCGCTGCGTGGTGCTGACCGGCGCCGGGTCCCGCGCCTTCTGCGCCGGCGGCGACCTGAAAGAACGCCAGGGAATGACCGACCGGCAGTGGCAGGACCAGCACCTGATCTTCGAGCGTGCCATCCGCGCCCTGCTCGCCTGCCCGGTGCCGGTGATCGCCGCGGTGAACGGCGCCGCCTATGCCGGCGGGCTGGAGATCGCGCTGACCGCCGACTTCATCTACGCCGCGCCGCATGCCCGCTTTGCGCTCACGGAAGTGACCCTCGGCATCATGCCCGGCGCCGGCGGCACGCAGAACCTCCCGCGCGCGGTGGGCGCCCGCCGTGCCAAGGAGATCATGCTGACCGGCACCCCCTTCACGGTGGAGGAGGCGCAGTCCTGGGGCATGGTGAACCGCATCTGCCCGGCCGAGACCCTGCTGGCCGACACCCTCGCCACCGCCGCGCGCATTTCTGCCAACGCGCCGATCTCGGTGCGCCAGATCAAGCAGTCGGTGAATTACGGTCTGAACATGGACCTCGCCAGCGGCATGATGTTCGAGATCGAGGCCTATAACCGCATGGTTCCGACCGAGGACCGGCGGGAGGGCATCCGCTCGTTCAACGAGAAGCGCAAGCCGGTGTTCCGCGGCGAATAGGCCCGCCGGACAGGACCGGCGGCCCGGATCGGCGCAAAGCACAGAGGGAGGAACGACATGGACGGCATGGTGGCAACCGGCGTCGAGGGGCTGACGCGTCGCCTCGCCGCCGCGGCGGCAGCGTTGCGCTGGGAGGATCTGTCGGCGGAAGCGCGGACCGTCGCCTGCCAGGCCGCGATGGACATGATCGGCTGCGCGCTGGCCGGCGCCGGCGCACCGCTGTCAGACATCCTGTTCGCCGAAATGACCGAGGCGGGCGGGGCGGCGCAGGCGAGCGTGATCGGCCGGCCGTCGCGCCTGCCGGCGGCGGCCGCGGCGCTGCTCAACGGCGCCGCCGGCCACGCGCTCGACTTCGACGACGTGAACATGGCGATGCCGGGCCACCCGTCGGTCGCCGTCCTGCCGGCGGTGCTGGCGCTGGCCGAGCAGCGCGGCGCGTCCGGGAAGGCGGCGCTGACGGCGCTGGTCGCCGGCACCGAGCTTGCCTGCCGGGTCGGTCGCGCAATCGCGCCGGGGCATTATGACGGGCTCGGCTTCCATGCCACCGCGACAGTGGGCTGCCTGGGCGCCGCGGCGGCCTCGGCCCATCTCCTGGGGCTCGACGCAGAGCGGACCGCGGTGGCGGTCGGCATCGCCGCGACCCAGGCGGCGGGTCTGAAATCCATGTTCGGCACCGACTGCAAGCCACTGCACGCGGGCAGCGCGGCCCGCAGCGGGCTGCTCGCGGCACGGCTTGCCGCACACGGCTTCACCGCGCGGACCGACGCGATCGAGTGCAGGCAGGGCTTCGCCGCCACCCACAGCCCGGACTTCCATCCCGAGCGCGCCTTCGAGGACCCGCCAGGCGGTTTCCATATCCTTGCCAACCTCTTCAAATACCACGCCGCCTGCTACCTGACCCACGCGCCGATCGAAGCGGCACGGTCCTTGCGTGAACGTCATGGCCTGGCCCCGGACCAGGTCGCCGCCGTGCGCCTGACCCTGTCGGAAGCCTGCGACCGGGTCTGCAACATCCCGAGCCCGCAGACCGGCCTTGAAGCAAAATTCAGCCTGCGCCTGACCACGGCGATGGCGCTTGCGGGGGTGGAGACGGGCGCGCTCGGCAGCTATTGCGAAGCCACCGCCGCCGATCCGCGCCTGGTCGCGTTGCGCGACAAGGTGACGTTCGATTTCCGTCCGGACCGTTCCCATACCCTGGCGGACCTGGAGCTTACCCTGGCGGACGGCACGCCTCTGTCGGCGCGCTACGATTCCGGGATTCCGGCGACCGACCTCGCCCTCCAGGGCCGGCGGCTGGAGGCCAAGTTCCGCGCCCTGGCCGGGCCGGTGCTGGGCACGGCGCGCGCCGACGCGCTGGCGGCGCGGCTGGCGGCACTGGCGGAGGAGGCGGATGTCTCCGCCGTGATGGCTCTCTGTGTCGGGTAGGGCATGATCAGGTCGGGCATGATCGGTTGGGGCGGGCCGGAATGGGCGGCCCGCCCGATCAAACGCGACCGTCCCGATGATGATCGGGTCGGTCCGGCCCTGCCGCGACCTATGCTGCGAACGGGTCCGGCTCGCCGTCCGGCAGCGGCACCGCGAAGGCGTTGATCGTCATCGAGATGAACCCGTAATAGCCGAGCACGCCCACCAGATCGACCACGGCCAGTTCCCCCAGGGCCGCGCGGGCGCGGGCGAAGGTCGCTTCGCTGACGGTCCGGGTCTGCAGCAACTCGCGGGCGAAGGCGTGGACGGCCGCTTCGTCTTCGTTGGCGAAGCCGGGGTCGCGGCCGGTGCGGATCGCTTCCACCGCCGCGGGGGCGATGCCGGCCTTGATCGCGATCGGCGCGTGGATGTGCCATTCGAACCCGGCGCGCCAATAAGCGCCGGTGACGATGATCGCGAGTTCCGACAGTTTCGCCGGCAGCGAGGAACCGTAGCGGCAGAAGGCGCCCAGCGCCTGCGCCCGCTCGGCAAGCGCCGGGCTGTGCAGCCAGACCCGCAGCGGGCCTTGCACCACGCCGCGCGGGCCGGAGGCGATCATGTCGTGCACCCGGCGCTGTTCCGGAGTCATTTTATCGGGGGAAAGATCGGCGATGCGGGTCATGGCGGGTCCGTGTCGTGGTGAGGCCGGGCAGACCACCAGCGGCGGCGCGGGGCGTCAAGCCGTCGCCGCTATCCCACCACCCGGTCTGCGTCCCGCAGCACCACATAGATCGCCGGGATCACCAGCACCGTCAGCAGGGTGGACGATGCGAGCCCGAACAGCAGCGAGATCGCCAGCCCCTGGAAGATCGGATCGAGCAGGATCGTCGCCGCGCCGATCATTGCCGACAGCGCCGTCAGCAGGATCGGCCGGAACCTGATCGCCCCCGCCTCCAGCAGCACCTCGCGCAAGGTCAGCCCAGGCCGCGCGCCGTGGCGGATGAAATCGACCAGCAGGATCGAGTTGCGCACGATGATCCCGGCCAGCGCGATGAACCCGATCATCGAGGTCGCGGTGAACGGCGCGTTCAGCAGCCAGTGCCCCGGCACGATGCCGATCAGGGTCAGCGGGATCGGCGTGAGGATCATCAGCGGCACCTTGAAGCTGCCGAACTGCGCGACCACCAGGATGTAGATGCCCAGGATCGCGACCATGAACGCCGCGCCCATGTCGCGGAAGGTGACGTAGGTGATCTCCCACTCCCCGTCCCACAGCAGGGACGGGTGGGCCTCGCTCGTCGGTTGGCCGCGGAAGCGGATCGTCGGCGCCGGCAGCTTGCCCCAGTCATGCGCACGCACGAGCTTGTCGACCGCCAGCATGCCGTAGATCGGCGCCTCGAACTGGCCGGCCAGTTCGGCCGTCACCATGTCGGCGAAATGGCCGTCGCGGCGGAACAGGATGCGCGAGCCTTCGGTGCGGGTGACGTGCACCACTTCCCCCAGTTCCACCACCGATTTGCTGCCGGGCACCGTGTTCGCCGGCACCGGCGTGTCCGCCAGCTGCTGGTTCCAGTCGAGGGCGCGGTTCGGCAGCCCGACCGCGATCTCGATCGGCAGCCGGTCCTCGCCCCGGTACGAGTAGCCGACCTTCGTGCCGCCGAACAGGTCCTGGATCGTATCGTAAACGTCGCTCTGGCGGACGCCGAAGAATTCGAGCCTGTCCTGGTCGATCGCGATGTTCAGACGCTGCTGCGGATGCCCCCAGGAATCGTCGACATCGACGATATAGGGCACCTTCTCGAACAGCGTCTTCACCTCCCGCGCCACTTTGAGCCGGGTGGCTTCGTTCGGCCCGTAGATCTCGGCCAGCAGGGTGGCGAGCACCGGCGGTCCCGGCGGCGCCTCCACCACTTTCAGCACCGCGCCCGGCGGCAGTTTCAGCTCATTCAGCAGCCGCCGGCGGAGCGCCACGGCGATGTCGTGGCTCTGGCGGTCGCGCTCCCCTTTCGGGCTCAGCATCACGTGCAGGTCGCCCTGCCAGGGTTCGTTGCGCAGGTAGTAGTGGCGTACGAGCCCGTTGAAATCGAACGGCTGCGGCGTGCCGGCATAAACCTGCAGGCTGCGCACCTCCGGCATCTGCTCGGTGACGCGGGCGGCCGCGAACAGGGTCTGCTCGGTCTGTTGCACCGAGCTGCCGGCCGGCAGGTCGAGCAGCACGTTCAAGGTCGACTTGTTGTCGAACGGCAGCAGCTTGACGGTGACGTTCTCGGTGTAGAACAGCGCGCAGGCGGCCACGGTGGCGACGCCGACCAGGACCAGGAAGGTCCAGGCGCGCCGGCGGGTGCGCAGCAGCGGCGTCGCCACCGCGCGGTAGAGCTGCCCAAGCCGGTCGGGATGTTCCGCTGCCGATCCTGCCTCGTGCGCGAGGGCGGGGGTGGTAAGCTCCAGGAACTCGACCTCCTCCTCCCGCGCGTCGCCGGCGAAGGTGTCCTTGCCGCCGAGCTTGCACATCAGCCAGGGCGCCACCACCATGGCGACGAAGAAGGAGAACAGCATCGCCGCCGAGGCGTTGGCCGGAATGGGCGCCATGTACGGCCCCATCAGCCCCGACACGAACAGCATCGGCAACAGCGCGGTGATCACCGTCAGCGTGGCGACCACGGTCGGGTTGCCCACTTCGGCCACCGCCTCGATCGCCGCGCGCCGGCGTGATCTCGTTCCGGGCATGGCCCAGTGCCGGGCGATGTTCTCCACCACCACGATGGCGTCGTCGACCAATATGCCGATGGCGAAGATCAGGGCGAACAGGCTCACCCGGTTGATCGAGTAGCCCATCAGTTCGGACGCGAACAAGGTGGCGAGGATGGTGGTCGGGATCACCACCAGGGTCACGACCGCTTCCCGCCAGCCGACCGCGAGCGCGATCAGCACCACGATGGAGACCGTCGCAAGCCCGAGGTGGAACAGCAGCTCGTTCGCCTTCTCGTTCGCCGTGCGGCCGTAGTCGCGGGTGACGACCACGGATACGTCGCGCGGGATCAGGCTGCCTTCCAGGGTCTTCACCCGCGCCAGCGCATCGGACGCCACCACCACCGCGTTGCTGCCGGCCCGCTTGGCCAGCGCCAGGGTCACGGCCGGCGCGGTGTGCCAGCCGTCCTTCGCGCGGGTGATCGCGAAGACATGGCTCTGCGTCGGCGCCGGGCCGACCACCACGCGCGCGACGTCGCGCAGATATACCGGCCGCCCGTCGCGGGTGGTGAGCAGGAGCAGCCCGATATCCGGCACGCCGAACACGGTCTGGCCCGCCGCCACGTCGCGCAGGCGGCCCTGGTCGAACACCCGCCCGACGACGAAGCTGCGGTTCGCGTCGGCCACCCGCGCGGCGAGTTGCTGCAGGGTCACGCCGTAGAGCATCAGCTTGTCCGGCTCCGGCTCCACCCGGATCTGCATCGGGTCGGCGCCGGCGACGTAGCTGAGGCCGACATTCGGCACCTTGATCAGCTCGTCCTGCAGCTTGGTCGCAAGCTGCGACAGGTCGCCCTCGGTCCAGTGCCGCGCCGCGCCGGGCTTCGGCGTCAGGGTCAGGCTGAGGATCGCCACGTCGTCGATGCCGCGGCCGACGATGAGCGGCGGCGGAATGCCGATCGGGATGCGGTCGATATTGGCACGGATCTTGTCATTGACCCGCAGGACCGCGGCGTCTTCGTTGGTGCCGACGACGAAGCGGGCGGTCACCAGCACCTGGTCGTCCTGGGTCTCGCTGTAGATGTGCTCGACGCCGGGGATCGCCTTGAGGATGGTCTCCAGCGGCTTGGTGACGAGCTCGGCCGCGTCGGCGGCCGTCAGGCCGTTGGCCTGCACCATCACGTCGACCATCGGCACGTGGATCTGCGGGTCCTCGTCGCGCGGAATGGTGAGTACTGCAACCATCCCGGCCGCGAGCGCGGCGAGCAGGAACAGCGGCGTCAGCGGCGAGCGGATGAACGCCCGCGTCAGCCGCCCGGAGAGGCCGAGTTTCATGGCCGCACCAGCACGTCGCCGGCGGTGAGCCCGGCCAGGATCTGCAACCCGTCGGGCATCGCCGGGGTAGGCAGCGGCAGCCCGCGCTGCACCGGCACGTCGGCCACCCGGCCGTCCGGCCGGCGCAGCCGCGCGTAGTCCTGGCCGAACCGGGTGAAGACGAAGCCGGACGGAACGACGATCGTCCGCCGCTCCCCGGCCGGCACCCAGACCCGGATGCGCTCGCCGACGAAATAGGTGCCGATGCCGGGGGCGGTGGCGTCCGCCCGTACCTGGCCGGCGGTGATCTGGGGATAGACGAGGGTAATGCGGCCGAAGGCAGCGCCGGTCTCGCCGAGTTCCTTCCCGTCCAGCCGCACCGTGTCGCCGGCCTTCAGGTGCAGGGCGTGGCGTTCCGGAATCAGCAGGCGGAGCACGAAATGCTGCTCGGCGACGGTGGCGACCGGGTCGCCTGCCAGCACCACGGTGCCGTCGGTCACCGGCACGGTCAGCACCCGCCCGGCGATCGGCGCCAGCACCGCGCCCTCGGCCTGCTGCTGCACGGCGACGGCGCGCTGGGCGATGCGGGCGTTCAGCGCGCTGGTCGCGACCTGCACCGCGGTGCGGGCGTGATCCAGCTGTTCGCGCGACACCGCGCCGCTGTGCGCCAGCGCATTGGCGCGTGCCAAGTCGATGTCGGCCTGCGCGAGGCTCGAGCGCAGCCCGGCGATCTGTGCGTCCAGCGCGGTGATCTGCAATTGCAGCTTTTCATCGTGCACGCTGGCGATCTGCTGGCCGGCGGCGACATCATCGCCATCCTGCACCGACAGCGCGGTGACGGTGCCGCCGATGCGGGTGCGCGCAGGCACGACGTTGCGGCTTTCCACCGTGGCGAACACCGCCTTCTCGTCCGGCACCCTGCGTTCGCTCACCGTGAAGATGTCCGGCTTGGCAACGGCGCCCGATGCCGCGGTGGAGGAGGCGCCGATGGGGGGGGCACGCGTGGCCGCGGGTGCGGCGGCCTGGGCGGCGGGCGCGGCGGTCAACAGCGGGGGCAGCAACAGCAGCAGCAGAGCCGGCAGGCCACGGCGGCGGATCATCGCGAGGGTCCTTGTTTCTTCGTCCGACCATTCGGCCGGCGGCGCGGCGGTCGGGTCGGGTCAGCGCCGGTCGACCACGGTGCCGCTGGCGGCGTCGAGCGAAACCACCGGCAAGCCCGCCGCCTTCCAGGCGATCATGCCGCCCTTGAGATGCGTATGCGCCGCCACCCCGGCTTCCTGGCACTTCGCCACCGCGACCGCCGAGCGCTTGCCGGAGCCGCAATGGAAGACCACCGGCCGGGCCGGGTCCGACGGCAGCGCCCCCGGATCGAAGGTGGAGAGCGGGAACAGCACTGCGCCATGGATGCGCTCGGCGGCGAACTCGGCCGGTTCGCGCACGTCGACCAGCAGCAGGCTGCGGTCGCGCAGGCCCTCATGCACTTCGGCCGCGGTGAGTTCGCGCAAGGGGTGGCGATGGCGCATGTCAGGATCTCCGTCTGGGGATGGGTGCGGACGCGGGAGGGGGCGGCGCCGCGCCGCCGCAGATCGGCGCCGGGGTGCAGTAGATGCCGGCCAGGGCAGCCAGGATCTCCCGCGCGGGTTCGCTGGCGATCGAATAGCGGATGGTCTGGCCGTCGCGCCGCGCCGCCACCAGCCCGTCCTTGCGCAACAGCGCGAGGTGCTGGGAGACGGCGCTGTCGCGGATCTGCAGGAACGCAACGAGTTCGCCCACCGAGCGCTCGCCGTCGAGCAACTGGCAGAGGATCAGCAGCCGGTGCCGGTTGGCGAGCGACTTCAACAGGTCGCTGGCCTGATCCGCCGCCGCCCGCATCGCATCGAGGTCCAATTTCATACTTGCGAACCTACGCAACCACGCATATGTTGTCAAGCCAAGCGGCGCCGAAACCGGTCCGCCCAGCGCACGGCGAAGGCGAGCCTGCCCATCGGTCGCCGTCCCGCGCGTTGATCCTGATCAACCCGGCACGCCTGGGTGACCGGTAGTATCCGGCGCGGTGCCGTCTGGCGGCCGCCGCAGCCGGGCAACGCGGAGGTAGCGAGGAGCGTCATGGCAGAGATTGTGGTTCTGGGAGCAGGGCTCGGCGGAACGTTGGCGGCGTTCGAACTGGCCGACGAGGTGCGCGCGGACGACCACGTGACCCTGATCGGGCAGGGCGGCACGTTCCAGTTCACCCCCTCCAATCCCTGGGTGGGGGTGGGCTGGCGCGACCGCCCGGATATCGAGGTGCCGCTCGGCCGGGTGATGCAGCGCAGGAAGATCCGCCTGCTCACCGAGGGCGCCGCAAGGGTCCATCCGGCCGAGAACCGGGTCGAGCTCACGGGCGGGGAGAGCGTGCCCTACGACTACCTGGTGATCGCCACCGGCCCCGATCTGGCGTTCGACGAGATCCCCGGCTTCGGTCCGGACGGCCACACCGTTTCGGTTTGCCAGACCGAGGATGCCGTGCGGGCGCACACCGCGTTCGAGGCGTTCTGCGCCGATCCCGGCCCGATCGTGGTGGGCGCGGTGCAGGGTGCGTCCTGCTTCGGCCCCGCCTACGAGTTCGCCTATATCCTCGACACCGAGTTGCGCAAGCGCAAGATCCGCGACCGGGTGCCGATGACCTTCGTCACCCCGGAACCTTATATCGGCCACCTCGGCCTTGATGGCGTCGGCGATACCAAGTCGCTGATGGAAAGCGAATTCCGCCAGCGCCACATCAAGTGGATCACCAACGCGCGGGTGAAATCGGTGGAGCCCGGCAAGATCACCGCCGAGGAAGTGGCCGCCGACGGCACCGTCGCGGCGTCCCACGCGTTGGGGTTCAAGTTCGCCATGATGCTGCCGGCCTTCCGCGGCGTCGCCGCGCTGCGCGGGCTGGAAGGACTGGTCAATCCGCGCGGCTTCGTGCTGATCGACGCCTATCAGCGCAACCCGGCCTTCCCCAACGTGTTCGGCGTCGGGGTCTGCGTGGCGATCCCGCCGGTGGGCGCGTCGCCGGTGCCGGTCGGGGTGCCGAAGACCGGGTTCATGATCGAATCGATGGTGACCGCGACGGCGCGCAATATCGGCGCGCTGCTGCGCGGCAAGGTGCCGCACGCGCGCGCCACCTGGAACGCCGTCTGCCTGGCCGATTTCGGCGACGGCGGCGTCGCCTTCGTCGCCCAGCCGCAATTGCCGCCGCGCAACGTCAACTGGGCGTCGAAGGGCACCTGGGTGCACCTGGCCAAGGTCGGTTTCGAGAAATACTTCCTGCGCAAGGTCCGCACCGGCGTCAGCGAGCCGTTCTACGAGCGTTTCCTGATGAGCCAGGTCAACATCAGCAAGCTGAAGGAACCGGCGGAGGACAAGCCGGTGGGGGCCTCCCATGGCTGATCGTCCGCATGTCGTCTGCCCGCATTGCGGCGCGGTCAACCGGGTGCCGCGCGACCGCCCGGCCGCGGCGGCGCAATGCGGTGCGTGCCACCGCAAGCTGTTCGAGGGCCACCCGGTCGCCGTCGATCCGCCAGCGTACGAGAAGCACGTGCGCGGCAACGACATCCCCGTTCTGGTCGATGTCTGGGCGCCGTGGTGCGGTCCCTGCCGGATGATGGCGCCGCAGTTCGAGCGCGCCGCCGCCGCGCTGGAACCCGATATCCGCCTGCTCAAGCTGAACGCCGACGAGGCGCCGGACATTTCCGCCCGCCTCGGCGTGCGCGGCATCCCGGCGCTGTTCCTGCTGCAAGGCGGGCAGGTGCTGGGCCAGGCCGCCGGCGCGATGGACGCGCGCGCGATCGTCGAGTTTGCCCGCCGGCACCTGCCGGCGGCGTGACCAGCACCGAAAGGAACTCCGATCATGACCGTTGATAAAGCCGTCTTTTCCTTCGCCGGCATCATGGTGCTGGCCAGCCTGGCGCTGGGCTGGTGGGTCAGCCCCTGGTTCTACCTGCTGAACGCGTTCATCGGCCTCAATCTGTTGCAGGCCGGGATCACCGGCTTCTGCCCGGCGGCGCGGATCTTCAAGGCGCTGGGCCTGCCGATCGGCTGCGCCTTCCAGTAGGACCGACGACCTTTCGCGCCGGCACGGTTGCCCCGTGGGCGCGGCTGCGATACCCCCGGGCAGGAATTCCTGCCCGGGGGCGCGCCATCACCGCATCGATCACGGTCCTGCACGTGCTGGACCACTCCCTGCCGTTGCAGAGCGGCTACGTGTTCCGCAGCCTTGGGATCCTTGGCGCCCAGCGCGGCTTCGGCTGGCGCACGGTGCAGGTATCCGGCCCGCGCCACAACGCGTTCGCGGCGGAAACGGAAACCGTCGACGGCTGGACCTTCCACCGCACCCGCAAGCCGGAAGGCCGGCTCGCCCGTCTGCCGATCGCGGCTGAAGCGCTGGAGATGCGCGCGCTGCGCCGCCGGCTGGACGCGGTGATCCGCGCCGAGCGGCCCGACATCGTCCATGCCCATTCCCCGGTGCTGGTCGGCCTGCCGGCGCTGCGCGCCGCCCGCCGCGCCGGGTTGCCGATGGTCTACGAAGTGCGCGGGCTGTGGGAAGACGCCGCCGTCGATCTCGGCCACGCGCGCGAAGGCGACCTGCGCTACCGGGCGAGCCGCGGGCTGGAAACCTACCTGCTGCGCCGGGCCGACGCGGTCGTGACCCTGTGCGGCGCCATGCGCACGGAGCTGGCGGGGCGGGGCATCCCGGACGCCAGGATCGCGGTGGTGCCGAACGCCGTCGATCCCGCCCACCTCGCGGCGGCGCGCGCGCCTGATCCTGGCCTGGCCGCCGCGCTGGGTCTGGCCGGGCGGACCGTGCTCGGCTTCATCGGCTCGTTCTATCGCTACGAGGGGCTCGACCTGCTGATCGCGGCGCTGCCGGCGATTCGCGCCATGCATCCCGAGGTGGTGGCGTTGCTGGTCGGCGGCGGGCCGATGGACGCGGCGCTGCGGGCCCAGGTGGCGGCGGCGGGCCTGGGCGACGCGGTGCGCTTCACCGGCCGGCTGCCGCACGAGCAGGTCCCGCGCTACTACGACCTGGTCGACTTCCTGGTCCTCCCGCGCAAGCGCATGCGGCTGACCGAACTGGTGACCCCGCTCAAGCCGCTGGAGGCGATGGCCGAGGGGCGGCTGGTGATCGCTTCCGATGTCGGCGGGCATCGCGAACTGATCGCGGACGGAACCACCGGCTTCCTGTTCCCCGCCGACGATCCCGCGGCGCTGGCGCAGCGGGTGGGCGAGGTGATCGCCGCCGCCGGCAGCCATGCGGCGATCCGCGCCGCCGCGCGCCGCTTCGTCGCCGAGGAGCGGGTCTGGCCGGTCAGCGCCGCCGCCTACCGCCCGGTCTACGAACGGTTGCTGCGACGGGGCTGACGGCGGCTCCGTGCCGGCAGGCGCGCCTGATCGGCCCGCTACGCTGCCGCCAAGGTGCCGGCCGCAGCGCTGCCCAGTTCGGACGCGGCGAATCCCTCGAACACCAGCAGCTGCCAGAGCACCAGGCTGTGATCGAAGCGACCGCTGGCGTGCTGGTCCAGCAGCCGGCCGATCGTTTCCGCCTGGAACAGCCCGGTATCGAGCAGCGCCGGCCCGAGCAGGCGCGCACGCAGCCGCGCCGCCTCCCGGCGGAACAGCCCGGCAAGCGACATCGCGAAGCCCTGCTTCGGCCGATAGAGCACCTCGCGCGGCAGCAACGGCTCCAGCGCCCGCTTGAGCACGTATTTGTCCTCTCCACCGCGCAGCTTCAGCGGCGCGGGCAGCGACAGGCCGAACTCGACGAAGCGGTGGTCGAGGAACGGCGCCCGCACCTCCAGCCCGTTCGCCATGCTGGCGCGATCGACCTTGGTCAGCATCGCGCCGGGCAGCCAGGTGCCGAGATCGGCGTATTGCGCCTGCACCAGCGGATCGTCGCTGCCGCTCTCCTCCATCAGCGCGGCGATCCGCGCCGACGGGTCGTTGCCGTCCAGCGCGCCGCGCAGGTCCGGCGCGAACAGCGCCTGGCGCGCCGCATCGTGCACCCGCGCCACCGTGCGGTAGTACCCGAGCGCGCTGTCCAGGCTCAGTTCGGTCAAGGTATGTTTCGCCCGCAGCCAGCGCGGGGCGCGGTCCAGCTTCGGGTAGATCGCGGCCAGCCGGCCGATCGCGCCGCGCCGCACGGATGCCGGCAGCAAGCCGCGCGCCGCCTCCACCAGCATGTGCCAGCGATAGCGCCGGTAGCCGGCGAATACCTCGTCGCCGCCGTCACCGGAGATCGCGACGGTGGCGTGCCGGCGGGCCAGCCGGCAGACATGGAAGGTCGGCACGGCGGACTGATCGCCGAACGGCTCGCCGAAGATGCGGCCCTGGTCGCGGGCGGCGTCGATGAAGTCGATCGCGCTCGCCTGCTCGGCGTGCTGGGTGGTGGCGTAGCGCTGCGCCACCATCGCGGCGAACGGGCTTTCGTCCTCGCGGCCGGGAAAGCCGATGGTGAACGTGTCGATCCCCTGGCGCAGCCGCGCCGCGGTGGCGACGACGGCGCTGGAATCGACCCCGCCGGAGAGGAACGCCCCAAGCGGCACGTCCGCGACCAGCCGCGCCGCGGTGGCGGCGGTCAGCCGTTCGCCCAGTTCAGCGATCGCGTCCGCTTCGGACCGGGGCCGGATCGCGGTGGCGGCATGCCAGTACCGCCGCGGCGCCGCCATGCCGCCGCCGCGGCGCAGCAGCAGCGCATGGGCCGGCGGCAGGCGGCGCACGTCGCGATAGATCGTATCGGGGTCGGGCACGTAGCCGTAGGCGAAGAAATCGTCCACCGCTTGCGGCGACAGCCGCCGCGGCAGCTCCGGCACCGTGGTCAGGGCCGCCATCTCCGAGCCGAACACGAACCGGCCGTCGGCCAGCGCGGCGTAATAGAGCGGCTTCTTGCCGAGCCGGTCGCGGGCGAGAAACAGCTCCTCCCGGGTCCGGTCCCACAGCGCGAAGGCGAACATGCCGTCGAGCTCGGCCAGGCAGTCGGTTCCCCACTGTTCCCAGGCATGGATGATCGTCTCCGTGTCACAGTGGGTGCGAAAGACGTGGCCTGCCGCTTCCAGCCGCGGACGGAGCGACTGGAAATTGTAGATCATGCCGTTGAAGACGATCGTGACCGCGCCAGTCTCGTTGTGCATCGGCTGGTGGCCGGCATTGGGATCGACGATGGCCAGCCGGCGGTGGCCGAGGCCGACCCCGGGTTCCTCGTGGAAGCCGTCGCCGTCCGGACCGCGATGGGCGAGGGCCGTGGTCATCCGCCGCAACAGCACCCCGCCCACTGGCCGCTGGCCCGTCAGGTCGAAGATCCCGGCAATCCCGCACATGTCCGGCCCCTTGGGAGTTGGCGTGGGAGTGGGTGTGGCAGCTCGCGGCGGGCGTACGCGTCCCGTGGAAGCCGCGCTGTACTATCGTCAATCGCGGGATACTACCGTCACCTGCGGTCCGGGCCTACCGCGAAGCGAGCGGCGTGCGGGCGTTCGGCACGGCGACGAACATCTGCGGCGCGGCGAAGGACAGCCAGACCCGGCGGTGCAGCAGAAAGTCCTCGCCGACCAGCCCGTCGCCCACGCCTGCCGGCAAGGGCAGGATCGGCAGCACCGGATCGCGGGCCAGCCACGGTCCTACCTGCAAGCTGCGGAACCGCTGCAGGCGTACCCGCACCGGGTGCGGCGCCGCGCCGCGCGCGACTGCGTAGCGGTCGCCGGCCAGCGACGAGGCCGTGACCCCGGCCCGCAGCGCGAGCCGCAGGCTGACGGCCGTGGTCTGTGCGCCGGTATCGAGCGTCGCCATCCCGCCGACGCCGTTGACCGCGATCGGCAGCCGCAGCCGGTTGCTGCCGCCCGTTACCCCGGGAATGTCCACCGCCGGCCCAGCCCAGGGCGGGCGCCCGAGCCGGCAGGCCGGGTTGCGGTACAGCACCATCCGCCCGGTGGTGGCGTCGAGGTCGATGCCGAACAGGCGCAGCACGTCCGCCCCCAGCATGCCGTCGGCGGTGCCGTGCAGGCCCGCAAGCTGGAACCGGCCGACCGTGATGCGCGGCAGGTTCAGCGCGACCCGGCCGAGGGTGAACCGGCGCACCACCGCGTCCGGCGCGCTGCTCGGCCCGCCGATGCCCCAGGTACGGGTGCCGTGGCCGGGGTCGGACGGCAGGCCAAGCCGTCGCACCGCCGCTTCGGTGAGCAGGCTGCGCTGCGCGCCGGTGTCAAGCACGAGGTGCGCCGGCTTGCCGTCGATCCGTACGGTCACGAACAACAGCCCGCCCTGGCTGGAAACCGGCACCACGGCGAGGCGGGAGAGCGTGCAGCCCGTGCGGGTCCCGCCGACCCGGTAGCCGCCGTTCGGCAGGGCCGTGCACCCGCCGAGCAGGGCGACAACCATGCCCAGAACCACCCAGGCGTGGCCGCCCCCCCGGGGGAGCAACCCCCGGGGAAGCAGCCCTTGCCGGACCAGCCGGTGCGGCGCGAACCACGTCGCGCAGCGCGGAAGGATGTGGGTCAAGCGGTCGGCTTCACCTTCAGCAGGTCGCGGATTTCTGCGAGCAGGGTCTCCGTCGGGCTCGGCGCCGGCGGGGCCGGCGGCGCCGGCTCATTGTGCAGCTTGAGCCGGGTCAGCGCCTTGATCACCCAGAAGATGGCGAAGCTGACGATCAGGAACTGGATGATGGCGTTGATGAACAGCCCGACATTCATCGTCGCCGCGCCGGCGGCCTTGGCCGCCGCGAGGGTGGCGTAATGCTTTCCGTTCAGCGCGACGAACAGATTGGAGAAATCGATCCCGCCGATCAGCAGGCCGATCACCGGATTGATGATGTCCTTCACCAGGCTGTTCACCACCCCGGTGAACGCGGCGCCGATCACGATGCCAACCGCGAGGTCGACCACGCTGCCGCGCATGATGAAGGCTTTGAACTCGTTGAGCCAGGACGGCGGACGAATGGACCTGGAGGTGCCGGACATGGATGCTCCTGCGGTTCGGCTGCCGCCGCTGCGGCGGTAACCCGATCATGCCAGGGTTTTGCCGCCCGGGAGAAGCCGCACGACGTGTCACCCGGGACAGGGCCGGGCAGTTCCGAGGTTCGTTCGGGCCCGGGGACCGTCCTCCCCGGGGTCTGAGCAGGGAGGGCGCTCGGGGCCCGTTCGACAACCATCAAAGCGATCAGCGGTGTCGAACGGGCCCTAAGGTTTTGTTTTGACCGGCATCCTTGTCGGCGTGCTGACGCATTTATTTGCCGACGATGCCTTAGCGCGCCGCCGCCTGGTAGGCGCCGAGGCAGGCCATATCCACGACCTGGCTGACCGAGGCGTTCATCGGCAGGATCTGCACCGGATGCGACAGGCCGATCAGCACCGGCCCGATCGTACTGCCTTCCGCCATCTTCGGCGCCAGCCGCGCGGTGATGTGGGCCGAGTGCAGCCCCGGCATCACCAGCACGTTGGCCGGCCCGGTCAGCCGGCAGAACGGGTAGAGCGCGCGCAGTTCCGGCTCCAGCGCGACGTCCGGGCTCATTTCGCCGTCGTATTCGAAGTCCACCCCGCGCCGGTCCAGGATCTCCACCGCTTCGCGCATCACCGCCGCGGCGGTGTGCATCTCGGCGCCGAAGGTGGTGTGGGAGAGCAGGGCGACGCGCGGTTCGTGGCCCAGGTGGTGCGCCGTGCGGGCGGCGCCGATCGCGATGTCCGCCAGTTGCTCCGCGCTTGGGCGGAAATGGATCATCGTATCGGCGATGAACAGGGTGCGCCCGCGCAGGCCCACGAGCACGGAAAGGCCGAAGGAGATCCCGCCCGGTGTCGGGTCGATCGCATGGCCGATATCCTCCAGGCAGACCTGGGTCGATCGGGTGAGCCCGGTCACCATCGCATCGGCGTCGCGGGTCGCGACCATGCAGGCGGCGAACACGTTGCGGTCCTGGTTGACCATGCGCTGGCAGTCGCGCTGCAGGAAGCCGCGGCGCTGCAGCCGCTCGTAGAGGAACGCGACATATTTCGGATTGTCGTCGGACAGCCGCGCGTTGTGGATCTCGATCCCTTCGGCGATCCCGAGGCCAAGGCCGGCCATCGTTGCCCGCACCCGTTCCTCCCGCCCGATCAGCACCGGCGTGCCGTAGCCGGCGTTGCGGAAGGCGACGGCGGCGCGCACCACCTTCTCCTCCTCGCCTTCGGCGAACACGACCCGCTTCGGGTTGGCGCGCACGCTTTCCTGCATCCGGTCGAGCGCGCCGGCGGTCGGATCGAGCCGGCCGGACAGTTCGCGCGCGTAGCGGCGCAGGTCGGTGATCGGCCGGCGCGCCACGCCGCTGTCGATCGCGGCTTTCGCCACCGCCGGCGCGACCCAGGAGATGAGCCGCGGGTCGAACGCGTTCGGAATGATGTACTCCGGCCCGAAGCTCAGCCGCTGGCCGGAGGAAGCGTTGTGCACCTCGTCCGGCACGTCCTCGCGCGCCAGCCGCGCGAGGGCCTCGGCGGCCGCGATCTTCATCGCGTCGTTGATCGTGCTCGCCCGCACGTCGAGCGCGCCGCGGAAGATGTAGGGGAAGCCCAGGACGTTATTGACCTGGTTCGGATAGTCCGAGCGCCCCGTGGCGACGATCGCGTCGGGGCGGACGGCGAGCGCGGCCTCGGGCGCGATTTCGGGATCCGGATTGGCCATGGCGAACACGATCGGATTCGGGGCCATGGTTTTCAGCATTTCGGGCGTCAGCGCGCCGGCGACCGAAAGGCCGAGGAACACGTCGGCGCCCTCCAGCGCCTC
>JAGWSV010000244.1 GCA_028869315.1 Rhodospirillales bacterium
CAAAGAAATGTATTGACTGAAGTATCATAAGGTCTATACTGTAAACCATTCGGTTCCCCTCTGATCGGGAGGGGCTTGGAACCCGGAGGGACTCTCTCTTAAGTCGCCCCGATTCCTGTCCAACCGATGGGGTCCACCTCACTTCTCGAAGGCCACCCAATTCGGAAGGTCGCCCATCATTAGCCGAGAGGCCACCAGTGCTTTCATCCTAATCTGCGCGGCGGCCATTGCTTCCTCGATCAAGTCATGCCTTGAAAAGCTTTCCGCGACGCGACAGCAGTTCACACGGTTCGTGCATGAGCTCTACGCCTTCCCCGACCGCAGCATCCCTGTTTTGCCGGGGTGTTGCGCCTTCGGGTTCTGCCTCCACCAGAACTCGACCGTAACCGGGACATGCCACTTCGTGGCAAGGCGATCCACTTCTTTCCAGCAATCTGACGCTGACTGTCCTTGCACCGAAATTCCGAGGTCAGGGTAGTACTTGAACCCTTCTTCCTCGTACTGCTCCGCCTTGGCCGGAATCGCCAGTTCACGCACCAGCTTATCGCCGTCAAATCCCTTGGCTTTCACCTGCGCAATCATCGTCAGCAAGATAGCCGACCAGCGAGGGCTGTGCAGTGACTTGCCGTTGATCGAGGCGGCCAGCGGCTTGGTGAAGGCGAGCCCCGGAGCCACGTCGAATTGCATCGCTCCATCACTGGCTCTGATAGCAATTTCCTCTGGCTCGTCGTCGCGCTCCATCCCGAGTTGCTCCATCGCCTCGCGTACGATGCGGTCAATGGTCTCGCTGGGTGTCTTGGTGCCGAACCACGTCGCGATCGACTTCAGGTCGGCAAAGGTTGCGTCGTTGATTCTGACTACGGGCATCATCTGGTCCTCCATCGGTTTGTCAGAAGATATGTAACATCTCCCGATTCAGAGATCAAGAGGATATGTTACATATTCCATGCAAGGGATGGTGGGGCGACCGGGATTGCGACGGCAAGATAAAAGCAACGCCGCCCTCTGGTCGGATTGCTGTGGTCGGTCAGTGGGTTAAGGGGGTGCCGCCTGGAACCGCGCGGCGTCGCTTTTGACAACTTCGCCAATGATTTCAACGGTCCGAGCGCCGCCCACCGTGCCGGCCGCCGCCGCAAGCCCTACCTTGCGTTGGTTGCTTCATTCTGATAACTTTTAGCAGTGATGGAGCCGCGGGACCCCACGCTCGATGTGCTGGTCGACCTCGACGGCCAGGTGCTCGTCGTGGACCCGGAGGGCGGCCACTGGGTGCGGTTCGTGGTGACGCGGGTGCCGACCTCGCCCGAGAAGCCGCACGGGTTGGATTATTCGCTGACGCTGCACGGGACGGACGGCGAGCGGCTGGTCGGCTTCGATAACGCCCACCCAGTGGCGCGGCAGAAGCGCGGCACTCCGCAGGACCATCGCCACCGGCTGCGAAGCATCCGGCCCTACGACTACCGGGACGCGGCGACCCTGGTCGCCGACTTCTGGGCAACGGTGGACGCCGTGTTGCGCGAGAGAGGAATGATCCCATGACGACCCTGAAAGTGGGCATCGCCAGCTACGATGAGATGAAGGCCCGCACCATGGCCGTGGCGCGCGGCGAGCGACGCGTCGCGCCCGACGAGCCGAAGGTGTGGTTCACCTCCACCGAGTCCTTCGCCAAGGTGCTGTCGGCCGGCAACCGTGACCTGTTGCGGGTGATCGTCGAACAGGCCCCCGGCTCGCTGGACGAATTGGCGCGGATCACCGGCCGCGCGAAGTCCAACCTCTCGCGCACGCTGCGGACGATGGAGAGCTACGGCCTGGTCCGACTGGAACGCGGCGAGCGCGGGCGGATCACGCCGAAGGTGACGCATGATCGCGTCGAATTGGATCTGCCGCTCAAGGCAAGCTGAGTTCGCAGTTTTGTACCGCGTTGGCGTCCCGTAGGGGATTCGAACCCCTGTTGCCGCCGTGAGAGAAACGCTAGACCGTCCATTCCTGTCCAATATCTTCCCAGATAACTCCTTGATATACCGATTTCTGTTCCGTCTGCGTTTACTCTTGTCCAACGCCGGCTAGCGGCATATATTGGACAAAGATTGGACAAGGCCCCTCGGCGCGAGTGGCCAAGGCGGCAACAGGCGGAGGCGGCGATGGCGCGGACGGTGCGGGATGCGAAGCTGGAAAGCAGGACGGCGCGGGCTGGGCTGAAGGTCTCGGGCAAGCCCTACTGGCGGGCGATCGAGCAGGGATTGCACCTCGGCTACCGCAAGGGCGTGACCGGCGGCCGGTGGGTGCTGCGCCAGCACGTCGGCGGCGCCAAGGTCTATGAGGTGGAGACGATCGGCACGGCCGATGACACCCTGGACCCGGACGGGGCGGCGGTCCTGAGCTTCGCGCAGGCGCAGGCGGTGGCGCGGCGGCGGTTCACCGAGCGCAAGCGGATCGCGGCCGGGTTCCCGGCCGAAGCCGGCCCCTACCGGGTGCGGGATGCGGTTGCCGACTACTTGGCCTGGCTCGATCAAAACCGGAAATCTGGTCGCGATGCGCGCTGGCGGGCCGACGCGCTGATCCTGCCGACGCTCGGCGCGATCGAATGCGCCAAGCTCACGACCAAGGTGCTGCGAGACTGGCTTGACGGGCTGGCGAAGGAAGCGCCGCGGCTGCGGACCCGGAAGGGCAAGCCGCAACGGCGCCGAGCGATCGGCGACGATGACCCGGACGAAGCGGCGCGGCGCCGCCGGGCTTCGGCAAACCGGGTGCTGACCATCGCGAAAGCCGCACTCAATCACGCTTGGCGTGAGCGCAAGATTGCGTCCGATGATACTTGGCGCCGGGTTCAACCCTTCAAGGAAGCCGATGCTGCCCGGGTCCGCTACCTCACCACGGCGGAATGCACGCGGCTGTTGAACGCCGCCGATCCCGAGTTCCGCCCTCTCGCCCAAGCTGCGCTGCTCACGGGCTGCCGGTTCGGCGAGCTTGCGGCGTTGGCGGTCGGCGACTTCAATCCCGACGCCGGCACCCTGCATATCCGCACCAGCAAGTCCGGGAAAGCCCGCCACGTCGTGCTGACCGAAGAAGGCACGGTGTTTTTCCGGTCCCTCGCCGCCGGGCGCCCCGCTGCTGCCATCATGCTCCCAAAGGCGGGCGGCAGCCGGTGGAACAAATCGCACCAGACCCGGCCGATGAAGGAAGCGTGCCAGCGGGCGAAGATCGAGCCGCCGGCCAACTTCCACGCGCTGCGCCATACATGGGCCAGCCTGGCCGTGATGGGCGGCGCGCCCCTTCTGGTGATCGCCAAGAACCTCGGCCATTCCGACACGCGGATGGTCGAACGCCACTACGGGCACATGGCGCCGAGCTACGTCGCCGACGCGATCCGGGCCGCAGTGCCGACCTTTGGCATTAAGGCCGACGGCAACGTAGTGGGAATAGGGTGAAGGCCATGCCCCCCCCACCGCCAGTCTCAGGAGTCGAGATTGCGGACTTGCTGCGGAAGGCCCGCGCCCCGGACCCCTGGCAAAGCCCGAACGCCTGCGAACAGGCTGCCGCCGCCGTCAATGCGGCCATGGGCTTGATGGAACACTACCGGACCCATCCGATCGGCCGTACCGCAGTCGATCGCGCCTGCGATGCGGTGGACGAGCTGCGCCGTGTTCTGCCCAAAGTGATTGCCGAGGCGTCGCTCCCGATGCCCCCGGGCTTTGGGTTCCCTGCTGGCATTGACGATTCGCACTTTCACGAGGCGCGGTCATACTATCTGACTAAGTTGTTGCATCTAGAAGCTGCGCTATTTGATATTTGGCCGCGCACGCCCTCCAAGTGGAGGACTCCCGAGAACGATTGGCGGGGGCGCGCTTGCCTCCTCTTTCGATGGTACGCCGTGATCGTGCGTCCCGATCCCCCCATCACCAGGAACGGACCGGCGGTGCGCTTCGTCGTGGCCGGTCTCGGACGCATAGGGGAAGGCCAACGGACGCCGGACACAGTGGAGAAAGCCCTCCAGAGGATCGCCCGGGGCGAAGCCGGCTAGGGGGCGGAGGACGACAAATAGCCCATACCCGGTTTGTCGTTACCCAGCTCCGCTTTCCCCCATTATGTCGGCTGTCGTCCACCACCAAGCAAGGGCGACGGTTATGGAAGAAACCACCCGCGACGCTTTTGGCGTCGATGAATTTGCGGCTCGCAACGGCCTGAGCCGCGGAACCGTTTACAACCTGTGGCTGCGGGGGGAAGGCCCCCGATACATGCAGGTTGGCAAGCGGCGCCTGATTTCCCGGGAGGCTGCCGCAGAGTGGCGCAGCCGCATGGAGCATCGCGCCGAACAACACGCCGCCTGAAACGAGAAACCCCGCGCGCGGCGAGCGGCGGGGCCTCGGGATCAGGTAGAAATCGGCGGCAACGATCTCCTACCTGATCCGGTGGCCTGACGCAAGCGGCGCGCGCTTCGAAAAGGAGCGCTGAGATGACCGACTTCGCTTCTGTCGCCGAGCCGCAGGCGCGCCGCCTGCTGCGCAACCTAAGCCGCAAGCTCCCCCACATCGTGCTCGGCCCCGTCGTGCTCGAACCGCTTCCGGGGCATTGCTCGTACTTCTCCATCGGTACGATCAAACGCGGTGCCTGGCACTTCGAGCAGATCAAATCAGTCGAGCGGGCATTGGTGGAGGAGTACCGCACCGGCATGACGTTCGCGCTGGTCTGGCCCCAACGCGGTGCGATCGTCTTGCACGACACCGCCGACGAACTTCACATGGTTCGGCTCTGTCACGCGATCCTGCCTACCGCCAGGACGAAGCGCCTTGTCGCCCAGATTGAGGCGGAGCGCCGCGAAGCCGGAGCGCCGGCATGACCGCTCCCGCCGCGCCGGGAGGCGCCGCACCCTCCGCAATGGAAGCCGGGCGCCTGGCACAGAACCTGGCCCGCAACACCGGCTGGCCCGTGTTCCCCTGCTCGTGGAAGACGAAGCGCCCGACCCGGCCCGCTGCCGAAGGGGGGGCCGGATACAAGGACGCCAGCACCGACCCCGACCAGATCACCGAACTGTGGCGTCATTGGCCGGGGGCGCTGATCGGCATGCCGACCGGGCCGCTGTCCGGTGTGTCCGTTCTCGACGTCGACGTGAAGCACGACGCGGCGCGAGCATGGTGGATTGCGAACGAGATCCGCCTTCCGACCACCCGCACTTACCGGACGCGCGGCGGTGGCCTGCATCTCTATTTCCGCCATGCGCCCGGGGTTCGGAACATCGAAGGGAAACCGATCTCGGGCGTCGATGTGCGCGGCGAAGGCGGATACGTCATCTTCTGGTACGGCGCCGGTTTCGAGTGCGTCGATCATGCACCCCCGGCACCCTGGCCGCATTGGCTGACACCGTTCTTCTGGCCACCGCCGGAATTTTCCCGCCGGCGGGAAAATCCTGCGCGCGACGATACCGCCCCCCTTGCCGAACGCTTGGAGCGCATCAAGACCCGCGCGATCGACATGGCGCGGTCCGCCGCCGAAGGCCAAAAGCATGACACCCTCCGCAATGCCGCGCTGCTGCTCGGCGGTATCCAACACAAGGCCGGCTTCAGTGATGCCGCGGCGATCGGCTGGTTGCTCAAGGATCTCCCCGACACCGTGGAGGATTGGGAAGCCGCGCGCAAAACGGCGGCGTGGGGGCTGAAGGCCGGACGGGCAAAGCCGCTGGACACGGGAGCGGCCCGATGACGGACACCGCTTCTACTGATCGCCGCGCCTGGGTGCCCCCGCCGTCCGAAGAATATCAGGCCAAACACCCGGACTGGAACACGCGCCCCCGAGGCACCCGCCACGGCAAGCTGCTGGTGCTGTCCATTGCCGATCTGGAAACCGCACCCCCGCGCGGATACCTGCTCAAGGGCATCATGTCGCCGGCCGAGCTGTCGCTATGGGTGGGGCCGCCCAAATGCGGCAAGTCGTTCCTGCTGCTCTACATCGCCTATCGCCTGTCCCTCGGCCTCCCGGTGTTCGGTCTCCGGGTGAAAAAGTGCCGGGTGCTCTATGCCGCAGCCGAGGGACAGGGCGGTATCAACAAGCGCATTCAAGCCCTGCGCGACCGCTACGGGGCCAGCGACAATTTCCATTACATCGCGCAGCCGATGGATCTGCTGCACGACACCGGCCACAAGAAGGACCTGCTTGCCGCCGCCAAGGACATCAAGCCGGACCTGATCGTGCTGGACACGATCAACCGCGTCCTGGCCGGCGGGGACGAAAACAGTTCCGCCGACATGGGCGCTCTGGTCCTATTCATGGCCGAGCTGCGGGAAGAATGCGGCGCGCACGTCGCAGGCGTGCACCACGGCACCAAGGCCAACAACGGCAGCGGCGCCAATCCACGAGGGCATTCCTGCCTGACCGGTGCGGACGACGCACTGATCGAGGTGGCCAAGCACGACGACGGCACCCGCTCCGCCAAGGTGGTGCACGCCAAGGACGACGCGGACGGTCTCGCCTTCGCGTTCAAGCTGGGCGACGTGAAACTTGGCGAGGACGCTGACGGCGACCCCATCACCACCTTGATCGTGGAGGAAGCGCACGCCGCGCCCCCGGCGGCCAAGGCAAGCAGCCTGTCCCCGAACGAGCAAATCGCCCTGTCCTGTCTCGATCAGGCCATCCGCACCGAGGGCGTTCTCGCGGTTGTTGGGGAGAACCCTGCCGAGCGGTCCGTCGTCACCGCCGCAGTCTGGCGCCAGACCTTCTACCGCCAAGGCAAGCCGGACGAACCACAGGACAGCCGCAAAAAGGCATTCGTCCGCGCCCGCGACGCACTCATCGCCAAGCGCAAGGTAGCGGCACAAGACGAGTACGTCTGGAGGCCGGACGCATGGTAATGCAACCACGTAACGAAACGGGACACGCAGCCGGGACAAGCGGGACACACCGGGGCAAAACGGGACACCCGACATTGCCCACACCGGGACAAAACGGGACACACACCTTTAGGTGTGTCCCGGTGTCCCGGTTGGCTGTCCCGGTCAAAGCATGTCCCGGTGCTGGTGGCGCTGGAAAGACATCCGCGCTCCGCTCGAGACTGATCGCCCGCGGCTGGTTGACCGAATTTGGCGCCGATGCCGCCCCCGATGCCGCCACAGCCGGCGGTCCGATCATCGAAGGAGCGATCGAGGAATGAACGCGATCCGCGGGATGGGGGTGCACCACGGCACCCGTGCCGGAAGATCGGGCCGAGCGCTGCGCGGCGACCCGTTCGAGTTCTCCCCAGTGTTCAAGTTGTGGATCGCCGGCAATCACCGGCCCGGCCTTCGCAACCCCGACCCCGCCATGCGCCGCCGGCTGCATCTGTTACCCCTGACGTTCATCCCGTCGAAGCCCGACCCGGAGCTGCCCGAAGCCCTCAAGGCCGAGGCGGCGGGCATTCTGGCCTGGGCAATCAGGGGATGCGTCGCCTGGCAGGCGCAGGGTCTCACGCAATGCGCCGCCGTGAAGGCCGCCTCCGCCGAGTACTTCGCCGAGCAAGACCTGCTTGAGGAGTGGATCGCCGAGCGGTGCGAGACAAGCCCCAACAAGAGCATGCCGGCGCGAGCGGCGTTCTCCAACTGGAAGCATTGGGCGACTGAGCGGGGGGAGGACGCCGGCACCGAAAAGCGCTTCTCCGCTGAGTTGGAACGGCACTTTGCCAAGAAGCGCACCATGACCGGGCGCGAATTTCTGGGGGTGCGGCTGCTGCCGGCGGAGGGTGGCACATGGTGACCGGAGACCGTCCTATGACGGGTTATGACGGGTCTACCATTTCCCCCGTTATACGCGCGTGCGCGCGCGAACGGGTTAATCGGAGAACCCGTCATAACCCGTCATGTGGCCGCCTTGCCGCCTCACGGGGGGCTGTCGATCGCCCGGAAGGGCCGCCGTCATGGTGACCGTCGCCGTGGCCGCCTGCTGTCGCGCCCGACTCCCGATAGGGGTCCTGCGCGATCCGGGGTGGTCGCTCTGGAACGTGCGGGGGGCAATTTTTCGGCCGGACGGGTTGACTTTTCGGAAGCCGGAAACCCGAGCGTCGCGGGCCCGTATGGGGGTCTCGCACCATCCCGGATGGTCGATGTGGAACGTGTGGGGGCCCGAAGCGCGCATCCGCAAAACCGAAGCCAAAAGGATCAAGGCCATGCCACGTAATCGGATACCGACCGCACTCGCCAATTTGCACGGGAATCCTGGCAAGCGCGGCCGCCGCGTCGGGGAGCCACAGCCGCCGCGTGGCGCGCCGATCGCGCCCGCTCACCTTTCACCCGAGGCTGCGGCGGCCTGGCCGTTGCTCGCCGCTACGCTCAGCGGCATGGGCGTGCTGTCGCAGTCGGATGGCCTGGCGCTCGAGCACCTGGCCGAGGCCGTGGCGGACGCCCGGCGAGCGCGCGACGCCTTGGCGGCGCCGGTGGTGATCGGCAGGAGCACGGTCGCCGAGGCCGGCGCGCGCACCTATGCGACCATCGGCAAGTCGGGCGCGGTCATGCTGCGGGCGCGGCCGGAGGCGGCGATGCTGGCCGACGCGGACCGGCGCGTTGCGTTGTGGGCTTCGCGCTTCGGCTTGTCGCCTGCGGATCGGGTGCGGCTGGGGCGCGATGGCTCAGTGCCCGACTTGCGGGGCGCGCCGTCGGCCTTCGACCAGTTCCTGGCCAGCAAGCCGGCCGGCGCGCCCCGGCGGACCCTCGAGGCGTTTCTCGCGGACACGACGGACCTCGTGCCCTCCGCGGGCGCCAAGCGCCAGCGCCGCTGACCTGGCACCCTATCAACCCCGGAGGTCTCCATGCCGACGCGTCCGCCCATCCACCGGAATCCGTGGGAGAAAGCCCCGCAAGAACGCGCTCGAGCGTATGAGCGCGAACGGGGCAGCTCGGCGTCCCGGGGCTATGGTTACGATTGGCGGCAGTTCCGCGAGCGGATACTCGCCGAACGTCCGCTCTGCCAAGATTGCGAGCAGCAGGGGCGCCTAACCGCGGCGAGCGAGGTTCATCACATCGCTAAGCCCCGTGCCCGGCCCGACCTCCGGCTCGACCCGCAGAATGTTGCGAGTCTGTGCGTTAGTTGTCACTCTCGGCGCACCGGGCGCGGCGAGTAGCGGCCCCATGCCCGGCGCGTCCCCCACCACCGAGCGGATCGAGGCCGTCGCGCGGGTCGCCGCGATGGCGGCCGAGGCCGGCGAGGTGGTGGTGGCGGACGCGCTGGCGCAGTGGTGTCAAGACGGGATCGAGCTGCACGTTGCGCTCGGCTTGGCGCCGGACTGGCATGCCGCGCTGCGGCGCCGCCGGCGGGACGCCCTGCTCGTCGAGATCGCGCGGCGGCATTTCGCTGACCTCGGCACGAAAGCCGCCGCGGCGTCGATCGCCGGCGCCGTCGGCCGATACGCCGCCAGCGCCTGGCAGCGGGACAGGAAGGCGCGACGCCGCCCCTCCGGCCTCGAGGGCGACGTGTTCGACCTGCTCGGCCTGGGCGAGCCGCTCGGACCCGAGCGGGTGCGGCAAATCCTGCGGGCTGCAGGGGGTAATCACGGCGGTTGCGATTACCCCCCGACCACCCCGACCCTGCGCGGCGAACGGAGATGATCGCATGTCCCTAAAGCCCCGCCCCGCTGTCGACCCCGACGCCGCGCCTGAAATCCCCGCGCTGGCCGATGATCCGCGCTTCGCCGCCGCCTCGCGCGTCCTGCGCGTCCTGCGCGACGCCAGCGAACGGATCGCGAGCGAGATCGACTTGCTGGAGCTCGAGGAGCACTTCGCCGCCCTCCCGCGCCAGCAGGCGGCAACACCGCGCAACGGCATCCTCCGGGACCGCCTGGAAGTACGACGCCGAGAGGCAGCCGCGGCGCCCCGCGCCGACCAGGAGGCGCCCCCCGACCTCGGTACGCCTGAAACCGTCGCCCGCGCTTTGCAGCTGATCCGCGAGGGGAGCGCGAGCAAGCCGCCGGGGCGCGCGAAGCGGCTGGCGGTGCTGCGCGAGTCACGCGAGATCGTGGGCGAGGCCCTGCTTGAACAGGGCAGCGTGGTCGAGGCGATCCGGCAGGAAATCTCCGTCGATTTGTGCCGCCGCCTGCAAGCCCATCACGGGGCGCTGATCCTTGAAGCCTTCAACTACGCCGTCGCCCTCGCCGCTGCGGTCGATCGGGAGCGCAGTTTCCGGGCCTCGATCTTGACCGCCGGCTACACGATCGACCCTCAAATCATTTCGCCGCCGCCGCTGCGGTCGCTGCTGATGTTGGGCAGCGAGGGGAACGTTCAAAGCGAGATCAGCGTGTGGCGCCGATTGCTCGAACAGAACGGAGTGCTCCCCCGATGACCAAACGCTTCGCCGAGTGGCGCCCGATCCTGGAAGCCGATTTGCAGAAGGCCGAGCAGGAACATGCTGCGGCAGTAACGGCGGCGGCGAAGGCTGCCGAGGGGGCGCGCGCGGCCCGCCTGGAGCTGCGGGAGATCGCCGAACACTTCGACCGCCTCGATCGACGTGCCACGCTGGCCGGCGCCCTGGCAGGGCTTCGCTACAAGGCCGAAAACGAGCTGGCGGCGGCGATTGGCAGCGCCACGCACGCGGCGGGCCTGGCCGAGAATGGGCGCCGCTACGTCGCCGATCTGCGGCTGGCGCTCGACCAGCTTGGCCAGATCGACCCGCCGCCGGCCGCCGAGCAGGGCGCCCCCGAGGCGGCATGAGGGGTTCGCGCGCTCACTCCATCTCGCGCGACGCCGGCCCGTTCGTACTCCATGACGAACGGACCGCAACCTGGGCCGGCGCCGTCGCGAGCGGCGCCGGCCGCTCTTTCCGGGAAAGGCAAGCAGCATGACCCCTCTGGCCGCGCGATTTTCGGCGCCTGCCGCCGGCAGAAAGCTCCTCACCACGCTTGGCGCGCGCCAGATCACAGTGATCGCCAGCGACGGCGGCCGCGACCGGATGGGCGACATCCTCATGCCCGGGGGGTGTGTCCTCGAAAACTTCAAGAGAAATCCAGTCGTGCTCGCGCAGCACGACGCGGCGCAGCCGATCGCGCGGTGCTCGCAGATCGAGGTGAGCAACGGCCAGGTGGTCGCTACTATCGACTTTCCCGCCGAAGGCGTCTCGGCCCGCAGCGATGAATATCTGCGCCTCGTGAAAGCTGGCGTCCTGGGGGCTGTCTCGGTCGGGTTCTTGCCGCTCAAATCGGAACCGATGCGCGGCGGCGGCATCCTCTACACCTCATGGGAATTGCTCGAGCTGAGCATCGTTTCCGTGCCCGCCAACCCGGCCGCGCTGGTGACCGGGAAAGCCATGGGCGCCGCGAGGGCGCGGCAGACGGCCGACGCCGAAGGCCACCGTGCGCTAATCGCTCGTGCCGGGGCCGAACATGCCGCCGCGGCGGAGGAACGTATGCGCGAACGCCGTGCCGCGCTGCTGTACGCCAATCAGTTCGCGACGTTGCGCTGGTGACCGGGATGCGCTCTCCTCCCCGACTCCCCCGGCAGCGCACCGCGGCGCCCCCGTCGCCGGTTGACACCGACCCGGCCGGCGGCGCGGGCAACATCATTTCACTGCCGCCGCGCATGGCGGCCGGACCTCGGGAGGCAGCATAATGGCCCGCAGCGGCGGCTACAGCGTAACGATCACGGCAACCGACAAGGCATCGGCGACGATCGACCGCATCAACAAGCGGTTGCGCGCGGCCAACGCGCTGGTCGAGCGGCTGGGCAAGAGCTTCAATCGTCTTGCCGCCAACACCGGTTTTTCGGACGTGGTGCGCGGGATGCGCACGCTGCGGCAGGAGACCGCCGGCCTCGCATCGAGCATCGGCCGGTTCGCGCCGACGATCGCCGGTCTGGCGGGGGCGGGCAGCGTCGCCGGAGTGGGGGCGCTGGCGGCCCGATACGCGGACTTCGGCAGCAACCTGTATCTGACCGCCCGCCAAGCGCGGACCACGGTCCCGCATCTGCAACGCCTGG
Source organism: Rhodospirillales bacterium (assembly GCA_028869315.1). GTDB lineage: Bacteria > Pseudomonadota > Alphaproteobacteria > Acetobacterales > Acetobacteraceae > JAJZVS01. The sequence continues at coordinate 11,919 of JAGWSV010000244.1, forward strand.
AACACGCTGCGGCGCTGGCAGGCGGCTCGGCGCAGGGCGCGGGCGCGGCGTTCGTCGGGTTGCAGAACAATTTGCAGTCAGCTTTCGCCGGCCACAACGCGGAGGCCACGGCGGCGCTCTCGCAGCTCGGCGTGAACTGGCGCGGCGCCAACGGTGCGCTGCCGGCGGACAAGGTGATGAGGCCGCTTCTGCATAAGCTGGCCGCGGTCAAGAACCTGACCCTGCAAGCCAAGCTCGGCAACATGATCTTCGGCGGCTCTTTCTCTGCCATTCAACCCCTCTTGCTTCGCGGCGTGCGTGGTCTCGACCGCTACACCGACGCCGGCAGCCGTATGGTGACGATGACCACCCGCAGCGCCGAACGCGCACGGATGCTGCAAGAGCAGATTCGGCGCCTGACCGGGGACGTTGAAACAACCGCCATGGCGACGCTGGGCCGCCTGGTGCCGGCTGCCGGCGGCGCAGCGGACGCCATGTCGAAATGGATCGAGGCGAACCAGAACTGGATCGCGACCAACGTCTCTGGTGACATTCGGGCGGTTGCAGGCGAGATCAACCGGGTGGTCGGCGCGGTCGGCGGGTGGAAGTCGGCCTCGGCCGACCTCGGCGAGTTGTGGCTCGCGCGGCTTCTGCCGGGGATGCTGGGGGGCCTTCTGCGCGTGGACGTGCTGCTGCGGACCCTGAGCCGTTGGGGCGGATACAAAAGCATCGCGGGGATGACCGATGCGCAGCGCGCGGCCTATCTCGGAAAGCAGGAAGAAAACTTCGCCCGCACGAAATGGCGCGTCGCCGCCGATTTGTTTGGGCATCCGACCGCCGGCGCCGGCGCACCGCGCCTGCCGACAACCGGCGGCGGCCGGGCGACGATGGCGCAGGCGCAGAGGTATTTTCTAGCCCACGGGTGGAGCGCGGCCCAGACCGCCGGCATCCTATCGAACATGTCGGCCGAGTCCGGGTTCAACGCCGGCGCGGTGGGCGATCACGGAACGAGCTTTGGCCTATTCCAATGGCACAACGGTCGTGCGCGGATGCTGGAACAGTTTGCCCGGCAGCACGGCTGGCGCGGGGGCAATCCTGCGACGATCCCGGTTGCGACACAGCTTGCCTTCGCGCAGTGGGAATTGACGCAGGGCGACCAGCGCGGCGCCGGCGCGGCCCTGCGCATGGCCCGCAGCCCCCAGGCGGCCGGGGCCGTATTCTCGACCGACTACGAACGGCCGGCGGATGGCGCCTACCAAGCCGCCTCCCGTGGCGCTGGGGCGGTGCTGTTCATGCCGCCCGCACCCCCCCAAACCCACACCGTCAAGGGCGCGGCCCACGTGCACATTGATCTGAGCGGCGCGCCGGTCGGCACTCGGGTGTCGGCGCACACCGATGGCGACCTGTTCGCCGGGGCACCGCGCGTGACGATGCCGCTGCCCCCCGGTGGAGGGCCGGGATGATGGCGGACCAGCAGAACGTCGAAGCGGCGCTGTCCGCGTTGGAGGCGGCAACCGCAGATTTGCGCCTCAAGGTCAGGCAAGCAGCGGCGATGCTGGCGGGGACCATCGATGTGATTGGCGTCATGGCCTTGTGCGCGGCGGACGGCGAGGAAATCGCGGCCGAAGCCCGGATCGAGATCGCCATCGCCAGCAAGGAATCGCGGCGGCTTCTCGATGCAGCGGGGGAGGCGGTCGTTGCGGCCGCGCTCGCCTTCGATCGCCTTGCTTCCTCGATGGGGCCGAGGCCGCAATGAGACCGCCGCACACGGTCCCGCGGGACGCTCCCGCCGCCGGCATTGTCGGCCGCCTGCTCGACCTCGCCGAGCGGGTACGGCGCCTCCCGCCGCCCGATCGGTGCGACCCGGAGCGGTTCCACGTGGAGCGCGACCACCTGGCCGCCGAGCTTCGACGGGTGGCAGCGGAGGCGGAGCCATGAGAACGCCCCGCGCAGACGCATTTGCGCTCGGCTCTCCGGCGCGTTGGACCCGCTGGAATGGCGAGACTGAAGAAGCCTTCCGGGCCCGTGTGGAAGCCGAGGCGGCGCGGCTGGGCGTCGTGCCCTGTTTCCCCGCGCTGAAGCCGCCTGGCACGCCGTCGGCCGAGGCGCGCGGGCCGTGGCGTCCCGATGCGTGACTCCCGCCCGATGACAGCCCCGCCGACGCGGTGGCGCTCGCGGTCGAGCTGCTGGTGCAGATCGCCGACGACCCGCTGATGCGGCCGACGGCGTGCCAGGCGGCGCGGCGGTATCTTGACCAGCTCCGGCCCTTTGCCGCGGAGCCCGGTGCCTGACCGCCGCATTGCCGCTCCGGCGCGCGCAGCATCGACGCACGGTTGGAATTGGCCGAGGCGTGGCGGGTCGCCACCGGGTAGAGGCTGCCCGCAAGCTCGGCTGGACCGAGATCGAGGCTGTGGTGCGCGAGTGCGACGAAACCGACGCCCGCCTGTGGGAGATCGCGGAGAACCTGCATCGGGCCGAGCTGACGGCGCAGGAGCGGGCGGAGCATATTGCCGAGTGGGTTAGGCTGAGGGGGGAGAAGGTGGGACAACTTATCCCACCTGGGGGCAGGCAACCGAACGACCAAGGCATCCGAAAGGCTGCCCGCGAGCTCCCCGTGGCCGGTGATACCGACGAAGCCAAGCGCAAGAACGTCGAGCGCGCCGTCAAGATCGCCGCCATCGCGCCGGAGGCCAAGGAGGCCGCCCGCGCCGCCGGCCTGGACGATAACCAGTCGGCATTGCTCGCAGTCGCCCGCGCGGCTCCCGCCGAGCAGATCGCCAAGGTGGCGGAGATCGCGGAACGCCGCGCGGTCGAGCCTGCGCCTGCGCCGCTGAATGATGTGGAGACTGAGGAACAGTGGCTATCGGCAATCATGCGGGTCTGGAACCGTGGAGCGCCGCAATGGCGCGAGCGTTTTCTCGAAACGGTTGATGCTGCGGTATTCGACCGCACGCGGGCTGGTGCAGCATGACCCGCATCGCCCCTCCCATCACCCCGATCGGCACGGCGAAGTACCTCACCGACCTGCGCCACACCGGCTGGCACGTCGTGGCCCGCAAGCCGATCGCCCCCCACGATGCGGCGCTACGGTGGCGGTTCACGCTCACGGCCTCCGACGAGAGAGGCTTCCGCATGGGCGTGGAAGACGGCGCCATCATTTCTGTGACCGCGCGCAAGGAAGGCACCCCTATCCTGCTCGCCAAGCTGGCGGGGAGGGCGTGGTGATCCTTCGCCGGGGAGATGTCCTACTCGACACAGACGCGCACACGATGGCGTCGCGCGGCCGGGTGGTGCTGCTGACCCCGGCTCGGGCGCGGGTGGCGCACGGCCTGTTCTACGCGCGGGCGCTGTCCGCGTCGGCCCTGGCTCATTTCCTTTGGGAGGGCGAGCCGGACGGCAAGCCGGGTTCGATCCGGTCCCACGTCCTGGCGCTGCGCCGCGCCCGAATCGAGACGCACGTCCGGCCCCTGATGATCCGCGCCGGGAAGCTCCCCATCACCACGCCGGCCGGCCTGTACGCCAAGGCAGCCGTACTGCTTTCCGGCTACGGCGCGGCGCCCCGGCTGGCCCAGGCCATCGCCGCGAGCATCCTTGAACAGCCGGCGCTGCGCCGCATCCTCTGGCCAGCCGAGGCGCCGGAGGCCGCCATCGAGCCGGTGCCCGGGTTGGACAGCCCCCCGGCACCCCCCGAGGCCGCCAACGATCCCGCCCCGGAACCGCCCCCGTGGAAGCGGCGCCGGCCGAAGGGAGGGGCCTGACATGCCGCAACACTTGTGGCGGGAGGCCGGTCTGGACGTGATGTGCGTGCGCGTATGCGAGGTGTGCCACGCCCAACAGCTCGCCGCCGCGGGCGCGCCTTGGCCGCCTGTCTCCCCGATCTGCCCCGGGGACGATGACGATGACGGCACCCGAGGCCGGCGGCGGGGACCGTCGCCGCGCGCGCCGTCCGGGCGCGTGCGCGAGCTGGCGTAGGGCGGCGGCATGAATACCGAGGCGACGATACTGCCCATGAGCGTCCCCGAGCCACCGCCGAAAACTTCCCGGCCCCGTCGCGCCCGCGCGCCGATCGTTCCGCCCCGCCGGGAATTGCTGGACCAGGTGGACCGGGTGGAGGCCCGGCTATCAGAAATGATCGGCGGCTGGGGTGGCGCCATTCCACCGGAAGTCCGCGCCGAGCTGCGGCGGGTGGCCGCACCGCTGTTCGAAAGCCTGATGCGCGCCGGCCGGCGGTGAAGCGGGGGGCAGCTTCGCCAACTTGGCGAAGGCTCGAATGCTGGTGGAACTGGTGGGGCCGTCCGGGCGATCGGGCGGCCCTTTTTCGGCTTGTTGGGTCGCGCCACCACGCTGCTACGGGTTGGGCCGGCCGCGGCGCGGGCAACCACGGGTATAGCTGCAGCGGGCCAACTTGGGGCGCCGAGCGTTGCTTCTCCCCGTGTCCAATTCGGGCCGCTCGTCCATTCCCGTCTACCCCTGGATAATGGACAGATATTAGACAGCGACCCAGGCGATTTCGTCTAAGTGACTGATTAAATTGGCGTCCCGTAGGGGATTCGAACCCCTGTTGCCGCCGTGAGAGGGCGGCGTCCTGGGCCTCTAGACGAACGGGACATCGCCGGGGCGCCGCTCAGCGCCGCGCCCCGCTTTCCTAGCCGAAGCCGGCGCGCGGCACAACCCGCCCGCGCGCCGTTCGGCCCCGGTGCCGCTAGCCGACGATGCGCGCCACCTCGGCCGGGTCCTTCCGCACCAGCGCCTCGTAGTCGGTCAGCAGCGTCTGGGTGATCCGGCCCGGCGTGTAGGAATGCTCCCCGATCACCCGCACCGGCGTCACTTCCGCCGCCGTGCCGGCCAGGAACACCTCGGTGGCGCGGCCGATCTCCTCCGGGCGGATCGCACGCTCCACCACCTTCATCTGCCGGTGCTTCGCCAGCGCCATCACCGACCGCCGGGTGATGCCGTCCAGGAAGCAGTCCGGCGTCGGCGTGTGCACTTCGCCGTCGAACACGAAGAAGATGTTCGCGCCCGTCGATTCCGCCACCAGCCCGCGCCAGTCCAGCATCAGCGCGTCGGCGAACCCTTCGGCCTCCGCCTTGTGCTTGGACAGGGTGCCGATCATGTACAGCCCGGCCGCCTTGGACGCGGTGGGCGCGGTCTCCGGCGACGGGCGCTTCCAGGCCCCCATGCCAAGCCGGATCCCGGACATCCGGTCGTCGCCGAAATAGCTCGGCCACTGCCAGGTCGCGATCGCCAGATGAATCGTCGTGTGCTGGGCGGACACCGCCAGCATCTCGGTCCCGCGCCAGGCGATCGGGCGCACATACGCCTCGGTCAGCTTGTTCGCCCGCAACGTCTCGTAGCAGGCGGCGTCGATCTGCTCGGCCGTGTAGGGCACCTCGAAGCCAAGCAGGCGCCCGGAGTTGATCAGCCGGTCGGTATGCGCGCGCAGCCGGAAGATGTGTCCCGCATAGGCCCGCTCGCCTTCGAACACCGCCGAGGCATAATGCAGCCCATGGGTCAGCACGTGCAGCTTCGCGTCGCGCCAGGGTACCAGGGCTCCGTCCCACCAGATGAAGCCGTCACGGTCGTCGAACGGAACCAGCGCCATGGGATCGATCCTCGCAATTTTGTTGCTCTAGCCAGGGGCAAGGTATAATAGCGCCGTAAATACGTCAACAACGCTGCCGGAAAACCAAGGAATGCCAGCCATGCCGGAACCCATGGTCACCCACTCCCGACGACCGCATCATAAGGATGGTTCAGCGGTCGGCCAATGAGCGCGATCCCCCGCCCGGTGCCGCCGTCCGCCGAACCGAAGGCGCCGCAGCCCGCCGGCACCGGCCTGCTGTTCCTGCGGGAGGAGGAGATCCGCCTCGCGCAGGACCTGCTGTTCTTCGCCTACCGCGATTTCACCAACGCCGCCGACGTCATCCTCGAGGAGCTGGAACTCGGCCGCGCGCATCACCGCGCGCTGCACTTCATCGGCCGCAATCCCGGCATCACCGTCTCCGACCTGCTCGTCCTGCTGCGCATCACCAAGCAGAGCCTGGCCCGGGTCCTCAGCGCGCTGATCGAACGCGGCTACGTCGCGCAGACGCCGGGCAGCGCCGACCGCCGCCAGCGCCTGCTCGCCCTCACCGCCTCCGGCGCCGCGCTGGAACGCCGCCTGTTCGAGCGCCAGCGCGACTGTCTGGCCGCCGCCTACCGCGAAGCCGGGGGGCCGGCGGTGGACGGGTTCCGCCGCGTCATGCGCGCCATCATGAACGAATCCGCCCGCGCCTATCTCGATCGCGCCGGCACGCGGGCGACCCGGTCCGGCGGGCGGTGACGGCAATGGCCGAGGACGCGCACATCATGGTGGTCGATGACGACGCCCGGCTGCGGGCGCTGCTCTCGCGCTACCTCGCCGAGCGCGGCTTCCGCGTGACCACGGCCGCCGACGCCGCCGAGGCGCGCGCCCAGCTCCGCTCCGTCAGCCCCGACCTGCTGGTGCTCGACGTGATGATGCCGGGGGAAAACGGCCTCGACCTCACCGCCGCGCTGCGCGCCGAGCACCAGGACGAACTGCCGGTGCTGCTGCTCACCGCGCGCGGCGCGCCGGAGGATCGCATCGCCGGCTTCGAGGCCGGCGCCGACGACTATCTCGGCAAGCCGTTCGAGCCGCTCGAACTGGTGCTGCGCATCAAGGCGCTGCTCCGCCGCGCGACGCCCGCCCCCCCCGCGTCCGCCGCCCACCCGATCGCGCTCGGCCCGCTGGTGTTCGACCCGGCGCGGGGCGAGCTGCGCGGCCCGGCGGGCCCGGTGCGGCTGACCGGCGGCGAAGCCGCCCTGCTCGCGGCCCTCGCCCGCCAGCCCAACGAAGTGCTCACACGGGAAGCGATCGCCGCCGCGCTCGGCATGGACGACGCCGGCGAACGCGCGATCGACGTGCAGGTCACCCGGCTGCGCCGCAAGATCGAGGCCGATCCGCGCGAGCCGCGCTACCTGCACACCGTCCGCAGCCGCGGCTACGTGCTGAAGCCCGGCGCCTGAATGGGCGTCCGGCTGCCGTTCAACCGGACCCTCAAGCGGATCCTGCCGCGCTCGCTGCTCGGGCGCAGCCTGCTGATGATCCTGGTGCCGCTCGTGCTGCTGCAGGCGGTCGCGCTGCAGATCTATTACGGCAGCCACCTCAATCTCGTGTACCGCCGGCTGTCGGACAGCCTGGCGGGCGAGATCAACTTCACCCTCGCCCTGATCGAGCAGGCTCCCGATCCGGCCGCCCGCGCGCAGATCGTCGCGCAGGCCGAGCGCCAGTTCGGGGTGACCCTCCACTGGGAACCCGGCGCGGAACTGCGCCATACCGGGGCCCGGGTGAACGTCCTCGGCCCGATGGACGACGACCTGGAGAACGCCCTGCGCCAGACCCTGCGCGACAGGTTCAACATGGACTGGACCTACGACCGCTCGGCGGTGCTGATCCGGGTCGCGCTCCCCGACGGGGTGATGAACATCCTCACCCCGCGCAAGCGCGTGGATCTCGGCACGATCTGGCTGTTCGTCGGCTGGCTGGTCGGCACCTCGGCCCTGCTGTTCGGCATCGCCGCGCTGTTCATGCGCAACCAGGTGCGCGGCATCCGCCGGCTTGCCGACGCGGTCGAAGCCTTCGGCATCGGCCGCGACCCGGGGCCGATCCGCCCGGAAGGCGCGGTGGAGGTGCGCCGCGCCGCCACCGCGTTCAACCGCATGGCCGAACGCATCCGCCGCTTCCTCAGCCAGCGGACCGAAATGCTCGCCGGCGTGTCGCACGACCTGCGCACGCCGCTGACCCGCATGCGCCTCGCGCTGGCGATGCTGCCGGCGCACCCGGAACAGGCCACCGACGTCGCCGAGATCACCGCCGACGTGGCGGAGATGGAGCGCATGATCGAAGCCTACCTGGCCTTCGCCCGCGGCGAGGGCGCCGAGCAGGCGGAGCCCACGGATCTCGTCACTCTGCTACAGGAAGTCGGCGCCGACGCCCGCCGCGCCGGCGCCCATGTCGATCTCGACCTGCCGCCGAGCCTGCCCATGCGCCTGCGGGCCGACGCCGTGCGCCGCGCGCTGACCAACCTGATCGACAACGCCCGCCGCCACGCGCGGCGCATCGTCCTGGCCGCCGCGCCGATGGGCGGACGCAGCGTGCTCGTCACCGTCGACGACGACGGTCCCGGCATTCCCCCGGACCGCCGCGAGAGCGTGTTCCGCCCGTTCGAGAGCGATACCAGCGGCGGGACCGGCCTTGGCCTCACGATCGCACGGGACATCATCCGCGCCCATGGCGGCGAGATCGTCCTTGAAGAGAGCCCGCTTGGCGGCCTCCGCGCCCGCATCCGGCTGCCGGTGTAGGGGCGGCGCGCCAATCGAGGCGTTCAGCCGCGACGGCGGGTATCGAGCACGTCGCGCAGCCCGTCGCCCAGGAGGTTGAAGCCGAGCACGACGCAGAAGATGGCAAGACCGGGAAAGATCGCGAGCCAGGGCGCCTGGGTAAGAAACTGCTGCGCCGCGTTCAGCATGGAGCCCCAGGACGGGAGCGGCGGCTGCTCGCCGAGGCCGAGAAACGAAAGCGAGGCTTCGGCGATGATGGCGGTGGCGATCGAGAGCGTCGCCTGCACCAGCACCGGGGCGGTGATGTTGGGCACCACGTGGCGCAGGGCGATGCGCCAGGGCGGATTGCCGACGGCGCGCGCCGCCTCGATGAAGTCCAGGGTCATGGTGTCGAGCGTGGCGGCGCGGGCGACCCGCATGAACACCGGCGCGGTGCTGACGCCGATCGCGATCATCGCGTTGCGCAGGTTGGGCCCGAGAAACGCGGCGAGCGCGATCGCCAGGATCAGGAACGGGATCGCCAGCATGGCGTCGACGATGCGGCTGAGGATCGAATCGGTCCAGCCGCCGGCGAACCCCGCCGCCAGCCCGGCCGGCACGCCGATGGCGCCGGCGATCAGCACCGAAACGACGCCGGCGGCCAGGCTGGCGCGGGCCCCCCAGACGACGCGGGAGAATTCGTCCCGCCCGATTTCGTCGGTGCCCATCCAATGCAGCCAGGACGGGGCCTTGCGGATCGCGTCCCAACTGGCGGCGATCGGCGAGACGGGCGCGACCAGCGGCGCGGCGACGGCGATGATGACGAACGCGGCGACGAGCACGAGCCCGACCATGCCGCTGCGGTGGCGGCGGAACCGGCGCAGCCCGAGGCGGAACGGGCTGGCCGCGGGCCGGCTGAGGACGGTCGCGCTCATCCGCCGCGCAGCCGGGGATTGATCACGGCGTAGAGCACGTCGGTGGCGAGGTTGATCAGCACGTAGAGCAGGCCGCTGACCAGCACGACGCCCTGGATCACCGGGTAGTCGCGGTTGAACACGGCGTCGACCACGAGCTTGCCGATGCCGGGGATGTCGAAGACCTGCTCGGTGAGCACGGCGCCGGAGAGCAGCAGGCCGAGTTGCAGCCCGCCCAGGGTGACCACCGGGATCAGCGCGTTGCGCAGCGCGTGCCGCAGCACGACGGTGCGTTCCGCCAGCCCCTTGGCGCGCGCCGTGCGGACATAGTCCTGCTGCAGGGCGGTCAGCATGGCGCTGCGGGTGTGGCGCATCAGCACCGCGGCGATCGCGTTGCCGAGCACGAAGGCGGGCATGATGGTGGTTTGCAGCGAGCGCAACGGGTCCTGCGCCAGCGGCACGTAGCCCGACGGCGGCAGCCAGCCGAGATCGACGGACACCAGCAGGATCAGCACGATGCCGAGCCAGAAATTCGGGATCGAAAGGCCGAACAGCCCGACCGCGTTCGCAAGCCAGTCCCACGCGGTGTCGCGCTTCACCGCCGAGACCACCCCGGCCGGCACCCCGATGACGACGGCGAAGAAGAACGCCATCAGGGACAATTGCAAGGTGACCGGCAGCTTCTGCGCGATCAGCGCCGAGACCGGCGACGAAAGCCGCCAGCTATAGCCGAGATTGCCGTGCAGCACCCCGAACAGCCAGTGCAGATACTGGTACCACAGCGGCCGGTTCAGCAGCAATTGGTCGCGGATCTGCGCGATGACATGCGGATCGCCCGCCGACTCACCCGCGAGCAGCACCGCCGGGTCGCCCGGCATGAGCTGCTGCAAGGCGAACACGATCAGGCTGACCAGCAGGATCGTCGGCAGCAGCTGGACCAGCCGGGCGCCGATCGGCCCCTGCACGCCGGTCCCCCGCTACCTGGCGAAGTGCATGCCCTGGAGCCGGATGATCCCGTCCGGCACCTGGCGGAACCCGAGCAGGTCCTTCTTCATGCCGACGATGTTCTTGAGCGACCAGAGATAGAGGATCGGCATGTCCTGGCGTTCGATCGCCCAGACCTTGGCATAGACCGCCTTGCGCGCGGCGACGGTGGGCGCACGGCGCGCGGCATCGAGCAGCGCGTCGACCTTCGGGTTGCTGTAGTGCCCGTAGTTGAACCCGAAGCCGCTGTGCAGGAAGGAATACATGTTGCCGTCGGCATCGGCGCGGCCGGACCAGCCGATGAGGAAGGCCTGGAAATCGCCCGACCGGGCGGCGCCGAGCGCGGAGGCGAACTCCATCGCGCGGATCTTCAGGTCGAAGCCGGCCGGCTGCACCATCGCCTGGATCACCTGGGCCGCCTGCAGCAGGTCGGGGCTATTCGGCACCAGCAGGGTGACCGGGATGGGCGGCTTCACGCCGGACGCGGCCACCAGCTTCTTCGCCGCCGCGATATCGCGCTTCGGCGGCACCACGGAGGGCACGTAGAACTGCGACGAGGGCGGATTGGCCTGCGCCACCGGCGCGAAGAGGCCGTTATAGACCACGTGGACCAGGGCCGTGCGGTCGATCGCCAGCTCGAACGCGCGGCGCAGGTCGGCGGACGAGCCGATCGGCGACTTGCTCTCGGGCCCGTTGCCGACGTTGAAGGTGATGCCGTTGTAGCCGAGCGAGGTATCGGTGACGATACGGAGCTTGGGATCCTTCTCCACCGCCGGCACGTCGGTCGGCACGATATAGACCACCATGTCGAGCGCGCCGGCCTGCAGGTTGGCGAGGCGGACGGCGGAATTCACGATCGGGATATATTCCACCTTGTCGAAATGGATCGCCTTCGCGTTCCAGTAGCGCTTGAACTTCTCCAGCACGATCTTCTGCTGCGGGATGCGGCTCACGAAGCGGAACGGCCCGGCGCAGACCGGGTGCAGGCCGAAATCCTTGCCTTCCTTCGCCGCCACCTCGGGCGCCAGCATGATGCCCGGCCGCCCGGCGAGCTGGGCGAGCAGCGCCGAGTTGGGCGCCTTCAGCACCAGCTCGACCGTCAGCGGATCGATCACGTTGATCGATTCGATATCGTTGATCTGCCCCTTGCGCAGGCTTCGCGGCATCGTGAGGTCGCGGGTCAGGGTGTATTTCACCGCCGCCGCGTCGAATTTCTCGCCGTCCTGGAACAGCACGCCCTTGCGCAGGTGCAGGATCAGATGGGTCGGATCCTTGTAGGTGTAGCCGGTGGCGAGCTGCGGAACGATGTTCAGCTTGGTGTCGTAATCGAACAGCTTGTCGCACATGCCGGCGAACACGATGCGCCCGACATAGCTGCCGCTGAGCGTGGGATCGAGGATGTCCGGGTCCTCGCGCAGGCCGATCCGCAACGTGCGGTCGTGCGGGGCGGCGAACGCGGGGCCAGCCAGGCCAAGCAACAGGCCGAGCGGAAACAGGATCGCAAGCAGGATGGATCGCATCGGATGCGGGCTCCGGCTGGACAGATGCATTTTCGTGGGGACGTGACAGCCATGTTACGCGCGCGCCTTGCCGCCGGCAAGCGGTTTCGCCGCCCGGTTCTCCTGCCCCGGACGCGGCGCGGACCCGCTTGACGCACCGCCCGCCGCCCCCGCTAATCCGCCGCATGGATGAATTGCTGCGCATCGAGGGCCTTCGCACCGTCTTCCCCGGCGAGGGGCAGGATTTCGCGGCGGTCGACGGCGTGGATCTGGCGCTTGCGCGCGGCCGCACGCTCGGGATCGTGGGCGAGTCGGGCTCGGGCAAATCGGTGCTGTCGCTGTCGGTGATGCGCCTCGTGCCGCCGCCGGGGCGGATCGCCGCCGGGCGCATCCGCTTCGACGGCCAGGACCTGCTGTCGCTGTCCGAACCGGCGATGCGCGGGCTGCGCGGCCGGCGGATCGCGATGATCTTCCAGGAACCGATGACCAGCCTCAATCCGGCCCACACGGTCGGCGCGCAGATCGTGGAGGCGATCGCCGCGCACGAGCGCGGCGTGCCCGCGCGGGTTCTGCGCGACCGCGCGGCGGCAGCGCTGGAACGGGTGCGCATTCCCGATCCGGCGCGCCGGATCGACGACTATCCGCACCAATTGTCGGGCGGGCAGCGCCAGCGGGTGATGATCGCGATGGCGCTCGCCTGCCGGCCCGACCTGCTGATCGCCGACGAACCGACCACCGCGCTCGACGTGACGGTGCAGGCCGAGATCCTTGCGCTTTTGCGCAGCCTGCAGGCGGAGACCGGAATGGCCTTGATGCTGATCAGCCACGATCTGGGCCTGGTCGCCGGCATGTCCGACCACGTTGCGGTGATGTACGCGGGCCAGGTGGTGGAGCAGGCGCCCGCCGCCGGCCTGTTCGCCGACGCGCAGCACCCGTACACGCTCGGGCTGATCGCCAGCGCACCGCGCGCCGCCGCGCCGCAGGGCCGGCTGCTGGCGATCGAGGGCACGGTGCCCGGCCAGGCCGACATGCCCGCCGGCTGCCGCTTCCACCCGCGCTGCGCGCTGTCGCTGC
>JAGWSV010000245.1 GCA_028869315.1 Rhodospirillales bacterium
GCGCCGGAGGTGGATCATGCGGCATGATCCCGCCAGCGCCGCGATCGTGGTCATGCTGCGTGGCCTGAAGATGTTCGGGATGGCACAGGCCGTCGGTGAGCTGATGGAGCAGGGCGCGCCGGCCTTCGAAGCCGCGGTACCCGTCCTGTCCCAACTGCTGAAGGCGGAGACCGCCGAGCGCGAAGTCCGCTCGATCGCCTACCAGCTGAAGGCCGCCCGGTTCCCAACCTACAAGGACCTCGCCGGCTTCGACTTCGCGGCCAGTGAGGTCAACGAGGCCCTGGTCCGGCAGCTTCATCGATGCGAGTTCATGGACAGCGCGCACAATGTTGTCCTGATCGGCGGCCCGGGGACCGGCAAGACCCACGTCGCAACGGCGCTCGGTGTTCAGGCGGTCGAGCATCACCGCAAGAAGGTCCGGTTCTTCTCCACCGTCGAGCTCGTCAATGCCCTGGAACAGGAAAAGGCTCAGGGGCGAGCGGGCCAGATCGCAGAGCGGTTGGTCCGGTTAGACCTCCTGGTCCTGGACGAACTCGGATACCTGCCGTTCAGCGCCTCCGGCGGCGCCTTGCTCTTCCATCTGCTCAGCAAGCTCTATGAGCGCACCAGCACCGTTATCACCACCAATCTCAGCTTCAGCGAGTGGGCCGGAGTATTTGTCGACGCCAAAATGACGACAGCACTTCTCGATCGCCTCACCCATCATTGCCACATCCTGGAAACCGGCAACGACAGCTTCCGGTTCAAATCCAGCGCCGCAGCCAGCAAAGCCGCAAGGAGAAAGCCATGACTTGACCCCGCTCCCAAGCCGGGAAACATACTCACAAGGCGGGTCAGTTCTCAGTGAAAAGCCCGGGTCAGGTCTCAGCGAAAATCAACACTCCGGCCAACGGGGACGGGCGGGAAACCGACGGCGGGCGGCGGTGCATCATGCGTCTCCTCCTCCTGGCAGGCGCGGGCTGGAGCCCGCTTGATCTTATGGGTCGAAGGTAAATACCTTTCGTTTGGCAAGTCAACCGCGCGCCGGCAGGCGGAGGCCGGGCTCGGCCATCAGCGCTCGATAGGCAAGCTGGTCGGCGTGCAGGCGCCGGAACACGGCGTATTTCGCGTCGTGGTAGCGGGCGACGTCGCCGCCGGCCGGAGCGACCACGCGATCGATGCCGCTCATGCGCGCCATCGCTGCCGGGATGTCCGCATACGCGCCGTCCGCCACCGCGCCCAGGATCGCGGCGCCGAGCAGCACCGTCTCGGACTCGCGCGGCAGCGCAATCGGGCAGCCGAGCGTATCGGCGTGGGCGCGGAGGAAGTTCGTGTTGCGCGCCCCGCCGCCGGTGGCGAGGACGAGGTCGATCGCGGACCCGGCCGCGGCCAGCGCCTCCACGATATGGCGGGTGCCGTAGGCGAGCGCCTGCAGCGTTGCGAGATAGAGCAGGGCGAGCGCATCCGCGTCCGCCGCGAGCGTCAGCCCGCTGATCATGCCGCGCAGCGACGGATCGGCGCGCGGCGAACGGTTGCCGTGGAAATCCGGCAGCACGTGCAGCTCCGCGGTCAGCGCGGCGGGGAAGGGAAGGTCGCGCGCCAGCCGGACGAGCCGCGTGTTCAGCGCCGCATAGACCGAGCCGCCGCCGGCACGCGCCGCCTCCGCCAGCTCCGGATAGGCCGGATGCCCGGTGATGACGTGGTCGATCAGCGCGCCGGTGGCGGACTGGCCGCCCTCGTTCAGCCAGAGCCCGGGCAGCATGGCGCCGAAATATGGACCCCAGACGCCGGCGACGAAGCGGGGCTCGGGCGAGACCGCCATGTGGCAGCTTGACGTGCCGGCGATCAGCGCCAGGCGTCGCGCCAGTGCGGCCGCGTCCGGGGCGTCGGCCCCGGCTCCTGCGGCGCCGATGAGGCCGATCCCGCCGGCATGGGCATCGATCGCCGAGGCACCGACCGGCGTGCCTGGCGGCAGGCCGAGTTCGGCCGCGGCGGCGGCAGTGAGACCGGTGCCGACCGGCGCGCCCGGGGGCAGGATGCGCGTGCCGATGCGCGCGAATCCCTCGTCGGCCAGCGCGCCGAGGCCGATCGCGCGGAAGAACCCCGCATCCCAGCGCTGCTCGTGGCCGAGATAGGTCCATTTGCAGACGGTCGAGCACAGCGAGCGCGACACCGCGCCGGTGGCACGCCAGGTCAGGAAATCCGGCAGGTCGAAGAAATGCCGCGCGCGGGCGAAGATGCCCGGCCGGTGCCGCGCCAGCCAGAGCAGCTTCGGGGTCTGCATCTCCGGCGAGATGCGGCCGCCGACGTAGCGCAGTACCGGGTGGCATGTGGCGTTGATGGCCTCGGCCTCGGCCAGCGCGCGATGGTCCATCCAGACGATCACGTCCTGCACCGGACCGTCGTCTCCTTCGGCGGGATCCGCGTCCACCGGCAGCGGCGCGCCGGTCGCATCGGCCACGACCAGGGAGCAGGTGGCATCGAACCCGATGCCACGGACGCGCAGGTCGCCCGCGGCGGCCAGTGCCACCCGCACCGAAGCGACCACCGCCGCCCAGATGTCGGCGGAGGATTGCTGCACATGGTCGGTGCGCGGCCGCCACGTCACGATCTTGTGGCTCGCCTGGCCGAGGCGTGTGCCGTCGTCCAGCGCGAACACCCCGGCGCGCGCGCTGCCGGTGCCGACGTCGACGCCGATCGCTGCCTCGATGACGCTCATGACGCGCGGGCGATCAGCGCCCGCATTTCCTCGAGGCTGGAGATCCCCTCCATGCCGCCCTGGCGGCTGACGGCGAGCGCGCCGGCGGCGTTGGCAAGCCGCATGCAGTCCTCGACCGGCAGGCCCTGGCGCAGGCAGGTGACGAAGGTGGCGCCGAAACAATCCCCGGCGCCGGTCGGATCGGCTTCGGCGACGGGGTAGCCGGGCACGTCGAGGGCGCGCGTGGCGTCGTAATAGCTGGCGCCTCCTGCGGCGCGCTTGACGACGATGCAGGAGGCGCCGAGGCCGAGCAGCTCGGCGATCGCCGCCTGCTCGGTCTTGGCCTCGGTCGGCATCATCAGCTCCGGCCCGCTCGGGAGGAAGATGTCGCAGTATTGCAGCATGAATTCGAGCCCTGCCCGCATCTCGGCGATGTTCAGCATCTCCTTGCGGATGTTGGGATCGAAGGAAACGGTGGCGCCGTTCGCCTTTACGATCTCGATCGCCTTCCTGACCTCGTCGATAAGGTGGAAGGAGAACAGCGACGAGCCCATCACGTGGAAATGACCGCAGTCGGCGAGCAGCGCGCGCGCCGGCGGGTCGAGCGCGGTCTGCCCGGCGGCGCTGCGTTTCAGGTTGAACAGGAAGTCGCGGTCGCCGTCTTCGCGGTAGCGGACGAAGGCACTGGCGGTGACCTGATCGTCGTCGATCCGGATGGCGCTGACGTCGACGCCGTCGCGCTGCAGCCGTTCGACGTTCATCCAGCCGAAGTCGTCGTCGCCGACGCAGCTGATGATGCCGGCGGGATGGCCGAGCCTTGCGGTCTGGAAGATGAAGATCGCCGGCGCACCGCCGGGAAACGGGCCGCGCAGGTTGAGCGGCGTGCGGAATCCGGTGCCGCGCTCCACCGCCATGATGTCCACCAGGATCTCGCCCATGGTGACGATCTTGCCGGGGCGGACGGGGGGAAGGCTCATGGCGGTGCTCCGGGCGATGCGCCGTTTCCGGCCTCGGCGCGGGGATGGGGGCGGGAGAAATGCGCTGCCGCACCGGGTTCCACGGCGACGGGGCCAAGGCCGGCGCCGGCGAGCACGTCGCTGGCGCGCGCGCTGGGCGGGGTCGGGAACAGAACGTCGGTGACGAGGTCGAGGGAGAGCTCCGACGGCCGCTTCTCGAGCGACAGGGAGGCGCGTTCCAGCAGGACGATGCGCCGCCCGGCGTGGCGACAGGCGGCGGCGCAGAAGCGCTGCGCCTGGCGGGAGGCGAGCAGCAGCCCGCCGTCATTGCCCAGCATCTCCGCCTGCATCAGGACATGCGTGATCGGAAACAGCTCCAGGCTGCGCAGCGCCGGTGCGCCTTCGAGCGACACCGCGTCGGCGCCAAGCTCGCCGCCGAGCACGTGGATGCGGCCGTCGAGCAGGTGGCGGGCGAGCGGCACCGCATCGAGTGAGGCCAGCACCAGGGTCAGGCCGTGGATCTCGGCGAGCAGCGGGATGATCTGTACCGGCAGGTCGCCGTGGCCGACCAGGAGCGTGTGGTCGGCCTCGATCACCTGCGCCGCCAGGCGGAGCATCGGCAGAGCGAGGGATTTCGCAAGCGGGGCCGAGGGCGGGCGTTCGCGCGGATGGGGCGCGCGGGCGGCAATCGCCTTGCCGAAACTTCGGACCAGAAGACCTTGCTCTTCGAGATAATTGAGGTCGCCGCGGATGGTGACGGCGGAGACCGCGAGCGCGGCGCTGAGCTCGTCGACGCGCATCTGGCCCTGCTGGCGGATCCAGTCGGCGATTTTCAGGCGGCGCTGCAGGACGGCGCTGCGGTTGCCGAAGGTCACCGCACGCGGGCTCCCGGCGGGAGACGTGCGGCGGACGGACGTCGGGCGACTACTCGTGCGGATGGCATGCGCGTGGCGACGTTTCCCTCCCCGCGCCGGCGACCGGCGACCCGGTGCGAGGAGGGGCTTTTAGGACGAAAGCCCGCTGCTTTCAAGGCAGAAGGTCGCCTGCGCCGGGCAATCGGGTGAAGGAGTGCGTGACAAACGGCGAAAGCGCTGAATCGATGCCGACCCTCGATTTACTTTGGGGGGGACAACATGGACGAGACGCCACAGGACCAGGGGGAGCTGTTCGAGGCGACGGCTTTTCTCAGCTATTTCAATGATCTGGAC
>JAGWSV010000246.1 GCA_028869315.1 Rhodospirillales bacterium
GCGAACCTCGTCGCCGCCTGCGAGGGGCTGGCGATGGGCGCCAAGGCCGGGCTCGATCCCGACGCCATGCTCGCCATGGTCAACGCGGGCACCGGGCGGAGCCTGGCGAGCGAACGGATCCTGGAGGAGGTGCTGAGCGGCGGCTTCGCGTTCGGCGCCGCGCTCTCGGTTCTGGACAAGGACGTCCGGCTCGGCCTTGCCGAGGCGACCGCGTTGAACGTGCCGATGTGGACCCTGGAGCAGGCCGCCCGGGTCTGGCGTTTCGCCGCCGCCCAGGGCGCCGGCGCCGAAGACATGACCGTCGTCGCCCGCTTCATGGAATCCTGGGCGGGGGCCAGGATCCGTCGCCCGGGGGCCGCGTAGCGCCCCCGCGCGGCAGGCCGGGCCTCCGGGCAGCCCGCGGGGCGCCCCGCATCGCCCTTCCGTCAGGCGCCGTGATCGAGGTTTCCCGTCGCGAGGCGGCCCAGCGCGTCGTGGATCCGCCGGTCGATCTCGATGCCCTCCCGGGTCAGGCGCGCGCGGGTCCTGCTGCTGCGCTCGCCGGGAATGCGGATCTCGGTGACGCCGGCCTGACGCGGCGAGGCCTTGATCATGTCGATCCGCCGGGTGACTTCGCGCCGGTACTCGTCCGGGGACAGAAACAGGTCGGGCTTGAAGGCGATGAACAGATAGCTGCTCGTGCCGCCCGGGTCCCGCACCCCGGCCGTGAGCGCGCCGAGCGCATCCATGGCCAAGGCGAGGCCGAAGCCCTTGTAGCCGCCCTCCGGCCCGCCGAACGGCAGCAGCGCGCCGTGCTGGGCCGCGCGTGCATCGGTTGTCGTCCGCCCGTCCGGCCCGAGCGCGACGCCGTCCGGAATCGGCGTGCCGAGGCGGGCGCGGAGTTGCAGATCGGTGGCCATGAGCGCCGACGTGCCCATGTCGATGACCAGCGGTTCGGCCGCGGTGGGAAAGCCGAAGGCGATCGGGTTGGTGCCGAGGACCGCCTGCGTGCCGCCGAACGCCGCCACCGCGGGCGGCGAGGCCACCGTGTGGATCGCGACCAGCCCGGCGCGGGCGATCATTTCGCAATAATAGGCGCTGCGCCCGGTCATCCAGGTATTGGCGAGACAGACGAGGGCGAGCCCGTTCGCCTCCGCGCGCGCGATCGTTGCCTCGGCCGCGCGGTAGGCCGCGATCATGCCGGTGTTGTTGCCGCCGTCGATCACCGCGGTCGCTCCGCTCTCCCGCAGCACCGCGAGGGGCCGCCGGGGCAGCCGGAAATCCGGCGCGTCGACGACGTTCAAAAGTTTCGGCAGGCCGGAATATTCATAGCCGCACAGGGCCGCGTCCAGCACGTGATCCGTCAGGATATGCGCTTCGTCCGCGTCGTAGCCGACACCGCGCATCGCCGCTTCGCCGAGCGCGCGCGCCGCGGCGACCGTCAGGCGGATACGCGCGCGCGTTGCTCCGTCGGCCATGTTCGCTTCCCCGTTCTCGCTGCCGGGCGTGGAACTACACCAATGCCGGAGCGCGCTCAAAGTTCCGAGCGCGCGCCGCGACCGACCGCGCGCTGGGTCAGCCCACGGGCCTCCCCCTGGGCCTCCCCCTGGGCCTCCCCCTGGGCCAACCCCTGGGCCTGCCGCTGGTTGCGCGCGGTACGGCGCCGGCGAATACTCGCCGCCGACGCACTCGGCCCGCAAGGCGCGAGGGAACCCGGAAAACGACGCTCATCGAGGGAGGACGACCGATGTCATTCTACCGCGGCATGACCTGCGAGAACGTGACCATCAAAGGCGACAAGGGAACGCCGATCACGGCCTATGTCGCGCGGCCCGCCGGCCCCGGGCCACACCCCGGCGTCGTGCTGATCCACCACCTGCCGGGCTGGAGCGAGCTTTACATCGAAACCACGCGGCGCTTCGCCCATCACGGCTATCTCGCGATCTGCGCCAATCTCTATCAGCGCGAAGGCGGCAGCGACGCCAACCCCGACGACGTCGCCGCCAGGGTGCGCGCCGAGGGCGGAATCGCCGATTCCCAGATGGTCGGCGACACCGCGGGCGCGGTGGCGTGGATGCGCGCGCAGCCCGGCCACAACGGCAAGGTCGGGCTGTTCGGCTCCTGCTCGGGCGGGCGGCATGCGTTCCTCTATGCCTGCCAGCGCAAGGACGTCGATGCCTGCGTCGAGCTGTGGGGCGGGCGCGTGGTGATGGCCAGGGAGGAGCTGAACGCCAAGACCCCCACCGCGCCGATCGACATGACCGCGGGGCTGTCCTGCCCCCTGCTCGGCCTGTTCGGCAACGACGACCGCGCGCCGAGCCCGGAACAGGTGAACCAGCACGAGGCCGAACTGAAGAACCACGGCAAGACCTACGAGTTCCACCGCTACGACGGCGCCGGCCACGGGTTCTTCTACTGGCACCGGCCGCTCTACCGGGTCGAGCAGGCGATGGACGGCTGGAGCAAGGTGTTCGCCTTCTTCGGCCGTCACCTGGCGAACTAAAGGGGGCGAACCAACGGAGGGTCCGGCATGTGCACGTCCATCATCGAGATCGCCCGCGCCGACGGCATGGCCAAGCGCGGGGAGACCTGGTTTCCCCTGTCGACGGCGGTGGTCGCCTATGACCACGCGCGCCACGCGCCGCTCGGCGACGTCATCACGCTCGACTTCATCAACGCGGAGCTCGACCCCGGGGCGCGCGCCGGGATCGAGCTGACCCTGGAGACGGCGAAGGAGCTGCGCGCCGCGCTCGACCGCGCCATCGCCGCCGCCGAGTTCGAGGAAGCGGAAGTGCGGGGCAAGGGCGCCCTGCCCCGCCTGGTTCGCGCCGCATGACCGATCCGGCGCGGTGAGCGCCGGGGGACGCAGGACGGGCGGAGACGGGACGGGCGGCGCAGGGCCGGTGCGGGGCCTGCGGCCACGTCGGCTCCGCGCGCCGCGTCGTCGCAGGGCCCTCGACAGGCATGACAAGCTCCCCCGCCCTGCCTAGAGTCGGGCTCATGTCCGCCGCCACGCACGATCTGCCGCCGCTGGTCCTCGCCCTGCTTCGCCGCGCCGACGACGCGCTGGTGCTCGGCCACCGGCTGTCGGAATGGTGCGGCCGGGCGCCGATGCCGGAGGAGGACCTGGCGCTCGCCAACCTGGCGCTGGACCAGATCGGCCTCGCCCGCGCGCTGTTCGCCGAGATCGGCGCCCGTACCGGCCAGACCGAGGACGAACTCGCCTATTTCCGCACCGACCGGGCGTTCCGCAACTGCCTGCTGGTGGAACAGGAGAACGGGGATTTCGCCCACACCATCGTCCGCCAGGTGCTGTATTCCGCTTACGCGGACTCGTTCTGGCGCGCGGCGGCGGCCTCGGCGGAGCCCGCGCTGGCGGCGGTGGCGGGCAAGGCGGAGAAGGAATCCGCCTACCATCTGCGCCACGCCGCCGAATGGCTGGTCCGGCTTGGCGACGGCACCGAGGAAAGCCATGCCCGCGCCCAGGCGGCGCTGGACGCACTGTGGCCCTATAGCGGCGAGATGTTCGAGACCGATGCGCCCGAGGCGAGCCTGGTCGCCGCCGGTGTCCTGCCCGACCCGGCGCCGCTCCGCGCCGCCTGGACCGGGACCGTGGAGCGCATCATGACCCGCGCGACCCTCGCCCGGCCGGCCGACGGGTGGATGCAGACCGGCGGCCGGCAGGGCCTGCACGGTGAGGTGCTGGGAACCATGCTGGCGGAGATGCAGTCCCTCGCGCGCGCCCATCCCGGGGCTGCCTGGTGAACGGGGCGATGTGGTGAGCGAGGACCCTGGCGACCGCCTGGCCCGCGCCCGCACCGCCGTTGCCGCGGTGGAGGACCCGGAACTTCCGGCGCTGACGATCGCCGATCTCGGCATCCTGCGCGACGTGACCCTCCGCGACGGGAGGGTGGAGGTAACGATCACGCCCACCTACACCGGGTGCACCGCGATGGCGGTGATCGGCTGGGAGATCGAGGCGGCGCTGGACCGTGCCGGGCTCGGGCCGGCCCTGGTGCGGACGGTGCTTGCCCCGGCCTGGAGCACGGACGCGCTCGGCCCCGACGCGCGGGCCAAGCTGGCCGCCGCCGGGATCGCGCCGCCGCCGGCACCCGGGGCGGTACAGGGTGCGGCACCGGATGCGGCGCCGGCCTGTCCGCGCTGCGCCAGCGCGCGGACCGAACTGCTCAGCGCCTTCGGCGCCACCGGGTGCAAATCGTTGCACCGCTGCCGCGACTGCCGCGAGCCTTTCGAGGCATTCAAGGCGCACTGAGGGACCCGGCCTCCTGCCCGAGCCCGGGCGGCTATCGGTATCACGCGCCCCCGCACCTGGTTGCCCGCGGGCGATACCGGCGGGCCCCATCGGCCGCCTCTGTCAGTCCGGCTGCTGCGCCTTGTGCGCCGCCAGCGCCATCAGCCGCCGATCCCGCCAGCCGTGCCGAGCCGGAACCTCGCCTGCGGGCAGCGCCGCCCGCCGCGCCGCCTGCAGCCGGCCGACCAGCGCCGCATCCCACGCCATCGGCGTCATTTCCTGTTGCATCTGCGCATAGAGGCTGCCGTAGCGGGCGCAATAGTCGGCGAGCCCGCCCGGAGCGTTCAAATCGATTGTTTCCAACGGCCCCATGAACGACCAGCGCAGGCCGAGCCCGTGCTTCACCGTGGCGTCCAGGTCTTCGGGCGAGATGACGTCCGCCGCCAGCAGCCGGAACGCTTCGGCCAGCAGCGCGCCCTGCAGGCGATTGAGGGCGAAGCCGGCGACCTCCTGCTTCACCGTCACCGGCACCTGCGCGGCGCGGACCATCAGCGCCCGGGTGCGCGCGACCGCCTCGGGGTCGGTCCAGGGTGCCGGGCACAGTTCCACCAAGGGAACGAGATAGGGCGGGTTCACCGGATGCGCGACAAGGCAGCGGGCGCGGCCGGGCAGCACCTCGGTGAAAGCGCTGGCGGGAATGCCGCTCGTCGAACTGGCGAGCACGGCGTCCGGCGGCGCGGCGCGGTCAAGCTCCGCAAACAGCGCCTGCTTTTCCGGCACGCGCTCCGGTCCGTTTTCCTGCACGTGCGCGACATCGGCCACGGCCTCCGCCAAGGTGGTCGCGGGATGCAGCCGGGCGAGCACGGCCTCCGGCGCGTCGGCGAGCAGCCCGGCCTCGCGCAGTTCGGGCAGGCGGGCGGCAATGAAGTCCTGCGCCTGCGGCACTGCGGCGGCCGCGGGGTCCCACAGCGCCACTTCGAACCCGGCACGCGCGAAGACGATCGACCAGGCCCGGCCGATCAGCCCGGCCCCGATCACGGCGACTTTGGTCATAGATTCCTCCTTTGGGTTTTTTCCGCGGCACCGCCGGCCGGCGGGTTCGGGCGGCAGACCGACGGGTGGCAAGCAGACGGGCGGCAGATGCGGTCATGGCACCGCGACCCGGCCTGGGACCGATGGGGAACGGACGCGCGCCGGCTACGCGGCCTCCGCCTGCGCGGCAAGGCGCCCCAGGCTGCCCAGCAGGTCGCGGGCGGTGCGCAGCCTGGTCGCGACATCCATCTCCCGCACCATCGCCAGCTTGTGGTCCGGCCGCAGCTTCACGAGCCCGCCCTTGGCGCCGAGCCAGGTCACCAGCCCGGCCGGATTGCGGAACAGGTTGCGGCGGAACGTGACCACCATGCCTTTCGGCCCGGCCTCCACCTTCTCCACCCCCGCCTCGCGGCAGGCGCGCTTCAGCCCGACCACCGCCAGCAGGTTCTCCACCTCGCCGGGCAGCGGGCCGAACCGGTCGACCAGTTCGGCCGCCATCGCCTCGGTTTCGGCATCGGAGCCGAGCGCGCCGATGCGGCGGTACAGGCCAAGCCGCACCGGCAGGTCCTTGACATAGGCCTCGGGGATCAGCACCGGCAGGCCCAGCGCGATGTTCGGCGTCCAATCCCGGTCCGCCGCGGTCTTGCGTCCTTCGCCGGCGCGGATCTCGGAGACCGCATCCTCCAGCATCTGCTGGTAGAGTTCGATGCCGACCTCGCGGATATGCCCCGACTGTTCGTCACCCAGCAGGTTCCCCGCTCCGCGGATGTCGAGGTCGTGCGAGGCCAGGGTGAAGCCGGCGCCAAGCGCATCCAACGTCTGCATCACGGTCAGCCGTTTCTCGGCCGCGACCGACAGCCGATGCCGCTGCGGCCAGGTAAGATAGGCATAGCCGCGCTGCTTGCCGCGCCCGACCCGGCCGCGCAGCTGGTATAACTGCCCCAGCCCGAACATGTCGGCGCGATGGATCACCAGCGTATTGACCGCCGGCATGTCGAGCCCGCTTTCCACGATGTTGGTAGACAGCAGGATATCGTATTTGCCGTCGCCGAACTCGGTCATCACCCGTTCGAGTTCGGTCGGCGCCAGGCGCCCGTGCGCGGAGATCATGCGGGCTTCGGGAACGATCTCGGCCAGCCGTGCGGCCATGCTCGCCATATCCTCGATCCGCGGCACGACGCAGAACACCTGGCCGCCGCGGAAGCGTTCGCGCTGGATCGCCTCGCGGATCACCACCTGGTCGAACGGCATGATGAAGGTCCGCACCGCCAGCCGGTCGACCGGCGGGGTGGCGATCAGGCTCATTTCCCGCACGCCGGTCAGCGCGAGCTGCAGGGTGCGCGGGATCGGCGTCGCGGTCAGGGTCAGCACGTGCACGTCGGCCCGCAGCGCCTTCAGGCGTTCCTTGTGTGCAACGCCGAAATGCTGCTCCTCGTCGACGACCAGCAGGCCGAGATCGGCGAAGCTGACGCCCTTGGCGAGCAGCGCATGGGTGCCGACGACGATGTTCACGGTGCCGTCGGCCAGGCCCTTGCGCACCTCCGCCGCCTCTT
Organism: Rhodospirillales bacterium; assembly: GCA_028869315.1. Lineage (GTDB taxonomy): Bacteria > Pseudomonadota > Alphaproteobacteria > Acetobacterales > Acetobacteraceae > JAJZVS01. The sequence continues at coordinate 6,817 of JAGWSV010000246.1, forward strand.
TCGCGGTCACCATGCGCGAGAGCTGCGCCACCCGGATCGGCAAGTCGGCGAACCGTGTGGAGAAGGTGCGGAAATGCTGCCGCGCCAGCAAGGTCGTCGGCACCACCACGGCAACCTGCGCGCCTGCCATCGCCGCCACGAACGCGGCACGCAGCGCCACTTCGGTCTTGCCGAAGCCGACATCCCCGCAGATCAGCCGATCCATCGGCCGGCCGGAAGCCAGGTCCTCCAGCACGTCGGCGATGGCGCGGGTCTGATCCTCGGTTTCGGCGAACGGGAAGCGGGCGCAGAATTCGTCGAAGCTGCCTTCGGCCGGCGCCAGCGCCGGCGCGTCGCGCACCTGGCGCTCGGCGGCGATGCGGATCAGCTCGCCCGCCATGTCGCGGATGCGGGTCTTCATCCGCGCCTTGCGGTTCTGCCACGCCGTGCCGCCCAGCTTGTCGAGCGCCACGCCCTGGCTCTCGCTGCCGTAGCGCGACAGCACCTCGATGTTCTCGACCGGAAGGAACAGCTTCTCCTCGCCGTCGTAGATCAGCCGCAGGCAGTCGTGCGGCGCGCCCGACACGGTGAGGGTCGCGAGCCCGTCGTAGCGGCCGATGCCGTATTCCTGGTGCACCACCAGGTCGCCCTCGGCCAGTTCGGTCGCCTCGGCGATGAACTGGTCGGCGCGCTTGCGGCTCCGCGGCGGGCGCGCGATGCGCTCGCCCAGCAGGTCCTGTTCGGCGACCAGCGCCACCCGCTCGGGTCCGGCGGGCGAAACGAACCCGCGATCGAGCCCGAGCACCACGAGCGAGACGGACCCGGCGGGCTTGCGGCGCACCGCGGGCCAGTCTTCCTCCGCCGCCACGTCGGCGACGCCGTGCTCGCGCAGCAGGTTGGCCAGCCGCTCACGCGACCCGCGGGTCCAGGCGGCGACGACGATCCGCCGCCCGTCATCGGCCCAGCGCGCCGCCTGCGCCTTGAACTGGTCGAGTGCGTTGCCCGCGCCGCGTGCGGCGCCAACCGCGCCCGCGCCAGGCGCGGCGCCGAAGAAAATCGGCCCGGGCCGGCCGCCGCCTTCGACCCCCGGCGCCCCATCCGGTCGGGCGAACGGGGAGAAGCCCAGGCACGGCCCATCGGCCAGCATCGCCTCCCACTCCGCGCGATCGAGATAGAGGCGCCCGGGCGGCAGCGGCCGGTACGGCACCTCGCCCTCCCGCGCCGGGCCGCGCCGGGCGGCGTAATGATCGGCGATCATTTCGAGCCGCGCCGTCAGCGACTCGTCCACCTGGTGGTCGAGGCTCACCGAGGCGCCGGGCAGGTAGTCGAGCAGCATCTCCAGCCGGTCGTGGAACAGCGGCAGCCAGTGTTCCATGCCGGGATGGCGGCGGCCATCGGAGATGGATTGGTAGATCGGGTCCTCCGCCGCGCCCTGGCCGAACGCCTCCCGCCAGCCGGTGCGGAAGCGGGCCACCGCGTCCTTGTCCAGCGGCACTTCCGAGACCGGGCGCAGCACCAGGCGCTTGCGTGCGCCGGCGGCCTCCGCGGCGCTCCGCTGCGTGGCGGGGTCGAACGCGCGAATCGTCTCGACCGTATCGCCGAACAGGTCGATTCGCACCGGATCGGCCTCGCCGGCGGGGAAGATGTCGATGATGCCGCCACGGATCGCATATTCCCCAGGCTCCATCACGGTGCCGGCACGGCCGTAGCCGTTCGCCTCCAGGAAGCGCGCCAGCACCTCCGGGCGCACGTCGCGGCCCACCGCAAGGTCGAGGCTGGCGCCCTGGAACACCGCCTGCGGCGGCACGCGCTGCACCAGCGCGTTCACCGTGGTCAGCACGAGGCGCGGGCGGACGGGCGCTTCCAGCAGGCGGCCCAGGGTGGCGATACGCTCGGACACCAGCGCCGGATTGGGCGATACGCGATCGTAGGGCAGGCAGTCCCAGGCGGGGAAGCGCAGGACCTCCGCCTCCGGCATCACGAACGCCAGCGCCTCGGCCAATCGCGCCATGCGCGCGTCGTCGCGCGCCACGTGCAGCACCGGGCCAGCAAATTCGCGCCGCCTGCGGGCCAGCAGAAACGCGTCCCAGCCCTCCGGGGCGCCGAAGACGGTGGGACTTGTCATGCCTTGCACGCCCGGGCCAGCGCAGCAGGCTCCGTCGGCCGGCACGATGCCGGGGCCGATCGGCGAACCGGCACCGATGCGCCGCCCGTCCTTGCCACGCCCGTCCTTGCCACCCCGGTCATTGCCCCGCCTCCGCCCGCATCCGTTGCAGCACGGGCGAATCCGCCTCCGGCGGGACCGGCCGGCGGCCGGTCAGCCAATCCGCGAGGTCGACGTCGAGGTGATCGAGCACGCGTTCGGTCGCCGCAAGCTCGGCGTCGGTCATGGCGGCGACGTGCCGCGCGACGAAGCCGCCGACCAGCAGATCGGCCTCGTGCGTGCCGCGATGGGTGGCGCGATACAGCAAACGGCGGCGCCTGGGGTCGAGGCCGGGCAATTCTGGCTCGTTCATGGTCGGGGTGGCATATAGCGGGCGCCGCCGCCGCTGTCAGCCGTTGTGCGCCCGAGCCTGGCCCGGTTTGCACAGCCTATTTTCGCGACCGATTTTCTGTCCCCTGGCCCGCAGACGCGGCATCGGCGCGCCTGCGGCCGATATCCGCCTGGCGGACACGCTGGCTCGCCCCCGGTCCTGGTGGCATATCCCCGCCAGACGTGGAACCCGACCCGATCCTTGCGCCGCTCTTTGCGCCCCTCACCAGCCTGCGCGGCGTCGGCCCCGCGGTCGCGCGGCTGCTCGCGCGGGCCGCCGGGGGGGAGCGCGTGCTCGACCTGCTGTTCCACCTGCCGGAAACCTATCTCGACCGCCGCGCCCGCCCGTCCCTGCGGGATGCCAGACCCGGCCAGATCGCCACGCTCGCGGTCGAGGTGGTCCGCCACGACAAGCCCGCCAACGACCGCCAGCCCTGGCGGATCGTGGTCACCGACGGCACCGGTTTCCTCGAACTCGTGTTCTTCCGCTTCCGTCGCGAGGGGCAGATGCCGCCGGGCGCGAAGCTGCTCGTCTCCGGCAAGCTGGAGCGGTTCGGCGAACGACTGACCATGCCGCATCCGGACCACGTCCTGCCGGCCGACAAGCCGGACGCGCTGCCGGCAATCGAGCCGGTCTGGCCGCTCACCGGCGGGCTCTGGCCGCGCCAGGTACTGGGCGCGATGACGCAGGCGCTCGCCCGGCTGGCGGCGCTGCCGGAGTGGCACGACGCCGCCTTGCTGCGGCGCGAGCGCTGGCCGGGTTTCGCCGAGGCGCTGCGCGCCGTCCAGGCCCCCGCAGACCTGCCCCAGGCGGACCTGCCCCACGCGGACCTGGGCCACGCCGACCTGGGCCACGCCGACCCGCCCAAAGCCAGCCTGCCGGCCGCGCGCGCCCGCGCGCGCCTCGCCTACGACGAACTGCTCGCCGGACAGGTGGCGCTGGCGGTGGTGCGCGGGCGGGTGCGGGCCCGGCCGGGCCGGTCCCTGAGCGGTGACGGCGCCCTGCGGGCCCGCGCGCTGGCCCGCTTCGGCCACCCGCCCACCGCCTCCCAGCGCGCGGCGCTGGCGGAGATCGACGCCGACCTCGCCGCCCCGCGGCGGATGCTGCGGCTGCTGCAGGGCGATGTCGGGTCCGGCAAGACGCTGGTCGCCCTGCTGGCGATGCTGCGCGCGGTGGAAGCCGGGGCGCAGGCGGCGTTGATGGCGCCCACCGAAGTGCTGGCGAAGCAGCACCACCGTGTTTTGTCCCGCCTCTCGCCGGTGCCGGTGGCGCTGCTCACCGGCGCGGTGAAAGGCCGGGCGCGCGCCAGGCTTCTGCGCGGGCTGGCGGATGGCTCGGTGCCGCTGGTGGTCGGCACCCACGCGCTGTTCCAGGACGCCGTGGCCTACGGCGATCTCGGCGTGGCGGTGATCGACGAGCAGCACCGCTTCGGCGTCGCCCAGCGGCTGCTGCTGGGCGAAAAAGGGCCGGAGACCGACGTGCTGGTGATGACCGCGACGCCGATCCCCCGCACCCTGCTGCTGACCCAGTGGGGGGAGATGGACGTCAGCCGGCTGACGGAAAAACCCGCCGGCCGGGGCGCCATCCGCACCACTTTGCACTCCCTCGCGACCCTGCCGGGCGTGCTGGACGGGCTTGCGCGCAAGCTGGAGGAAGGCGCGCAGGTCTATTGGGTCTGCCCGCTCGTGGCAGAGAACGACATGCTGGAGCTTGCGGCGGCGGAGGCGCGCTTCGCCGCGATCCGGGAGCGCTTCGGCGCCGCGGTGGCGCTGGCGCACGGCCAGCAGGACCCGGCGGCGCGCGACGCGGCGCTGGCCGACTTCGCCGCCGGCCGCGCGCGGCTCCTGGTCGCGACCACGGTGGTGGAGGTCGGCGTCGACGTCCCCGCCGCCAGCGTGATGGTGATCGAGCACGCGGAGCGGTTCGGCCTCGCCCAGTTGCACCAGCTGCGCGGCCGGGTGGGCCGCGGGGCAGCGGCAAGTTTCTGCCTTCTCCTGCATGACGACGGCCTGACCGAGACCGCCCGCAAGCGGCTGCTGCTGCTGCGCGACACCGATGACGGCTTCGCCATTGCCGACGCGGATTTCCGCCTGCGCGGCGGCGGCGACGTGCTCGGCACCCGCCAGGCCGGCCAGCCCGGCTTCCGCCTGGCGGACCCGGAGGCGCATGAAGGCCTGCTGCTGATGGCGCGTCGCGACGCGGCGCTGCTGATGGACCAGGACCCGGGCCTGTCCGGCCCGCGCGGGCAGGCGGTGCGCACGCTGCTGCGCCTGTTCGGACAATGGGGCGCGATGCGGACCCTGCTGGCGGGATAGGCGGCCGGGGCCGGTTCCCCTGCCCCGCCACTCTGGTGTAAGCCACCCCACGAAGGCACCGGTTCCCGGTGGGGTGGCGTTCGTTCGCCCTGCTCCCGTCGTCGCTCCCCCGTCATGGCCGGCCTTGCGCCGGCGATCGGCGCAGGGGCGATCGCGGGCAGCGGAGCGGCCCCAGGCCGGCCAAGCCCCGGGGGAACGTGCCGAGGGGGCCACGATGGGGCGTGGCGGACCGCCCTCCGCCGTTGCCTTCACCGCCTGGCGTACGAGCCGCCGCCGTAGGAGCCTGAGACGCATGACCGTGCCCTTTCCCGCCGCCGCCCTGGAGGCGGAGAGCGACGCCCCGCTGATCCTCGCGCTGCCCAAGGGCCGCATCCTGGCCGAGTGCGGCAGCCTGCTGGCGCGCGCGGGCATCGAACCGGCGCCGGACTACGCCGATGAAAGCAGCCGCCGCCTGCGCTTTCCCACCAACGACCCGAAGCTCGACGTGGTGCGGGTCCGCCCGTTCGACGTCGCCACCTTCGTCGCCTTCGGCGCCGCCGAGCTGGGCATCTGCGGCGCCGACGTGCTGATGGAGTTCGACTACCCGGAAATCTACGCCCCGCTCGATCTCGGCATCGGCCGCTGCCGGATCGCGGTGGCGGAACCACGCGAGACCGCCGGATCGGACGATCCGTCGCGCTGGTCCAGCGTGCGAGTGGCGAGCAAGTATCCCACCATCACGCGGCGCCACTACGCCGCCCGCGGCATCCAGGCTGAAGTGGTGGAACTGTCGGGCGCGATGGAACTCGCCCCCGGGCTCGGCCTGTCGCGGCTGATCGTCGACCTGGTACAGACCGGCTCCACCTTGAAGGCGAACGGGCTGGTGGAGACCGAGGTGATCGCGCCGGTCACCTCCCGCCTGATCGTCAACCGCACCGCGCTGAAGACCCGCCCCGAGGCGATCGGCGCCTGGATCGCGCGGTTCCGCGCCGCGCTGGCAGCTTAGGAGACGCGGCCGATGCGACGTCTCAGCACCGCCGCCGCCGATTTCCCGGCAGGCTTCGCAGCCCTGCTCGCCACCGCGCGGGAGACCACCGAACAGGTCGACGCGGCGGTGGCCGCGATCCTGGCCGACGTACGCGCTCGCGGCGACGCGGCGCTCGTCGACTACACGGCACGGTTCGACCGGATGCGGCTCGATCCGGCCGGGCTGCGCATCGGCGCCGGGGAGATCGCCGCCGCGGCGGCCTCCATCCCGGCTGAGCTTGCCGCCGCGCTCGACCTCGCGGCCGTCCGGATCGAGGCGTTCCACCGCGCGCAGTTGCCGGCCGACCTGCAGATGACCGACGCCGCCGGCCTCACCCTCGGGATGCGCTGGGGGGCGCTGGACGCGGTGGGGCTCTATGTCCCGGGCGGCAAGGCGGCCTACCCGTCCTCGGTGCTGATGAACGCCATTCCGGCCCGCATCGCGGGCGTCGGACGCATCGCCATGTGCGTGCCGACGCCGGACGGCGTGCTGAACCCGCTGGTGCTGGCCGCCGCGCGCCGCGCCGGGGTGGACGAGATCTACCGGATCGGCGGCGCCCAGGCGGTGGCGGCGCTGGCCTACGGGACCGCGACCATCGCCCCGGTCGACCGCATCGTCGGCCCCGGCAACGCCTATGTCGCCGAGGCCAAGCGCCAGGTGTTCGGACGGGTCGGGATCGATTCCGTTGCCGGCCCTTCGGAAGTGGTGGTGCTCGCCGACGCCGCCAACGACCCGCGCCGGGTCGCGGTGGACCTGCTCGCGCAGGCCGAGCACGACGAGGCCGCGCAGTCGATCCTGATCACCACCGACCCCGGCCTCGCCGACGCGGTCGCCGCGGCGGTGGCCGCCGAGCTGCCCACCCTGCGCCGCGCCGCCGTCGCGGGCGCCAGCTGGGATGCGCACGGCGCCATCATTCTGGTGCGCGACTGGAGCGAAGCCATCGACCTCGTGAACCGGCTCGCGCCCGAGCACCTCGAACTGCTGCTCGCGGAACCGGAGCCGGTATTCGCCCAGGTCCGCCACGCCGGCGCGGTGTTCCTTGGCGGGTTCTGCCCCGAGGCGGTGGGCGACTACGTCGCCGGGCCCAACCACGTGCTGCCCACCGGGCGGACGGCGCGCTTCGCCTCCGGGCTGTCGGTGTTCGACTTCCTCAAGCGCACCACCTGGGTGGCGGCGAACCAGGCGGCGCTCGACGCCGTGGGGCCGGCCGCGGTGGCGCTGGCCGAGGCCGAAGGGCTCGGCGCACACGCCCGCAGCATCGCGCTGCGCCTGGGACAGGGCGCCTGCGCGCGCACGCGCGCTTGACCCCGGGGGGGCAGATGCTCATGTTGCGGTCCGCAATCAACAACACGAACGGGGCCGGATGTCGAAAGAGGACATGATCGAATTCAGCGGCATGGTGACGGAGCTTCTGCCCAACGCCATGTTCCGGGTGAAACTGGACAACGAACACACCATCCTGGCGCATACCAGCGGCAAGATGCGCAAGAACCGCATCCGCGTGCTGGCGGGCGACCGGGTCAATGTGGAAATGACGCCGTACGACCTCACCAAGGGACGCATCACGTTCCGCTTCAAGTGATCGCGCCGCTGCCGGCGCCGCCCGCACCCGAATCGCCACCCGCTTCGCGCGATCGTGACGACGACCGCCATCGCCCCGCCCGCGAACCCGCCGCCCGGCCGGAGCTGATCCTGGCCTCCGCCAGCCCGCGCCGGCTGGCGCTGCTGGCGCAACTGGGCATCGTGCCCGATCGGGTCCTGCCCGCCGCGATCGACGAAACCCCCCGCCGCGACGAACTTCCCCGCGCCTACGCCCAGCGCATCGCGCGCGCCAAGTCCCGCGCCGCGCGTGCCGCGTCCGGTCCGGCGGGGTTGATCCTCGCCGCCGATACCGTGGTCGCGGTCGGCCGGCGCATCCTGCCCAAGGCCGAAACCGAAGCCGAGGCCCGCGCCTGCCTCGCTTTGCTCTCGGGCCGCCGCCACAGCGTGCTGACCGCGGTGGTGCTGCTCGGCCCGGATGGCCGTCACTCCGAACGCGTGGTGGACAGCGCCGTCGGCTTCGCGCGGCTGACCGCGGCCCAGCAGGACGCCTATCTCGCCAGCGACGACTGGCGCGGCAAGGCCGGCGGCTATGCGATCCAGGGGCGGGCCGCCGGCTTCATCCGTTTCCTCTCCGGCAGCTACTCCAACGTCGTCGGCCTTCCCCTGTTTGAAACCGCGCAACTGCTACGCGGCCATGGCTGGCTGCGGCCATGACGCCGCGGACCGGAGCATGACGATGCGCCGCACGGCCACGGGTTAGTGACGCGATGACCCACGGGCACCTGGCCCGATTGTCCCACGGGCACCTGGCCCGATTGTCCCACGGGCACCTGGCCCGATGACCCCACGGACACCTGGCCCGATGGTCCCACAGGCGCCGCGCGCGACGGCCCGCCGCATCCTGGTTGCCGCCGCGCCGGGCGAGGTTCGGGTTGCGGTGCTGCGGGGGGAGAGCCTGGACGCTTACGCGGTCTGGCGCCCGGGCGCGCCGGACGGGGTGGGCGACGTGCATCGCGGGCGGGTGAGCGCGCGCGTGCCGGCGATGGCCGGCACCTTCGTCGCGCTGCCAGGCGAGCGGGCGGAAGCGATCGGGTTTCTGCCGGACACCTCCGGCGGCGCGGGCCTGGGGGTAGGCGAGGCGGTGCTGGTACGGGTGGTGCGCGCCGCGCAAGGCGGCAAAGGGCCCCGGCTTGCCGCCCTGCCCCCGGACGACGCGGCCGGCCTGCCGGGCGCAGGCGCGCCGGCCCTGCTGCGCCGCGGACCAGGCGCGGTGGAACGGCTGGCGGCACGCTATCCGGACGCGCCGATCCTGATCGACGACCCGGCGCTGGCGGCAAGCCTGCGCCCGGCGCTGGGTCCGCGCGCGGCGCATGAACCGGGCGGCTTCGACGATGCGCTGGAAGCGGAGATCGACGCCCTCGCCGCGACCTCGGTCGCGTTGCCGGGGGGCGGGGCGATGCATATCCACCCGACGCCGGCGCTGACCGCGATCGATCTCGATGCCGGCGCCGCCATCTCGGTCCGTGGCGGCAAGACGGCGGCCCATTTGGCGATGAACCGGGCGGCGGTGCCCGAACTGGCGCGGCAGATCCGGCTGCGCAACCTGGCCGGCGCGATCCTGGTGGACCTGGCCGGGTTGCCGGTGCGGCAGCGCAGCGCAGTGGGGCCGGCGCTCGCCGCAGCGCTGGCCGAGGATGACCTGCGCCCGCGCCTGCTCGGTTTTACCGCGCTCGGCCTGGCGGAAATCCTCCGACCGCGCATCCATCCGCCGCTGCATGAGGTCCTGGCCGGACCACACGCCGCCGGGCTGGCCGCGCTGCGCCGGATCGCCGCCGAAGCCGCCGCCGCCCCCGCCGCGATACCCGGGCTGCGGGCGGCCCCAGGCATCGTCGCTGCATTGCAGGCCGATCCGGTCGCCCTGGCGGAGTTGTCCCGGCGCACCGGCCGACCCTTGCGCCTGGAGGCGGACCCCCAGCTTACGGGCTGGGTCCTGATTTAGGGCCCGTCGTTGCTGACCGATCAAGGACGGATCGATACCGGCTGGTATCGGGTCTTGTCTCGCGTGCCGCCGCCCTTTGCCACCGCTGGGCAACCCGGCGCGCCATATCGTTCCGCCACACGGCCGAACGGAGCCGCCCTTGCGGCGGAACGGAGCCGCCCTTGCGGCGGAACGACATAAACCCGCAGGTCCCGGATAACCGCGCCGCTGGGGACGCAAAACTGCGATTTCGGTATAGGCACTAATATAATCCCGGCGTCTTCAGGGGCTGGATGTGGAGAGGGTGGCGGGTGAACCGGCAGCGGCCGATCTGCGGGTCGGGTTCGGCCGCCGCCGTGAAGCTGGAGTTCCACGGCCCGAAGGTGACCTCCGAGGCCGGGTTGCTCGCCGTTCGCGGGCTGGACCACGCCCGCGGGCTGACCGGGATGGCCGGACAGGTGCCGGCCGCCTCGGCCGCCATCCGCCCCAAGGCCAGCACCGTCCTTCAGGGCCGCATCGCCCGTCGGCGCAAGCATCCGGTCGGCCGCCCCCCAAGCATGTCCGTGGAGTGGCATTCCGGCGAACCCGATCCCCGCCGCGGCTCGATCGTTGCCAACCTGACCTGGCGCGGCACGGCGGAACGGCACGTCAGAAATCGCGCCCTTGGGGTCGGCCATGATGCCGAATTTGCTGCGCCGGAGCCGATCGCCGCGCTATTCCGCTTTCCGGTCGGGCCAGGATCGGGTTATCCTGCCGTCAATCAGGGGCAGGTGGGCCGCCTATCTGGGAAATCTCCGATTAGGATGATGGACGTTATGAGCGAC
>JAGWSV010000247.1 GCA_028869315.1 Rhodospirillales bacterium
CCCTGCACCAGCAGGTCGAGCAACTGCTCCGCGACCTCGCTGCGGATGGCAATCATGCCGATCAGGATCATGTGCTCATCAGGCAAGGCAATATGGGCCATGGCGGCGTACGGGCCTGGAAAAGCAAGAGGGACAGGAAGGGCACGGCGACGCGCCGCACAGGAGCGGCCGGGAAGCGGAGACGCGGGCGCCGCAGCCGGGAAGCCGCGCCGACAAGCCACCATGACTCCGTCCGAGTTGCGGACGAATGACAAGGGCAACCTGCGACGGCCACGGCGAGCGGCGTATTATTCTTTGCCATCGATCGTATTTTGACGGCAATTTTACACAATTTCGACGTCGGCGGCAAGCGGCCGGCGCGCCGCGCGGACGGTTGTCGGGCGGCCGACAACCCGATAGGGGTGCTCGCAGTCTCGCGGCCCCGCCGTGAGCGACCGAGCGGGAGTGTGCCCATGGCCGCCAAGATCATCCCCGTCGCCCTGTTCGATGCCGTGGTGTTCGGCGCCACCGGCGACCTGACCCTGCGCAAGCTGCTGCCGGCCCTGTATTGGCGGTTCCGCGACGGGCAGATGCCGGACGGCGCCCGGGTGATCGGCGCCGCCCGCTCCGACCTCGACGACGACGCCTTCCGCAACCGCGCGGCCCAGGCGCTGGCCGCGCACGTGCCCGATGCGGCGCGCGACGCGCCAACGGTGGCGCGCTTCCTCGCCGCGCTCTCCTACGTGCGGCTCGACGCCGCGCAGCCCGATGGCGGGTGGGACGCGCTGGCCGGCATGCTCGACCCGTCGCGGGTGCGGATGTTCTACCTGGCGACCGCACCCGACCTCTATGGCCGGATCTGCCGCAACATCGCCGCCGCCGGGCTGGTTTCCGCCGAGTCGCGCGTGGTGCTGGAAAAGCCGATCGGCCACGACCTCGCGTCCGCGCAGGCGATCAACGACCAGGTGGGCGCGGTGTTCGCGGAGGCGCAGACCTACCGGATCGACCACTACCTGGGCAAGGAGACGGTGCAGAACCTGCTGGCGCTGCGCTTCGCCAACGCCATCTTCGAGCGGCTGTGGAACGCCGACGTGGTGGACCACGTGCAGATCACGGTGTCGGAGACGGTCGGCCTGGAAGGCCGCGGCGCCTACTACGATGGCGCCGGCGCGCTGCGCGACATGGTGCAGAACCACCTGCTGCAACTGCTCTGCCTGACCGCGATGGAGCCGCCCGGCTCGCTCGACGCCGACCGGGTGCGCGACGAGAAGCTGAAGGTGCTGCGGGCGCTGCGGCCGATGACCGCCGAACGCGTGGCGACCCACACGGTGCGCGGCCAGTACGAGGCCGGCGCGATCGACGGGCAATCGGTGCCGGGCTACCTCGCCGATCTCGGCGGCGGGCGGCGCAGCACGACCGAGACCTTCGTCGCGCTGAAGACCGAGGTGCGCAGCTGGCGCTGGGCCGGCGTGCCGTTCTACCTGCGCACCGGCAAGCGCCTGCCGCACAAGGTCTCGGAGATCGTGGTGCAGTTCCGCGCCGTGCCGCTGTCGCTGTTCGGCGCCAGCGGCGGCGCCGACCCGCTGGAGCCGAACCGGCTGGTGATCCGGTTGCAGCCGGAGGAGGGCATGCAGCTCGCGATGATGACGAAGGAGCCGGGGCCGGGCGGGCTGCGCCTGCTGCCGACCGCGCTCGATATCAGTTTCGAGCAGGCTTTCGGCATCCGCTACCCGGACGCCTACGAGCGGCTGCTGATGGACACGGTGCGCGGCAACCCGACCTTGTTCATGCGCCGCGACGAAGTGGAGGCCGCCTGGGCCTGGGCCGAGCCGATCCTGGACGTCTGGACGACCCGCGGCGATCCCCCGCGCCCCTACGCCGCCGGCAGCTGGGGACCAAGCGCGGCGATCGGGCTGATCGAGCGCGACGGCCGCACCTGGCACGAAGGCGGGTAGGGCAGGGCACCCAGGCGAGCACGGCCGGACGGCGCCGCCGCGCGTTCGCCGGCGGCCGCCGCGCTTCCGGCCGCGGGCGGCCGGCTCCGCGATTCGTGTTCGCGGGCGGCGATGGATCGCCTCGCCGCTGCGCCGCCGCTTGTGCAATAAATCGTCACATGCCGGGCATGCCACGGCCATATATCAGTGTCCACAATGACGCCGGAAACAACCGCAGGTACGCTGATGTCTCGTGAAGTTCCCCTGGGTTGCGGAGTGGCGGAGGTCCTTCGCGACCCGCTTATCCGTCTCGTGATGGTGAGCGACGGCGTGTCGGAGACCGAGTTGGCCGCGCTCATGGACCGGGTCCGGCGGTCTTTGCATGGCCACGCCGGCTGCGACGAACCCGCCGCCCAGGCAGGGCCGCGGCGGGCCCCGCTGGTGGCCAGGCGGCAAGGCGGCGGGCGGGAGGCGTTCGCCGCGTTCCCGATCCCGGCCCAACGGGTCCCGGCGCCGATGGACCAGACGACGCGCCGGGCCGACCGCCGGCCGGCCGGCCCCCATGCCGCAGGCCGCCGCCGGGCGTTCCCACCCGCGCCCTGATCGCGCCCCACGGGCGCTCCCACGGGCCTTCCCAGAGGGCCTTCCCAGAGGGCGTTCCCAGAGGGCGTTCCCAGAGGGACGCTCCCGCCGGCGTCACGCGTCGGCACGGCGTGCGTGACAGCCATGGCGGCGGTTTTTATAACCCGGCCGTCAACAAGCCGATCGCAGCGGAGGCCGCCGCGTGTCTGCGTCGTTCTGGACGGAAGCGCGGGCGATGTGCACCTGCGGCAGCGGCCTGAGCGCGGCCCGCTGCTGCGCACTCGACCTTGCGACGCTTCCCCCGGCCGGCGCCGCCCCGCTGGCCCCGGAGCTGCGCGCCGCAACCGAACGCGCGGGGGCGGCATTCCGCCAGGGCGCGCCGGGCGAAGCCGCGCAGCTCTGCCTGCAGGTGCTGGAGCACGCCCCGGGCGACATCCCCGCGCTCGCCGTGCTGTACGAGGTCCGGCACGCAGCCGGGCAGGCCCGCGCCGCCGAAGCGCTGGCCGGGCGCATCGTCGCGCTCGATCCCAACAACTTCCCCGCGACCGCTGCGGTGGCGCTGCTGCTGCTCGCCCGCGGCGCCCTGGCCGAGGCCGAGCGGCATGCCCGCAACGCGGTCCGGCTCGCCCCCGAGAACCCGCAGGCGCACAACCTGATGGGCATGATCCTGACCGAGGCGCACCGCCCGCAGGTCGGCGAATACCACTATCGCCGGGTCCTGGCGCTGACGCCGCAGCGCGATCCCATCCTGCTCGCCAACCTGGCCTGGAACCTGAAGACCCAGGGGCGCACCGCGGAAGCCCGCGCGCTGTACCGGGAATCGGTCGCCGCCGCGCCCGACATCCTGCAGACCCTGATGGGCTGGGCGCGGCTGGAAGAGGCGGACCGGCAGTTCGCGGTGGCGGCGGAGGTGCTGGACCGGGCCGAAGCGATCGCGCCGGGCAACCCCTCGCTCCGGCTCACCCGTGCCGTCCTGCTCGGCCGCACCGGCGAGTACGAGGCCGCGCTCGCCGCGCTCGATGGCATCGCGCGGACCACGCCCGACGGCGAACTCGGCCCGGAGGAGCTGCTGGCGAAGGGCCGCCTGCTCGATCGCATGGGCCAGTACGACGCCGCCTTCGCCGCCTTCGCCGCCGGCAAGCGCAAGGCAAGCGCGCTCAGCGGCCATGCCTACCTGGCCGATCGCGCGCGCGACCTCGCGGCCAGGCTGGCCGGCTTCTTCACCGCCGGCCGGCTGCGCCTGCTGCCGCGCGCCACCCGGCGCGCGGACAGCCCGCAGCCGCTGTTCATCCTGGGCTTCCCGCGCTCCGGCACCACGCTGGTCGAGCAGACCCTTTCGGCGCATCCGGCGATCAGCGCCGGCGACGAGCTGCCGACGATCGACGAGATCGGCGCGCTGATGCCGCGGATGCTGGACAGCCCGCTCCGCTACCCGGAAGCCCTGGTCGAGCTGTGGATGGGGGACCATCACGACGATCTCGGCCTGCTGCGCGACCACTACCTGCGGCGCGCCCGGCAACTGGGCGCGATCGACGACGCCCGCGCCTGGTTCACCGACAAGATGCCGCTGAACGAGACGCATCTCGGGCTGATTGCGCTGCTGTTCCCCGCCTCGCCGCTGCTGCACGTGCTGCGCCACCCGCTGGACGTCGTGCTGTCGGTGTTCTCCAACCAGCTGACGCACGGCTTCTTCTGCGGCTTCGACCTGGTCACCGCGGCGCAGCACTATGCGCTGGTGATGGAGCTGGTGGAACGGTACCGCGCCGAGATGACCCTGCGCTACCTGCCGGTTCGCTACGAGGACCTGGTGGCGGCGCAGGAGCCCTGGGTGCGGCGGATGCTCGATTTCGTGGGCGAGCCCTTCGACCCCGCCTGCCTCGCCTTCCACGAGAACCGCCGCTACGCCCGCACCGCGAGCTACGCGCAGGTGACGGAGCCGCTCTACGACCGCTCGGTGTTCCGCTACCGCCATTATCTGCGCCACCTGGAACCCGTCATCCCGATCCTGCAACCGGCGATCGAGCGGATGGGCTACACGCCCGGCTGAACCGGGTCCGACCCGCCGCGGCAGGCCGAGGCGCGGCGGGTCTTCCCTGGCCGGCCCGGGTTCCGTATGTCGCCGGTTCGACCGCGGCCCGCCGGCCTCCAGACGGCCCCGGCCCTTTTGTGGAAGGACACGTCCCATGCCCATTCTCGCCGGGCGCATGAACCAACTCGGCACCGAGTCCGCCTTCGAAGTCCTCGCGCGCGCCACCGCGCTGCAACGCGCCGGCCGCGACATCATCAATCTCGGCATCGGCCAGCCCGACTTTCAGACCCCGGCGCACATCGTGGAGGCCGGGCGCAAGGCGCTGGCCGACGGCCATCACGGCTACACGCCGGCCAACGGCATCCTGCCGCTGCGCGAGGCGGTGTCGGCCGACCTGCACCGCCGCCACGGGGTGACCATCTCGCCCGACCGGGTGCTGGTGGTGCCGGGCGGCAAGGTGACGATGTTCTTCGCCATCATGATGTTCGGCGAGGCGGGGGCGGAGATCATCTATCCGAACCCCGGTTTCCCGATCTACGAAAGCGTGATCCGCTTCTCCGGCGCGACGCCGGTGCCGATGCGCCTGCACGAGAGCAAGGGATTCTCGTTCGACGCCGAGGAAGTGCTGGCCCAGATCACGCCGCGCACCCGGCTGCTGATCCTGAACAGCCCCGGCAACCCGACCGGCGGCGTGGCGCCGAAAAGCGAGATCGACCGCCTGGTCGCCGGCCTCGCGCGGCATCCCGACGTCGCGATCATGTCGGACGAAATCTATGGCGAGATGCTCTACGAGGGCCGCCATGTCAGCCTGACCACCTACCCGGAGCTGGAAGACCGGCTGATCCTGCTTGACGGGTGGAGCAAGACCTATGCGATGACCGGCTGGCGGCTGGGCTTCGGCGTGTGGCCGAAGGCGCTGTTCCCGCATGCCGAGCGCCTGGCCATCAATTCCCACTCCTGCGTCAACGCCGCGGCGCAGTTCGCCGGGATCGCCGCGCTCACCGGACCGCGCGAGCCGGTGCAGAAGATGATGGCGGCCTTCGCCGAGCGGCGGGCCTATATCGTTCCGGCCCTGAACGCGCTGCCCGGGTTCCGCTGCGCGACGCCGGGCGGCGCGTTCTACGCCTTCCCGAACATCAGCGGGACCGGGTTCGACTCGCGGACCCTGCAATCGCGGCTGCTGGACGAAGCCGGCATCGCCACCGTCTCCGGCACCAGCTTCGGCGCGCTGGGCGACGGCAACATCCGGTTTTCCTACGCCGCCAGCCTGGAGGCGCTGCAGGCGGCGGTGGGCCGGATCGACGCCTGGCTGCGGAGCCAGAACGTGGACGCCGCGACCCGCGCCGGCAGCTAAAAGGAACGGCGGCGCGCCGCCGGGATCAGGCCAGCGCCAGGTCCCGGTAGCCGCCCGCCGCGACCTCCGCGCATTTCGCCCGATAGGCGGGGGCGCTGCCGCTGTAGCGGTTGATGATGCGGACCTGCTTGCCGTCCACGTTCGAGTTCACCCCGGTCATCCAGGAATTGACCTCGTTCGACAGCAGGCCGACGCCGAGCGACTTCACGTGGTCGGTCCAGGCCGTCACGCCCGCCGGCGTCGCCTCCACCCGGGTGACGCCGCGGCTGCGCAGGTGGCGCATCAGGTCGGTGACCCATTCCACGTTGTGCTCGATGCTGCGGGGGATGTTGCCCAGCGCCATGTGCGGGCCCATCAGCATCATCATGTTGGGGAAGCCGTCGACCATAACGCCCAGATAGGTCTCCGGCCCCTGCTTCCACCGGTCCTTCAGGCGCTTGCCGCCGGCGCCGGTGATGTCGATGCGGTCGAAACTGCCGGTGACGGCGTCGAAGCCGGTGGCGTAGACGATCAGGTCGAACGCGTACTCGGCACCGCTGGTCCTGATGCCGGTCGGGGTGATCCGCTCGATCGGGGTTTCGGAGATGTCCACCAGGGTGACGTTGTCCTGGTTGTAGACCTCGTAATACCGGGTCTCCAGCGGTACTCGCCGGGTGCCGAATCCGTGGTTCTTCGGAATGAGCTTCTCCGCCACCGCCGGGTCCTTGACCCGCTGGCGGATTTTCCGGGCGACGAAGTCGCTGACCAGCGCGTTCGCCTTCCGGTCGGTCAGCATGTCGCGGAAATTGCCCTGCCAGATGCCGAAGCCGGGCTCGGCGTAAAGCTTTTCCCAGAACGCCTCGCGCGCGTCCTCCGACACCTCGAAGGTCCCGCGCGGGTCGGGCGTGTGCATGAAGCAGGCGAAGGTTTCCTGGCAGCGCTGGTAGATCTCCGGATAGCGGGCCCGGATGCGCGCCATTTCGTCGGCGTCGATCCTGCTGTTGTGCAGGGGCGCACACCAGTTCGGTGTGCGCTGGAACACGGTCAGATGGCCGGCGGTCTTGGCCACTTCCTGGATCGTCTGCACCCCCGTCGCGCCGGTGCCGATCACCGCGACCCGCTTGCCGGCGAAGCTCACCGGCGCATGCGGCCAGCGGGCGGTGTGGTAGGCCTCGCCCTGAAACGTCTCCACGCCCGGGATCCGCGGCATGGTGGGCGCCGAGAGCGGGCCGATGGCGGTGATGAGGAAGCGGGCGCGGAACCGGCTGCCGTCTTCCACCGTGATGTCCCAGTCCCGCGTCGCGTCCTGGTAGTGGGCGGCGGCGACCCGGCTTTGGAACCGGATGTCGCGCCGCAGGTCGAACCTGTCGGCAACGTGGTTGAGGTAGCGCAGCGTCTCCGGCTGCGGAGAGAAGTGCTCGGTCCAGTCCCATTCCGCCAGCAGCTCCTTCGAGAAGAAGTAGCCATAGGAATAGCTTTCCGAATCGAAGCGGGCGCCGGGGTAGCGGTTCCAGTACCAGGTGCCGCCGACCCCGGTGCCGGCTTCCAGAACGAGCACGCGCATCCCCAGTTCGCGCAGGCGATGGAGCTGGTACATGCCGGAAATGCCCGCGCCGATGATGATGGCATCGTAGCCCGCCGGCCCGGCGGCGGCGTCGGGACCGGCCACTGGATCGGCCATCGCTTTCACTCCCGTTCTGGCGGCGCGGGTGCGGCGCGCCCGCTCTTGCGTATTTACGGAAACCCGAAAAACCCCATAATACGAGAATTCCTGCGATACAAGCGCGGGGCCGCCCCGCGCTTCGCCCCTGGGCGGATTCCGTGTGTTTCTTGTATCGGGAGAATCGGCTACCAAGGCGCGGCGCGCGCCGCCCCCCCCGCGCACCGATCATGGATTTCGCGGCAACTCCGGCTCCGGTCCGGCAAGGTCAAGGCAATGGACGACAACGAACCGCCCGCGCCGGCGGCGAACCGGCGCGCGGGGCGCGGCGACACCAGCATTTCGCGGGTGTTCGGCATCCTCGACCTGTTCACGCCGGAGGCCTCGGTCTGGACGGTGGACATGCTGGTGGCGCGGCTCGGGCTCGCCCGCGCCACCGTCTATCGCTATCTCCGGGCGCTGTGCGATGCCGGCTTCCTGGTGCCGGTCGCCGGCGCCGGCTACGTGCTGGGGCCGCGCTGCATCGAGTTCGACCGCAACATCCGCCTCGCCGACCCGCTCCTGCAGATCGTTCCGCCGGTGATGGCGGAGCTGCGGGAGATCGTGAACGGCGCCCAGTTGCTCTGCACCTTCTACGGCTTGCGGGTGCTGACCGTGCTGCAGGACCGGACCGATCCGGGCATCACCATGAGCATGGAACGCGGCCGTCCGTTCTCCCTGTTCCGCGGCTCGCCGTCGCGGGTGATCCTGGCGCATCTGCCGACCTACCAGTTGCGCAACCTGGCGCTGAGCCACCGCGAGGAGATCGCCGCCGCCGGGCTGGGCACCGACTGGGCCACGTTCCGTGACGGGCTGCGCGCGATCCGCCGGGCCGGCTACCTGGTCACCAGCGACATCGACAAGGCGCTGGTCGGGATCTCGGCGCCGATCTTCCACGCGCCGGGGGCTGTGACCGCAAGCCTGTGCCTGGTGCGGCGGAAGGAGAACGTCTCCCCCGAGGACGCGGCCGCGCTCGGGCGCCGGGCGGTGGAGGCGACGCAGCGCATCTCCCGCGCGCTGCAGGCGTTCCGCCCACGCCATGCGGAGGCGGCGGCGCCGGCCTTCCCGATTTCCCGGCTGCGCTGAGCGGGGGCCGGCCTCGGGTCGGCGGGCGCATGTCGAGGGGTGGCAATGCGCGAACGCGGCGCCCGCCGTCGCGGCGGCGGACGACTGGAAACAACCGATTCCATCGATAATACTTTGCCGGTCATGCGGCCGAGCCAGGTCGGATGACGCAACAGCCCGGCTGCCGGAACGCCCGGATATCGTTGCAGGCGTTCGGCCGCGCGGCCGGCGGGCGAAAAGCCCAGGGGGAACAATCCGATGAAGACAGGACTCGCGAAGATCGACGGCGTCGCCGCGGTCTGCTCGCTGCTCGCAGGACTTCTCTGTTCTGGCGCCGGCCCGGCTGCGGCGGAGCCGGCATCCACGGCGGCCGCGCCGCAAGGCCGGTCCCCGACGGTGACGATGGCGGATCTCTGCGGCACCTGCGAGGTACAAAAGTTCGTGCACTGCGGCGACTTCCTTGAAGGGCCGGCCTTCGACGACAGCGGCAACCTGTACGTGGTCAGCATCAACAGCGGCTATATCGAAAAGGTGACGCCGGACGCAAAATGCTCCCACTTCGCCAATACCGGCGGCCAGCCGCAGGGCCTGAAGCTCCATGACGGGAAACTCTATGGCGTGGACCGCAAGAAGGGCGTCTTCACGGTCGACCTGAAGACCGGCAAGGTCAGCGAGTACGTGCAATATTATGACAACCAAAACTTCAAGGGGCCGAACGATCTGATCGTCGACGAGACCGGCGGGATCTATTTCACCGACCTGTGGGGCACCAGCCCGCTGAACCAGCATGGCGCCGTCTATTATATTTCGCCGCCGCCGCAGAAGCGCATCACCCGGCTGATCGACAACATGGCGTTCCCGAACGGCATCGCGCTGTCGCCTGACAACAAGACGCTCTACATCGACGACTTCAGCAACCAACGGGTGATCGCGGTGCCCATTCTCGCGCCCGGCGACCTGGAGATTGGTTTCGCTCACGTTATGGCATACGTCGACGGGGGCTGGGGCGTGGACAGCATGTGCGTGGATGCGAAGGGAGACGTGTACGCGGCCCACTACATGGCCGGGGAGGTCGTGGTGCTCGACCCGAACGGGTTCATCATCGGGACGATCAAGATCGCACCGAAAGGCGGCCTGGAAACCACCAACTGCGCGTTCCATGGCGGATATCTGTACATCACCGAAGCCGCCCAGAACGACGTATGGCGCGTGAAGATGAACGTCGCAGGAGCCAAGCTGAACTAGTCAGCGAGGAGCAATCCGGGTCGGGATGTTTTGCCGTCGTCCCGACCCGATTGCGCCACAGGGGCGCCGGCGGGGTGTCGCTGCGGCGCGCTCTAGCGCGCGGGGGCGGTCGGGGCGCGCAGCACGGCCAGCAGCGCATCCAACTGGTCGAGATCCGCATAGCGGATCCGCACCGCCCCGCCGCGGCCGGAGGGCATGATGTCCACCCGCAATCCCAGCAACTCGGACAACTCCCGCTCCAGCGCTTGCAGGTCGGGGTCGAGGCGGGGCGACCGGGTCGGCGATCGCAGGTCGGCGGCCAGCTTGGCAGCCAGCGCTTCCGTCTGGCGGACCGACAGGCCACGCTCCAGCACCATCGCCAGGATCGTATCGGGGGCGCGGTGGCCGACCAGGGCGCGGGCGTGGCCGGCGGTGATCGTGCCGGCCCGCAGCGCGTCCCGCACCCGGTCCGTCAGCGCCAGCAGGCGCATGGTGTTGCTGATATGCCCACGCGACTTGCCGACCGCGGCGGCCAGCGTTTCCTGCGTCAGCCCGAATTCATCGAGCAGGCGGTTGTAGCCTTCGGCCTCTTCCAGAGGATTGAGGTCCTGGCGTTGCAGGTTTTCCACCAGCGCCGCCGCCATGGCGTCGCCGTCGGCCAGCGGGCGCACCAGCGCGGGGACTTCGTGCAGGCCGACAAGGCCCGCGGCGCGCCACCGGCGTTCGCCGGCGATGATCTGAAACCGCGCCGGGTCCGCCGGGTTGGGCCGCACCAGCAAAGGCTGCAGCAGCCCGCGCGCGCGGATGGACTCCGCCAATTCGCCGAGCGCGGCGGGGTCCATGGCGGTGCGCGGCTGAAACGGGCTGGGGTCCAGCAGGTCGAGCGGCAGGGTCCGCACCCCGCCGGCCGCCGGATCGGGCGCCATGGCCGCGTCGCCGAGCAGCGCGGCCAGCCCGCGCCCGAGCCGCTGCACCGGTTCGCGCGGGCTCATGCCGGCGTCCCCGCCGCGGCACGCTCGCGGCGGAGCAGTTCGGCGGCCAATTGCACGTAGGCCTGCGCTCCGGGGGAGCGGATGTCATACAACAGGACGGGTTTGCCGTGGCTGGGCGCTTCGGTCACCCGGATATTCCGCGGGATCACGGTGTTGAACACCGCGGGCCCGAAATAGCCGCGCGCGTCGGCGGCGACCTGATCGGCCAGGTTGTTGCGCTTATCATACATGGTCAGCACGATCCCGGAAAGCCGCAGGGTCGGATTGTAGCCGCGCCGCACCGCCTCGATCGTGCGCATCAGGCCGGAGATGCCTTCCAGCGCGTAGAATTCGCACTGCAAGGGCACCAGGACCGCATTGGCCGCCACCAGCGCGTTGATGGTGAGCAGCCCGAGGCTCGGCGGGCAGTCGATGATCACGTAGTCGTAGCGCTGCGCGCCGGTGCGCAGCGGTGCCAGCGCGTCGCGCAGCCGGTTCTGCCGCCGGTCCAGCTCCACCAGTTCGATTTCGGCGCCCGCGAGGTCGGGTTCGGCGGGGATGATGGCGAGGTTGGGAATGCCGGTGGCCTGCGCCGCCTCTTCTGGCGGGGTGTGCAGGATCAGCACGCAATAGCTGCCGAGGGTGCGGTCTTCCGGGGCCACGCCGAGGCCGGTGGAGGCGTTGCCTTGCGGGTCGAGGTCGATCAGCAGCACGGATCGGTTGCTGGCGGCCAGCGCGGTGGCAAGGTTCACCGCCGTCGTGGTCTTGCCGACACCGCCCTTCTGGTTCGAGATCGCGAGGATCTGCGCGGGGACCGCAGCTTTGTCGGAGTCAGGCTGGGACACGGGCGATCTCGGTTATGCGGAGGATGACGGCTCCGGCTTCGGTGTGGCTGGGAACCTGGTCGACCCGCATGTGCCATCGTCGCGCGGCGGCGGTCAATTCCGCCGCGACGCTCGCCCCCTTCGGAAACAGCGCGGTCCCACCCGCGGCGAGCAACGGGGCCGCAAGCTCCAGCAGCCGTGGCAAGGGGGCGAGCGCCCGGGCGGTGACCAAGGGTGCGGGGGCCAGGTCCACCGCCTCGATTCGGGTGGCATGGACCTGGACCGGCGCCCCGAGCACCCGCGCCGCTTCGCGGAGGAACGCCGCCTTCCGCTGGTCGGCCTCGATCAGGTCGAACGGAAGGCCGGTGGCGGCGGCGAGAACCAGCCCCGGGAACCCGGCGCCGGAGCCGAGATCGATGCCGCGGGCGGTCCCCTGCGGAATCAGCGGTTGAAGCTGGAGGGCGTCGGCAAGATGCCGCGCGGCGGCATGCGGCATGTCGGCCCGGCCGATCAAATTGATGGTGCGGTTCCAGCGCGCCAGCAAATCGAGATACGGCTCGAAACGGGCAAATGCTTCACGTGAAGCATCGTTCGATGTCGAAGAGTGCTTCACGTGAAGCATTCGGTGGCCGGGCGACGCCGGGCATAGGAGGCCAACACCGCCAGGGCGGCGGGCGTGATCCCTTCCAGCCGGGACGCGGCGCCGAGAGACGCAGGCCGGCTCCGCACCAACCGTTGCCGAACCTCCGCCGAGAGGCCGGGAACCTGCTCGAAGCGCACCGTCTCCAGCGACAGATCCTCGGTGCGGCGAAACGCCCGTTGTTCGGCGCTCTGCCGCGGCAGATAGCCGCGATACAACGCCTCCGTCCGCAGTTGCCCGAGCACCCGCGGCGCCAACGCCGCCAGCCAGGGGAACGCCGTCAGGACCGCCGCCTCCGGCACCGCGTCCGAGGCCAGGAGATCGAGCACCGACCGCCGCCGGCCATCGCTCCGCGTCGCAATCCCCATCCGCGCCAACTCGCTGGAGGTCGCGCCATCGCTGCCGGCCCGTTCGAGGGCCGCCGTGACGGTCGCCTCGTAAGCGCCGAACCGCGCCGACCGCTCCGATCCGACACACCCCCAGCGCTGACCGACGGGGCTCAGCCGCCGGTCCGCGTTGTCGGCCCGCAGGGTCAGTCGGAACTCCGAGCGAGAGGTGAACATCCGATAGGGTTCGGTCACGCCGCGGGTGATCAGGTCGTCCACCAGCACCCCGATATATGCCTCCGACCGATCGAGCCCGACCGGCGCCGCCCCGCCCGCCAGCCGGGCCGCATTGACCCCGGCGATCAGCCCTTGCGCGGCCGCTTCCTCATAGCCCGTGGTGCCGTTGATCTGGCCGGCGAGGAACAATCCGGGCGTGGACCGCACCGCCAGCGCCGGCGTCAGGGCGCGCGGATCGACGTAGTCGTATTCCACCGCATAGCCGGGTCGCAGCATCTCCGCCCGTTCGAGCCCTGGGATGGTGCGCAGCATGGCGCGCTGCACGTCCTCCGGCAGGCTGGTGGAAATACCGTTGGGGTAGATGGTGGGATCGTCCAGCCCCTCCGGTTCCAGGAAGATCTGGTGCCGCGCCCGATCGGCGAACCGGGCGACCTTGTCCTCGATCGAGGGGCAATAGCGCGGGCCCGGGCCCGCAATCGCGCCGCCATACACCGGGGACCGATGCAGGTTCGCGCGGATCAGCGCATGCGTCGCCTCCGTGGTGCCGGTGACCCGGCAGGCGATCTGCGGGGTCGTGATCCGTTCGGTCAGTGGGCTGAACGGTTCCGGCGGGTCATCCCCGGGATCTGCCGCCAGGCTGTCCCATGCGATGCTGTCGCGATGCAGCCGCGGCGGCGTGCCGGTCTTCAGCCGCCCCACCGGCAGACCGAGCCGTGCCAGTGCACGCGCCAGACCCAGCGCCGGCCCCTCCCCGACCCGCCCGGCCGGCATCTGCCGCTCCCCCACATGCACGACACCGCGCAGGAACGTGCCGGTGGTGAGCACCGCCGCACCGCAGCCCAGGCGGGCGCCCTCGGCGGTCACCACCGCGGTCAGCCGCCCGTCCGCGCCGATCTCCAGATCCTCAACCGCCGCTTCACGCACCTCCAGGCCCGGCGTTTCGGCCAGCAGGTCCTGGATCGCGCGGCGGTACAGCGCCCGGTCGGCCTGCGCGCGCGGTCCGCGCACCGCCGGGCCCTTGCTGCGGTTCAGCAGCTTGAAATGAATCCCGGCGCGGTCGGCAGCGCGGCCCATCAGGCCATCCAGCGCGTCCACCTCCCGCACCAGGTGGCCCTTGCCGATGCCGCCGATGGCGGGGTTGCACGACATTTCCCCGATCGTGGCGCGCCGATGGGTCAGCAGCAGGGTCCGGGCGCCCATGCGGGCGGCGGCGGCCGCCGCCTCGGTGCCGGCATGGCCGCCGCCGATCACGATGACGTCGAAGAAAACTGGCATTCCGGTCCTGTGCGCTGGTGCAGCCGTCGTCGGGCGGCTTATAGCAGAGTCGGCCGCACCACGCCGATCCTTCGCGCGACCATGCCGCGCCCGGCGCGACCCGCACCATGCCGGCGCCCGCGGACCCAAGCCCGCCCTGGCCGGAAACATCAGGAACGTCCGGTTCGAGCCCCTTACGCAACGAATCTGTGGCAGGCTTAGCTCAGCACTCCTCCGGAACGTCCTCGGCGGCGGCCCAAAAATGCCCGATCGGGGCCGGCGGCAGCGCCTGGCCGTGCGCAACGCTCACCCGGATCCCCGTCGGGGACCCGAAGATGTTGAGCTGCTCATAGGTCCCGGCCGCCGGTGCAGCCTCTCCGGGACGATGTTCCGGCCGCCGTGCCATCTTGCCCGCCCTGCGTCGTTTTCTGGAACACTGGTCCGGGAATAGCCCACGCGCGTTGATCCAGGTCAATGCGCCCGTTTCGGACCGAAATTCGGCCCCGAAAGCCCGCGCTATCCCCTCCCCGCAAGCGAAACCAGCCAACCGCCCGCGAAGACGCGCCGCACCCCGCAGGATCGGGCTGACTGTCGCGATCCCGTCTCTGAACGCCGGAAGAGTCACCGCCGATATGCGCCGATTCCCCGGTGCCGCGGCCCGGCGCGCGCGGCGGTCAGCGCCCGGGCGGCACAGGGCCGCGGGACCACCTGTTGGTTTGGACGGCGAACGCGCATGCCGCCCGGGCCGCAATCGCGGCGCGGACGGCGCTACGCCTGCTTCAACTCGATCAGGCTGCGCCGGATCTTCCGCCCGCGCTCCACCTTGTCCTCGATATAGCCGGCATCGCCCCAGCGCACCGCGCGCGCCATCGCCTGCGCGTCCTCCAAGAACCGGGCCAGCATCTCCAGCAGCGCTTCGCGGTTGTTCAGGAACACGTCGCGCCACATCACCGGGTCGGACGCGGCGATCCGGGTGAAATCGCGGAAGCCGGACGCGGCGAACCGCAGCACCTCCGACCGGCTTTCGTCGGCCAGATCGTCGGCCGTGCCGCAGATGGTGAACGCCAGCAAATGCGGCAGATGCGAAACGATCGCCAGCACCCTGTCGTGGTGCGCCGGCTCCATCCGTTCCACCATCGACCCGCAGCGCCGCCACAAGGCGGCAACCCGCTCGATCGCCTCCTCGTCGGTGCCCGGCGGCGGCACGATCAGCGTGTAGCGGCCTTCGAACAGGGTCACGAAGCCCGCATCGGGGCCGGAATATTCGGTGCCGGCCAACGGGTGGGCGGGCACGAAATGCACCCCCTCCGGCACCAGCGGGCCGACATCGCGGATCACCGACTGCTTGGTGGAGCCGACATCGGTCAGGATCGCCCCCGGCATCAGATGCGGGGCGATCGCCGCCGCGATCTCGGCGAACGCGCCCACGGGCGCGGCCAGCATCACGCAATCCGCGCCCGCCACCGCCGCCGCCGGGTCCGCTTCCACCCGATCGGCGATGCCGAGTTCCGCCACGCGCGCGCGGGTGCGCGCGCTGCGGGCACAGGCGACCAGTTCGGCCGCGAGGTCGCCGCGTTCCCGTGCGATCCGCGCCACGGAACTGCCGATCAGCCCGATCCCGATCAACGCCAGCCGCCGGAACAGCGGCGCGCCGCCGCGCGATCCCCCCACCGGCGCGTCAGCCACGAGACCCGGCCATGAACGCGGTCAGCCCCTCCACCACCAGCGCCACCTCCTCCGCGGTGCCGACGGTGATCCGCAGGCAGTGCGGCAGCCCGTAGCCGCCCACCGGACGCACGATCACGCCGCGCGTGCGCAGAAACGCATCGGCCGCCTTCGCCGTCTCCGGCGTGCCGAAATCGGCCAGCACGAAATTGCCCTCGCTCGGCCACACTTTGATGCCGGCGGCTTCCAGCCCGCGCGCCAGGATCGGGCGGTATGTCAGGTTGTGGTCGCGACCCTTCTCCACCCATCCGGGCTCGGCCAGCGCCGCGATCGCCGCCGCCTGCGCGGCGATGGAAACGTTGAACGGCGCCCGCACCCGGTTCAGCACGTCGATCACCGCCGGCGGCGCATAGGCCCAGCCGATGCGCATGCCGCCGAGCCCGAACACCTTGCTGAAGGTGCGGGTCATCACCGTGTTGTCGCCGGCATCCACCAGCCGCACGCCGGCATCATAGTCCGGCCGGGCGACGTATTCGGCATAGGCCGCGTCCAGCACCAGCAGCACGTCGGACGGCAGGCCGGCCCGCAGCCGCGCCACCTCCTCATACGGCAGCATCGACCCGGTGGGGTTGTTCGGGTTGGCGAGGAACACGAGCCGGGTGGAGGCGGTCACCGCCGCCAGCAGCGCGTCCACGTCGGCGGTCAGGTTCCGCTCGGGCGCCTTCGCCACCTGGCTGCCGGCGTAGGTGCCGGCGATCTGGTAGATGGAGAACCCATGCGCCGACATCACGATGTCCCGGCCCTTGCCGCCATAGGCCAGGCAGAGCTGGTAGATGATGTCGTCCGACCCCGCGCCGCACACGATGCGCGCCGGATCGAGCCCGAAACGCGCGCCGATCGCCCGCCGCAGGTCCTCCGCGCCGCCGTCCGGATAGCGGTACAGCTCGCCGGCCAGCCGGGCGAAGGCTTCCTGCGCCCCCGGCGGAACCCCGAACGCGCCTTCGTTGGACGACAGCTTGATCGTGCGGTTGACGCCCGGAACGCTGGATTCCCCGCCGACATAGGGCGAAATGCGCCGGATCTCCGGCCGCGGGGCGGGCGACGTCATGGCTTGGCTCCCTGCACCGGCACCGCATAGGCGCCCAGCACGACCGGCGGGCGCAACACCCCGCCGAGGTGCGCGAGCCGCGCATCGTCCTCCGTCACGAAGCCGGCCACCTCCACCAGCGCGAGCGCCATCGGCGCGTCCGGGTCGCGGCGCAGGATCACGCCGCCCGGGATGGCGCCGCCCGGCACGCTCGCATCCAGCGCGAAGGACGCGGCGGCAAGGGCGCCGGCAAGCCGCGCCCGGCTCACGTCGCGGTCCAGTTCCAGCCCGATCAGCGACCGGTCGTCCCCGCTCGCGTCGGGCGCCACCGCGGCGACGACGAAGGCCGGCGCGTCCGGCGCGCCTTCGGCGCGACGGGACCAGAACGGCAGGCGGCTCACGACATGGATGCGCGGGGCATCGGTGTGCAGCAGCCAGGTCCACCACGCGTCCCGCAGCGGCTCGGTGTCGTTGGGCAGCGGCAGCACCGCGGCGGCGGCGCGGCCGGCGGACACGTCGGCGATCGCCTGCGCCGCCGAGTGATGCGCCCGCACCGGGGTCAGCGCACCGAACTGTTCGCGCGCCGCCTGGGTGAACACCCCGCCGGGCCCGGCCTCGCAGACGGCAATTCCGAATGGCCCCTGCATTGCGGTGGTCGCCGCCAGCATCTCCCGCCAGATGCGGACGATCCCCTGCGGCGGCAGGCCGCCATGATGCCGGGCGAGCAGGCGGCGGATGATCGCCGCTTCCCGTCCCGGCCGCAGCGCGCTCGACCCCGCAGGCTTGGTCGCCGCCACCCGCTCCACCACCGCGGCGCGGCGGACCAGCAGGTCGTGCAGCTCGTCGTCGATGCGGTCGAGCTCAGCCCGCAGCGCCGTCAGGTCGCCGCTCCAGCCATCCGGGGGCGCCGGCGCATCGCCCGCGGCGGCGGGTTCCGCCGGACCGGGGGCGGCAGGCGTGGCAACGAGGGGAGAGGAACTGGACATGGACCTTACGACGACGGGGCCCCGGATCGGTCGGGCCTTGGCGGACGGATGTTCAGGCCTGCCTGCAGGAACGCAAGAGCGGCGGAACAGATACAGGAACGCTGCCGCCCTGCAAACCCGCCGGTTGCGGCCCGGCCGGACCTGCGCCTAAGTACGCGCCGACCATGGACCAGACCGCGCCCCTCGCCGACACCTCACACCAGCATGTCGTCTTTCCCGACGGCATGGCGCTGGACTGCGGCGCGCACCTGCCCAGCCTGACCGTGGCGTACCGCACCTACGGCACGTTGAACGCCGCGCGCAGCAACGCGGTGCTGGTCTGCCATGCCCTGACCGGCGATCAGTACGTGGCCGAGCCGCATCCGGTCACCGGCAAGGACGGCTGGTGGGACGCGGTGGTGGGGCCCGGCCGGCCGGTCGACATCGACCGCTTCTTCGTGATCTGCGCCAACGTGCTCGGCGGCTGCATGGGCTCCACCGGGCCGCGCAGCGCGCGCCCCGGCGATGGGGGCCCCGGCACCGGCGGCCTGTGGGGCACCGCTTTCCCGCCGGTGACCATCCGCGACATGGTGCGCGCGCAGAAGCGGCTGACCGAGCATTTCGGTATCGAACGGCTGTTCGCCGTGATCGGCGGCTCGATGGGCGGCATGCAGGTGCTGCAATGGGCCGCCGACTACCCGGACGCGGTGTTCGCCGCCCTGCCGATCGCCACCGCCGCCTATCATTCGGCGCAGAACATCGCCTTCCACGAAGTCGGCCGCCAGGCGATCTTCGCCGACCCGAACTGGCAGGGCGGCCGCTACTGGCAGGGCGGCGACGTGCCGGCGCGCGGCCTCGCCGTGGCGCGCATGTGCGCGCACATCACCTATCTCAGCGAGCAGGCGCTGGCGCGCAAATTCGGCCGCCGCCTGCAGGGCGCGCCGAAGACCGCCGGCGAGGCGATATCCCTGTTCGGCGACATGTTCGAGGTGGAGAGCTACCTGCACCACCAGGGCAGCACCTTCGTCCGCCGCTTCGACGCCAATTCCTACGTCACCATCACGCGGGCGATGGATTATTTCGATCTCGCGGCCGACCACGGCGGCGACCTCACGCAGGCCTTCCACGGCACGACAACCCGCTTCCTGCTCGCCTCCTTCAGCTCCGACTGGCTGTTCCCCACCGCCGAGAGCCGCGCCATCGCCCGCGCGCTGAACCGGGCCGGCGCCAATGTGAGCTTCGTCGAGATCGGCTCGGACAAGGGCCACGACGCCTTCCTGCTCGACGAGCCCGACTTCCACCGCACCATCGCCGGCTTCATCTCCGGCTGCGCCGTCCACGCCGGCCTATGACCACGCACGACCCGGTTCGTTTCGTCGCCAAGAACCTGCGCGTCGACCTGCGCCTGATCGCGGAGATGATCGCGCCCGGCACCCGGGTGCTGGATATCGGCTGCGGCGACGGCACCTTGATCGACGAGCTGTTCACCACCAAGGGCTGCGACGCCCGCGGCATCGAGATCGACATGGCCGAGGTCACCCATGCCGTGGCGCATGGCCTGCCGGTGATGCACGGCGACGCCGATATCGACCTCGCGCATTATCCGGACAACGCGTTCGACTACGTCGTGCTCTCGCGCACCCTGCAGGCGGTGGAGCGCCCGCGTGAGGTGCTGGCGCAGATGCTGCGCATCGGCGCCCATGCGGTGGTGAGCTTCCCGAATTTCGGCCACTGGCTGGTCCGCTGGCAGTTGCTCCGCCGCGGGCGGATGCCGATGACGGCGACCTGGGACCGCATGTGGTACGAGACGCCGAACATCCATCCCTGCACGATCCAGGATTTCTTCGACCTCTGCACCGCCGACGGCTACGTGGTGGAGCGCTGGCTCGCCGCCGACGAGGCCGGGCGGCGCTCGCCCTGGCGGCGGTTTCCGCGGCTCGCCAACCTGTTCGGCGAGCAGGCGCTGTTCGTACTGCGCCGCGGCGCGCAAGGCATCGTCGGCACATAAGTGCGTCAGCACGCCGACAAGGATGCCGATCAAAGCAAGACCTCAGGCCCCGTCTCGCGCTTCCAGGCGGACGCGCCAGCCGGGTTGCACTCCGCGCCGGCGATGCCCAAGTGATATCGGCTGACACGGAACCGTGCGGCGGGGCGGCTGCGGAGCGGCCCGCCCGCGGGGCGACGACGTCCCTTCACCACCGACGGAGGACCACGATGGCCGAGAACGACGCGCTTGAAATCGCCCACATGATGATGCGCCGCCATGGGCTGCAAGCACGCGCCGTCGCATTCGAGCGCACGCAGGAGATGCGGCTTGCCGGCGACGTGGCCGGGCTCGACCGCTGGCAGCAGGTGTTGAGCGCGATCGCCGACCGGCGCCACGCCGCGCCGGCGCGCCCGTCCGCCGACGCCGCCTAGGCGAACGCCCGCGCCCGGCACAGCTTCACGAAATTCGCCACCGCGCTGCCCTGCGGCCGGCCGGCCACCAGGGCCAGCAGCACCGACCGGTGCAGCACCGGCTCGGCCAGCGGGCGCGAGACCAGCCCCGTGCCGATCGCGAGCGCGTCCGGCAGCAACGCGAGCCCCAGCCCCGCCGCCACCAGGTCCAGCATCTGCACCCAGGACCCGCCGCAACGGCGCACGGTGAAGGTCCGCGCGCTGGACTCGATCAGCCGCAAGGCGAATCCGCCGCAGCGTTCGCCGACCAGCAAAGTTTCTCCGGCGAGATCCTCCGCCTGCAGGCTGTCCTGCGCGGCCAGCGGATGCC
The DNA here is from genome assembly GCA_028869315.1 of Rhodospirillales bacterium. GTDB lineage: Bacteria > Pseudomonadota > Alphaproteobacteria > Acetobacterales > Acetobacteraceae > JAJZVS01. The sequence goes on from JAGWSV010000247.1 coordinate 20,582, forward strand.
CGGCCGGCATGACGACGACGCAGCGCTCCTCGCACAATTTCCACCGATGCAGCCGGCCGGGCAGATCCGGCGCGTCCGGCAGAAGCGCGCAATCCAGCATGTCCGACATCAGCTGCTCGACCAGGGCCGCCGCGTCCGCTTCCTCGAACCGCACCGCGAGGTCGGGACAGACGCGCGTCAGTCGGCCGACCACGTCGGCCACCCGCGCCGCCGCGATCGCCGGGCCGAGCCCGACCCGCAGATTCATCTGCTGGCGGCCCATCTGCTCGTCGGCCACCCGCCGGGCCGTCTCCGCCGCCGCCAGCATCGCCTGGAGGTGGGGCACCATTGCGCGGCCAAGCGGGGTGAGCTGGGTGAGGCTGCGTTCCCGGAACAGCAGCGCGCCGCCAAGCTCGTCTTCCAGGCGCTGAATCGCACGGGTCAAGGCCGGCTGGGTCACGTTGCACTCGGCCGCGGCGCGGGTGAAGTTCAGGGTGCGGCACAGGGTGACGAAGTAGCGGACCTGGTGCAGTTCCATGCCCCGGCCCTCAGCGTCCGCGGTCCGGCAGGCTGCGGATGGCGGCCAGGATGTCCGCCGGCTCCGCCTGTTCGGTGAAGTCGACCGAAAGGAAGCGCCACCGGACGATGCCGTCGCGGTCGAGCACGAACACCGTCGGCACCGGCAGGAACCAGGCCTGGTTGCCGTGCCGGTCGCCAAGGTCGTTGCCGTATTTCAGCAGCAGCCGGCGATAGATGTCGGGCGTGCGGAACACCACGCCGCAGCTGAGCCCGAGGCCGCAATCGACATCCGACAGGACTTCGAAAGATGCATGATGGTTCTGCTTGGTCCGGAGCGCGAGGCCGCCGGTTTCCGGCGTGACGCCGACCAGGCTGGCGCCCGTCGCCTCGATCTCCGGCAGGGCTTCGACCAGCGCATCCAGCATGATCCGGCAATACGGGCACCAGATGCCGCGGAAGAATGTCACCACCACCGGGCCGCGGCGCAACAGATCGGCAATCGCGACAAGATCGCCCTCGGCATTCGGCAGCACCATGTCGGGGAACCGCTCGCCAAGTGCGAGCGAGTGGGCGCCGAGGCCGGCGTTGCGCATCTCCGCCACCGACACTTCGTAGGCGTGCCGAACCTCGTCGGACATGGTCCGCCGCTGCGCTTCGAGCTTGTCGCGAAGGCTCGGCATGCATTTCTCTCCTCAGGCCAAATTGCGACACCGGCACGGGCGGCGCAAGCGCCTCGCCGCCCTCCGGTGCCTGCGCGGCGAGATGCCGCCCGGCGCCGTGCCGCGCGCAGTGGCCGCGACATGCCGCGGAGCCACCGCCACCGGCCGGCGCGGAGACCGGGGTCGTCAGTTGGTCTTCTTGGCGTGGCCCATGCTGTCATGGCCCATGCTGTCGTGGCCCATCGCCGTATGGCCCATGCTGTCGTGGCCCATCG
>JAGWSV010000248.1 GCA_028869315.1 Rhodospirillales bacterium
CACGTCGGAGGAACATCTTCTGATCGCCGATCGGTCCGAAGCATTCGCCGCTGCAGTCCTGCGCCTCCTGGGTGACGCAACATTGCGGTCGCGGATGGCGGCGTCGGCTCGCGCGCTGCTGGAGGCACGCTTCTCCTGGGACCGCATCGCCCAGCAGTTCGAGCAGATCTGCGCACGCACGCTGGAACGGATGGAACCTAAGGTCGGTTGACCAGTTCGGGATGAAACGGTCAGCTCCGACACCGCCGTCATCCGTCTCTACGCCGGCCCCGTCCATCCCGCCCGCGCCCGCACCTCCCCGGGGCTCACGCCCTCCGCCCGCAACACCCGCAAGGTGACGGCGCGGTCCCGTTTGGCCAGCCGCCGCCCAGACGGGTCGGTCAGCAGTCGGTGATGCGCATAGGCCGGTTCCGGCCAGCCCATCAGCGACTGGAGTAGCCGATGCAGGTCGGTGGCCGGGCGCAGGTCCTCGCCCCGGGTGACCAGGCTAACTCCCTGCCGCGCATCGTCATGGGTAACGCACAGATGATAGCTAGCCGGAACGTCCTTGCGGCCGAGCACCACGTCGCCAAACCGTTCCGGCCGGCAGGCGACCCGCCCCTCCTGCTCCTCCCGAAAAGACAGCTTCGTGCCGACGGCCGCGACGGCGCGCACCATGTCGAGACGCACCGCATAGGGCACGCCGGCGGCGATGCGCGCCGCCCGCTCGGCTCGCGAGAGAGCCCGGCAGGTGCCGCGATAGAGAGGCGTGCCGTCCGGCCCGTGCGGCGCCGCGGCGGCGCCGGCCACTTCGCGCATGATCTCCGCGCGGGTGCAGAAGCACGGGTACAGGAGGCCGCGTTCGGCCAGCTCGTCCAGCACGGCGCGATATTCGGGCAGGTGCTCCGACTGTACCCGCACCGGACCATCCCAATCGATCCCGAGCCAGGCCAAGTCCTCCAGGATGGCGTCGGAGTGGTCCGGACGGCAGCGGCCGGGGTCGATGTCCTCGATCCGCAGCAGGAACCGCCCGCCTGCGGCCCGCGCCCGGCCCCAGGCGGTCAGCGCGGCGTGCGCGTGGCCCAGATGCAAATGGCCGGTCGGACTCGGGGCGAAGCGGGTGACGATGGACATCGCCCTAGGGATGCGGCTACCCGGACAACCGCACAAGAGGCGAAGGAGTACAGGCCATGGCAGACGGGATCGACGGGCCGCGCGCGATGCCGGCGGCGGGCGGGACGCCGCAGCAGCTTGTCGTGCTGTGCCACGGCCTCGGCGCCGACGGCAGCGACCTCATCAGCCTCTCCGAGCCCTGGGGCCAGGCTGTGCCGCATGCCGCCTTCGCTTCCCCCGACGCACCGTTTCCGCACGATTCCGGCTTCGGCCGACAGTGGTGGAGCGTCGCCGACCGCAACTCGGTGGTGATGGAGGCCGGGGTGCGCCGCGCGGCCCCCTATCTTGACCGCTTCATCGACTCCGAGTTGGCACGCCTCGGCCTGCCGCTGGACGCGTATGCGCTGATGGGCTTCAGCCAGGGGGCGATGATGGTGCTGTTCACCGGCCTGCGCCGGGCGGTGCCGCCGCGCGCGATCCTGGCGTTTTCGGGCGCCCTGGTGGCCCCCGGCGCGCTGGCCACCGAGATGACCCATCGCCCCCCTGTCCTACTCGTGCACGGCGAGGCGGACGATGTCGTACCCGTCTCCCGCTCCCGCGACGCCGAGGCGGCGCTGCGGGCGGCCGAGGTGCCGGTCGAGTCGGTATTCGTTCCCCGGCTCGGTCACGGCATCGACCCGACGGGGCTTTCGATGGGCGGGTTATTCCTTCAGCGCGCCTTCCCGCCGAACGCCTAACCCAGGTGCAACACCTGTGACCTTCAGGTGACATCGCCTGCGACGTCCCCGGAGCCGGCTTGCGAGGGGGCTCGGGCCTTGTCATAAGTCCTTTCGAGGGACCTCAGCGACGACTTGGAGTCGACGGGCAGGCCACCCGCCCGCCGCCTTTTCCCGTGCGCCGCATTCCGGTGGGCCCCACGGCAGGAGGGCGCAGTTTGCCTGACGGCGGACAGCATTTCCCGGCACTGGTGCTGAACGCGGATTTCCGTCCGCTTTCGTATTTCCCGCTCTCCGTCTGGTCGTGGCAGGACGCGGTGAAGGCCGTGTTCCTCGACCGGGTATCGGTGTTGAGCGAATACGAAACCTCGGTGCACTCGCCCTCGATGCAGATGCGGCTGCCCAGCGTCATCGCGCTGAAGGACTACATTCCCTCCGCCCGGCGCCCCGCATTCACCCGGTTCAACGTGTTCCTGCGTGACGGGTTCCAGTGCCAGTATTGCGCCGACCGGCGCCCGGCCACAGAACTCACCTTCGATCACGTGGTCCCGCGATCCCGCGGCGGCCGCACGACCTGGCAGAACGTCGTGACCGCCTGCGGGGAGTGCAACCTTCGCAAAGGATCCCGCATGCCGCGGGAATGCGCGATGTTCCCGCGCACCGATCCGCGCCAACCCACCACCTGGGAATTGCAGGACCAGGGCCGCGCGTTCCCGCCCAACTACCTGCACCAGAGCTGGCGCGATTACCTCTACTGGGACATCGAGCTGGAAAGCTAAGCCTTTCCACGAAGCGGGCGGCTGGCGCCGTACCCCCTTGCATCGAAGCCAATGGGCGCCCAATTCCCTGTCTGTCCGAGATGCCGCCACGCGGGTCCCGGGAATCGCTTCGCTCTGAGGAGGAGGCTTATGACGACGCGGACGTTCGCCTCGCCGCTATTTCTCGGCTTCGACCACCTGGAACAGATGCTTGAACGGGCATCGAAGAACTCGTCCGACGGGTATCCGCCTTACAATATCGAGCAGATCGGGCCGAGCGGACTGCGCATCACCCTCGCGGTAGCGGGTTTCACGATGGCCGACCTGCAGATCACCCAGGAAGATAACCAGCTGGTGATCCGCGGACGTCAGACCGACGACAGCGCCGATCGGGTCTTCCTGCACCGCGGCATCGCCGCGCGGCAGTTCCAGCGGGCCTTCGTCATGGCAGAGGGGATCGAGGTGAAAGGGGCGTGGCTCGATAATGGACTTCTCCATGTCGACCTGGCCAGGCCGGTGCCGGAGCCACGGGTGAAGACCATCCCGATCAACCGCCCCATCGGCAACGAGTCCCGGGCCAATGGAACCGGCAACGGAATCAATCACGGGGCGCCGAAAGTGGTGGACGGCAGCGTCAGCCGGGGCTGAGGGCTTCGTGCCGATCCCGGCCGCTTATCCCAGAAGGGCGGCGCTTCTCCGAGGCCGCCAAGGAGTACCGAAATGAACATCGACCGACAGGAAGCCGAGCAGTCCATCCCCGAAATCGACGGTGGCACCGACATCCGCCACCTGAGCGAAGTTCAGCTCGCAAGGCTGGGATTGTCGCAGATTGCCTATGTGCGTCCGGTGATGGTGGATGGAACCGCGGGCTTTGCCATACACGCCGCCGCCGGCACGCCGATGGCGGTGGCACCCGACCAGGAAACCGCGATCGCCGCGATCAAGCAGCACGAAATGGTGCCGCTGACGGTCCACTAAGGGCCCGTTCGACAACTATCGAATCGATCAGCGATGTCGAACGGGCCCTTAGGTTTTGTTTAGATCGGCATCTTTGTCGGCGTGCTGACGCACTTACTAACCAGACACTCAAACAGGTATCATGGTGCAATCAGGCTGCGTAGCGGACGTCGGGGGCCTGGAAGAACGAGCGGACCTTCGCGGGGCGCCGCTGCAATCCCTGCATGTATGATCGCAGCCCGGCCTTCATCGCCGCCTTGTCCATGGG
>JAGWSV010000249.1 GCA_028869315.1 Rhodospirillales bacterium
CAGCACCGCCCCGGCGGCGCGCACGCGCCGGCCCTCCGGCGGACGGGCCAGCCCGGCGGACGGCGGCGGCGTCAGCACCAGGATGTCGTCGCCGCGACAGAACGCGGACAGCGCCGATATCGGGTCGCCACGGACCACGTGCAGGCGCGCCGGGATGTCGAACGCGGCGACCGCGTCCGCCAGCATCCGGTCGGCCGCGGCGGCGGCGGCGCGCAACTCCCGGGCCAGGGTGTCGGGATCGATCGGGTGCCACTCATGCGCGGGCAGCCGCAATTCGCGCGCGAAGGGCCAGGCGGCCAGGGCCAGCAGGGCCTCGTCCTCGACGAACAGGCCCTGCAAGTCGATCCCGAGCAGCCGCGCCAGGTCCGCCGCGGTGCGCACGAGGGCGGCGTCCGGCGTGCCCTGGCCGAATTCCAGGACCAGGCGCCGGAACCGGGGCGCGGCCGGCTCGCTCATGCCGTGCCCCCTTCGGTCCGGGGCTCCATCTGCGGCCCTGCCTCCTTGCGGGCGCGGGCGAAGGCGCGCAGCCGTTCCTCCACCCGGTGGTTCACCGAGCCTTCCGGCCAGGCGCCGTCGGCGCCGCGCGCCCCCGCCGGCAGGCCGGTGAGCACGGCGATGCCCTGGTCGATGGTCTCGATCGGATAGACCGCGAACCGCCCGGCGGCGCAGGCCGCCACCACATCCTCCCGCAGCATCAGGTGCTGGGCGTTCGCGGCCGGGATCAGCACGCCTTGCCGCCCGGTCAGGCCGCGCGCCGCGCAGACCTCGAAGAAACCCTCGATCTTCTCGTTCACCCCGCCGATCGCCTGCACCACGCCGTGCTGGTTCACCGACCCGGTCACCGCGAGGTCCTGGCGCAGCGGCGCCTCCGCCAGCGCCGACAGCAGCACGTAAAGCTCCGCCGAGGAGGCGCTGTCGCCGTCCACCCCGCCATAGGACTGCTCGAACACCAGGCTGGCATAGAGCGACATCGGCACATCCAACGCGTAGCGGCCGGCGAGGTAGCCGGACAGGATCAGCACCCCCTTGGAATGGAGCGGCCCGCCGAGTTCCACCTCCCGCTCGATGTCGACGATCCTGCCGCCGCCCGGCCGCACCCGCCCGGTGATGCGCGACGGCCGGCCGAACGCGTGCCCGCCCAGGCTGAGCACGCTGAGCCCGTTCAGTTGCCCGACCCGGCTGCCGGTGGTTTCCACCAGCGCGATGTCGCGCAGGATCATCTCCCGGCTGCGGTCCTTCACCCGGCCGACCCGGTCCTGCTGCGCGGCGATCGCGGCCGCCACGTCGGCGCCGCCGATCGCCGCCCGGCCGGCGCGGCCGGCGATGAAATCGGCCTCCGCCAGCAGGTCGCCCAGCCGCTCGGTCAGCAGGATGAGCTTCTGCTGGTCCTCGGCCAGCCGGGCGGCGTGCTCGATCGCGCGGGCGACGCCGCCGCGATCCAGCGGACGCAGCTTCTGCCCGGCCGCGATGCCGCCGATCAGCCGCGCCAGGGTCGCCTCGCCGGCGGGGGAGCGATCCGTCTCGTCGTCGAAATCGGCCAGCACCTTGAAGTGCTGCGCCAGTTCCGGATCCAGCGCGGACAGCAGGTAATAGAGCGCGCGGTCGCCGAACAGCACCACCTTGACGTCGAGCGGGATCGGATCGGGTTCGAGCGAGACCGTGGTGGTCAGGCCGACGAAGCGGGCAACGTCCTCGATGGTGACGTCCTGGCGCAGCAGCGCGCGCTTGAGCGCGGCCCAGCTGAACGGCTCGCCGAGCAGGCTGCGCGCGTCCAGCAGCAGGGTGCCGCCATTGGCGCGATGCAGCGCGCCGGCCTTGATCAGCCGGAAGTTGGTGACCAGCGCGCCCTGGACCTGCAGGTATTCGATGCGCCCGACCAGGTTGGCCAGGGTCGGGTGCAGTTCCTCCACCACCGGCGCGCCGGCGGCGTGGTCGGCCTGGGTCACCAGCACGTTCACTTCGTAGCGCTCGAACGGGCCGGCGCCGCGCATCGCCGGCGGCGCCGGTCCGCCCATCGGGCCGCCCGCCGGCCCGTCCGGCGCGCCGTCCGGCATGACGAACAGCGGCAGGGTGTCGAGCAGGTCGTCGCGCATCGCCTCGATCTGCCGGCCCACCTCCGGCAGCGCGGCGAACTGCGCCGCGATCTGCTCGAACGGCGGCGCCACGGCGACCCGCGCGGTTTCCCGGTCCAGCGCGCGCACCGCGTCGCGCAGCTCCTTTTCCAGCCGGGGCACCGCGCGCAGCGTCTGTTCCAGCTCCTTTTCAAGCTCCTCGATCGCGTGGCGGGCGGCGGCCTGCTCGGCTTCGGGCCAGGCGTTGAAATCGGCCGGCGGCACCACCTTGCCGTCGCGCACCGGGGCCAGACCGAAGCCCATCGGGGTGCGCAGGATGGCGATGCCCCGCGCCTGCGCCTTCTCGTTCAGCGCCGCGAACGCCTGCTCGTGCTTGCCGCGCACCGACTGTTCCAGGGTCGCGCGGCGCTTCTGGTAGTCCTCGCTTTCGAAGATCGCGTGCAGCGAGACGCGCAGATCCTCGATCAGCGCGCGCACCGCCTGCTGGAACTCCGGCCCCCGCCGGCCGGGGAGCGCGATCGCGCGCGGCCGGTGCGGGGCGGCGAAGTTGTTCACGTAGACCCAGTCCGACGGCAGCGTGCGGGCGCGCGCGGCGTCGTCCAGCACCGCGCGCACCGCCTGCTGCATGCGCGCGCCGCTCGGGCCGATGACGAAGATGTTGAAGCCGCGCTGGCCGATCTCGGTGCCGAAGCGGATCGCCGCGTCGGCGCGCGGCTGGGAGACGAGGCCAGGCAGCGGGGCCAGCTCCGCGGTGGTCTCGAACGCCAGCGCGGCGAGGTCGGCAGACCGGTAGAGGCGATCCGGCGGCAGCGGCGCGACGCCGGCCGCGGGCGGCGGCGGAGCGGGGGCCGGATCGGCGGTGACGGGCGGCATCGGCGGCCTCCTCTCCGTGGGTCGGCGGACCGCGGAAAAGGCTACCAGCCGCGCCGGCGGGGCGCCATTCCCGCCGCCCGGCGGGTGGTCCCGCGCGGCACGCGGGCGGGCGGCGTCAGCGCGCGTCCTCGTCGGGCGCGCGATAGGTTCCGAACAGGCGGTCCCAGAAGAAATCGATCACCGCGAAATTGGCGTCGGCGTGGAGGTGGTGCACGAAGTGCAGCTGCTGTTTGCGACGAAACCAGGCGAAGCGTTCCAGCGGCGAGCCCGCGACGTGGTACGTCTTGTCGAAATACACGTGGGCGTAGAACGAGGCGGCGGCGGCCGACGCCATCGCAAGGAACGGGCCCAGCGACAGCAGGAAGAACAGGCCGCCGCCCGCCAGCAGGGTCGGGATCAGGAAGAACGGCGTGTTGTTGCCGTCCTTGCCGCGATAGACCGCCGAGGTCAGGTGGCCCCTGGCGTAGCTGGCATGGTGGAAACCGATATGATTACGAAAGAAATGCCCGCCCCAGCGCCGATGGCCCAGCCAGCGATGCAGCAGTGTCTGGCTGGCGGACATGACCAGATGCGTTGCGGCCGCGATCAGCACCAGCAGCGGAAGCTCGGTCGCGGCCCAATGCTCCCACCCCGGCATCATCGCGCCCTGCCCGCGAAGCGGGGGCCGGCACCGGGCGGCTTGTCCACACGGGGCATCCTCGTGCTCCGACGCGTTCGCATGGTTCGGCTCGTGTCCGACCGCCGGTGTCCCGACTGGCGGCTGGCGTTGTCACGGATCGGGACACCGGCTTGGTGTCGCCCGCCGTTCTTTGTCCCCTTGGCTTTGTCCCCTTGGCTTTGTCCCCTTGGCTTTTGTCCCCTTGGCCTTACGCCCCTGCGGCAACCCGGCGCAGTCGGTCAGTCCCCCGGCCGGGAGAATGAGCCGCCGTTGCGCCGGGACGGTATCACAACCTCGAGCGTGCGACGGACTTGATCGCGCCGCGCGGCCGGCCGGAGGCGATGGCGATCGTGCGGTCCTGCGCCTCGATCAGCGCCTTGACCGCCGCCTCGTCCTTCGGGTCCTCCAACGCGGCGTTGGGGATCTTGCGGCGGGAACTCTGGGTTCCGTCGGCATAGGTCACGTCGAACAGCACGAAGCTGCTCTCGCTACGGCGTTTCATGGAAGGCTGTCCTGCTATGGGCCGCCCCATGCCGGGCCAGCCTGGTGCGTGCCGCTGCCGGTCAGGAGGCGGCGGGCTCGTCCGGCTGCGGCGGTTCGGCCGGCGCATCCTGCTGCTCGGCCTTGCGGCGGGCGACGGCCGCCTCGCGCTCGCGCTGCTTGGCTTCCCGCTTGGCCTGCTGCTGCCGGTTCCGTTCCGCGCGCTGAAGATTGTAGTTCGGTTTGAACGCCATCGGCATCTCCTGCATTCATGACGCGACGGCGCCGCCGCCCAAGCGCTGCGCGAGCGGACGGCGCCCAAAGGGAACGACAAGACCCCGATCGACCGGCGCTCCCGGCGGCGCCGGCGCCAGGTCCGGCGGACGCGCGACCAAGCCGGAGGACCCGATTGCGGGTCCCACACCCGCAGGCCGAAGGCCAGGCCGACCGGGCCTCAACGTCCGGTTTGCCGTCGCGCCATCACGGCGCGTCGCCACGGAATTCGCGTCGCCAGGGGTTCATCGCCGCCGCGGGATCAACGTCCCCAGGCGGATTATCGTCCCGGCGGCTAGCCGGCGGCAAGCTGGCTTTCGGGGATCACCCGTTCGTGGCTGTCGACCGCGTGCTTCACCCGATACTGCGGATCCCGCGTCTCGCTCGGCAGCAGCCGCTGGATCTTGTATTTGCCACGGGGAATGTTCCCGTCGCGCGGGCCCGGCAGGAACGCGACGACCTCGCCGACCTTGAACTTGTGGCTGCTCATGGCGCCTCCGTCGCAGCCGATGCCGCCCCTGAGGACGGCATCGGTCTCGCGGGTTCAGAGCGCCTTCAGGTTGACCGCGGAGGTCTTGCCCTGCTGGCCGCGCTCGAGGTCGAAGCTGACCTTCTGCCCTTCGTTCAGCCCGCCGAGGCCGGCGCGCTCCACCGCCGAGATATGGACGAACACGTCCTTCGCCCCGTCATCCGGCTGGATGAAGCCGTAGCCCTTCTGGGAATTGAACCATTTGACCGTGCCCTGCGACATCGTGTCTCTCCAAGAAATCCGGCGGTCCACACGCTGCGGACCGGAATACTTTTCATATTTGGGAGGCACCGGTCGCGACTAGGCCGCAGAACGAGCACACACAGCCCACGCTAGAAAAGCGCCGTGGGAGCCATATAGGACGGCCGGAGCCGCTTCGCCAGATAAAATATCCCGCCCGTCGCGCCGCCCCGTCGCGCTGCCCCGTCGCCCCGCCCGGTCGGAAGCGGCCACGACATGGCGGCAGGCGGCGCGCCCGGCGGCGATTGACCCCCGCCATCCCGCTTCCTACCTTAATCGCCCCGGAGCACGACATGGACAAACAAGTCTCGCCCGCGGCGCTCGGCCTGCGCCCTGCGGCCGCCCTGCCGCCCGGTCTCGATGCCCGCTCGGCAGCGGTGTTGCGCGAGATCGTCGAACAATATGTGGAGACCGGCGAGCCGGTGGGCAGCCGCACCTTGTCGCGGCTGCTGCCCATGGGCCTCTCGCCGGCGACCATCCGCAACGTGATGGCCGACCTCACCGAATCCGGCCTGCTGTTCGCCCCGCATACCTCCGCCGGGCGCCTGCCGACCGAGCGCGGGCTGCGCCTGTTCGTCGACGGCCTGCTGCAGTTCGGCGAACTCGGCGAGGAGGACCGCTCCTCGATCACCGCCGCGCTCGGCGCCTCCGGGCGCAGCCTGGAAGATACCCTCGCCGACGCGTCCGCCCTGCTCGCCGGCCTGTCCGCCGCCGCCGGCCTCGTGCTGGCCCCCAAAAGCGAGGGCCCGGTCAAGCATATCGAGTTCGTCCCGCTCGGCACCGGCCGCGCGCTCGTGGTGCTGGTGGCGGGCGACGGCCACGTGGAAAACCGGGTGATCGAGACGCCGCCCGGCCTGCCGCCCTCGGCGCTGCAGCAGGCGAGCAACTACCTGAACGCCCGCATCGCCGGCCGCCCGCTGGCCGAACTGCGCCGCATCGTCGCCGAGGAAATGGCGACCAACCGCACCGAGCTCGACGCGCTCTCCGCCCAGGTGGTGGAGACCGGCCTCGCGACCTGGAGCGCCGAGGGCCGCGGCGGCAGCCTGATCATCCGCGGCCAGGCCCGGCTGCTGTCCGACGTCACCGCGATCGAACGCCTGGCCGCCATCCAGTCGCTGTTCGAGCGGCTGGAAGCGCAGGAGACGATGCTCCGCCTGCTGGAACTCGCCGAGCGGTCGGAGGGCGTGCGGATCTTCATCGGCGCCGAAAGCGGGCTGTTCGGCACCTCCGACATCGCCATGGTGGTCTCCCCCGCCCGCAGCGAGGGCGGGCGGATCGTCGGCGCCATCGGCGTGATCGGCCCGACCCGGATCAACTACGGCCGCATCATTCCCGTGGTGGACTATACGGCCCGGGTCATCGGCCGGCTGCTGGGCTGACCGGCGCGGCCGGTTTCCGCACGCCTCAGGGCCCGTTCGATGCCTATCGAATCGATCAGCGATGTCGAACGGGCCCTGAGGTTTCGTTTTGATCGGCATCTTTGTCGGCGTGCTGAGGCACTTATTTGCCGACGATGCCTCAGGGCCCGTTCGACACCTATCGAGTCGATCAGCGACGTCGAACGGGCCCTGAGGTTTTGTTCTGATCGGCATCTTTGTCGGCGTGCTGAGGCACTTATCTGCCGACGATGCCTCAGGGCCCGTTCGACACCTATCGAATCGATCAGCAATGTCGAACGAGACCTGAGGTTTTGTTCTGATCGGCAGCTTTGTCGGCGTGCTGACGCACCTATTTGCCGACGATGCGTTACCGGCGAACCGATACGGGACCGGCGGATGGCGGCCCGCTTGATGTCCCCTTGGGTGCCGTCCCGATCGGTGCCACGGCGCGCGAGCCGGGATGACGCAGCAGCAGCACCGCGCGGCGCAGGCAGATCAGGCCGTCGCGCACCCGCCCCGCCGCGCACAGGCTCTGTCCCTGCGTGCGCAGGCGCAAGGCTTCGGCCGGTATGATCTCGGTCGGCGCCCCATGCGCCAGGATGTCGACCCGCCCGGCCAGCTTGCGGCAATAGACGGCGCTGTCGGTGGTGATCCGCGCCGGCGGCAGAAGATGCCCGCCGGGCATGATCGCCGGCCAGACCCCGAACCAGACCCCAAGGGTCAAAGCCGCCAGGCCGATCGTGCGCAGCCAGAGTGCCATGGCGCCAGTCTGCCCGGGCGTGCCTGTGCGCGGCGTGGGGCGGGCATGAAAACCAGCTAAGGCATCGTCGGCACATAAGGCATCGTCGGCAAATAAATGCGTCGGCACGCCGACAAAGCTGCCGATCAGAACAAAACCTCAGGGCCGGTTCGACGCCGCCGATCGGTTCGATGGCCGCCGTGCGCGCCGGGCCCGGCGGCTTCCGCCCCGGCCGCTTACCCGGGGTTCATCCTTGCGTGGCTTGCTGGGCGCCATGCTGTCCGTTCCGCCGATCGGCGTCGTCATTCCGGCCCGCAACGCCGCCCCCTGGCTCGCCACCGCGCTCCGTTCGCTGCTGGCGCAGACGCGGGCGGAGTGGCGGGCGGTGGTGGTCGACGACGGCTCGACCGACGCCACCGCCGCGGTCGCCAGCGGCTTCGCCGACCGGCGGATCGGCCTCCGCCGCCAGGCGCCGGCCGGCGTGTCCGCGGCGCGCAACCACGGCATCGCGGCCCTGGCGGGCAGCACGGCGCTGCTGTTCCTGGACGCCGACGACGCGCTGGCCCCCGATGCGCTGGCGCGGCTGGATGCCGGGTTGCGCGCCGCGCCCCGCGCGGTGGCCGCCAGCGGCCCCTACGTGATGGTGCGGGCCGATGACCCCTCGGATGATAACCCCTCGGACAATGGCCCGCCGGACGATGGCGCGCCCGATCATGCCCGGGCGGAGGATGGCGCGGTCCTGTCGGCAGCCCGCCGCGCGGGACGGGTGAAGCCCGGCATCGGCGGGGACGTGCTGGCGCGGCTGCTGACCCGCAACCGCTTCGCCAATGGCGGGCACCTGCTGATCCGCGCCGAGGCGGTGGCGCGGGCCGGCGGGTTCCGCCCCGAGCTCCGCTATGGCGAGGACTGGGAATACTGGGTCCGCCTGGCCGCGCTGGGGCCGTTCGTCGCGGCGCCGGGGCGCCGGCCGGTGCTGTTCGTCCGCCGCCGGGCGGCAGGGGCGTTCCTGGCCGCCGCCGCGGATACGGCCGCCTTCGCCCCGGCGCTGGCCGCCGCCTTCACCGCCCCCGCCGTGCTGGCGCGGTTCGAACCCGGGCGGCTTGCCCGGCTGCGCCGGCGGATGGAGGCGGAAACCGCCTGGGTCGCCGGCCGTGCGCTGCTCTGGCACGGGCGCCGGGCGGAGGCGCTCGGCGGGCTGCGACGCGCCTGGCTGGCGCGCCCGAGCCTGCGGCGGGCTGCCCTGCTCGGGCTGTGGCACCTGGGCGGTCCGGCCTGAGCCGCGCCCGGTTCCGCCCGGCCGCGTCCCGGTTTGCCAGCAACAAGGCCGGCGCCGGCCCGCATCCCGGCTCCCCTGGCGATGCTCCCCTGGCGATGCTGCGCGCCATACCCGCCACACGAGGCCCTCCCTGCCGCGCTGTTGCTGCGCGGACGGGCGGGCTCGGGTATAGGGTCGCGCCATGAACGCATCGCACGACCAGCCCGACACGCCCGACCCGACGCCCGACGCGCTGCTCGCCGCGCGCCCCCATCTCGCCCGCCACGCGCTGGACGGGCTGCTGCTGGAAGGCGTGCCGCTGGCCGCCATCGCCCGCGACCTCGGCACCCCCACCTGGGTGTACGGTGCCGGCACCATCCGCGCCCGCTACCGCGCGCTGGCCGCCGCGCTGGCCGCCGCCCGGCTGCCCGCGCACGTGCATTTCGCGGTCAAGGCGAACGACCGGCTCGCGGTCCTGCGCCTGCTCGGCAGCGCGGGGGCGGGCGCCGACGTGGTCAGCGGCGGGGAGCTGCTGCGTGCCCGCGCCGCCGGCATCCCGCCCGCCCGCATCGTGTTCTCCGGCGTCGGCAAGACGGCCGAGGAGCTGCGCCTCGCGCTCTCCCAGGGCATCGCCCAGATCAACGTCGAAAGCGCCGAGGAACTGGCGATGCTGTCGGTGATCGCCGCCGGCATGGGCCGCGTCGCGCCGGTGGCGCTGCGGGTCAACCCGGACGTGGACGCCGGCACGCACGCGAAAATCTCCACCGGCCGGGCGCGCGACAAGTTCGGCATCCCCTATGCGGGGGCCGCCGCGCTGTATGCCCACGCCGCCGGCCTGCCCGGCATCGCCCCGGTCGGGCTGGCGCTGCATATCGGCAGCCAGATCCGCAGCCTCGCGCCGTTCCGCGCCGCCTATGGCCGCATCGCCGCGCTGGTGCGCGACCTGCGCGCCGCCGGGCAGGCGGTGCGGCTGGTGGATTGCGGCGGCGGCCTCGGCATTCCCTATCGCGACGAACCGGTGCCGAGCCCCGAAGGCCTCGCCGCGGTGATCGCGGAGGCGTTCGGCGGGCTCGATGTCGGCGTGCTGCTGGAACCCGGCCGCTGGCTGGTGGGGCCGGCCGGGGTGCTGCTCGCCGCCGTCATCCTGGTGAAGCGGGATGGCGGCTCCCGCTTCGTGGTGCTCGACGCGGCGATGAACGATCTCGCCCGCCCGGCGATCTACGACGCCTGGCACGGCATCGTGCCGGTCGGCGCGGCGGACCTCGCGGCTCCGCTCAGCCCCGCCGACGTGGTCGGCCCGGTCTGCGAGAGCAGCGACACATTCGCGCGCGATCGCCTGCTTCCGCCGCTGGCGCCCGGCGCGCTGGTGGCGATCCTGGAAGCAGGTGCCTATGGTTCGGTGATGAGCTCGACCTACAACGCCCGTCCGCTGGCGGCCGAGGCGCTGGTCGAGGATGGCCGCTGGGCGCCGATCCGCCCGCGCCAGGAGCTTGCCGCGCAATGGCGGGACGAGACGGTACCGAACTGGCTGGAATGATCCCCCGGCCCGGGCCCGCAACCGGACCGGAGCCGGCCCGTCGGCCCGGCGCGGGCTTGCCCGCAAGGCGTGCGCTCGCCCGCGCGGTCCTGCTGGTCGAGCGGCTTTGGCCGGCGCTGTGGCCGGCCGCCGGCGTCGGCGGGGCGTTCGTCGCCGCCTCCCTGCTCGGCCTGTCCGCCTGGCTCCCGCCGCGGTTCGCGGTGCTGCTGCTGGGCGCCGTCGCGGCGGCGGTGCTCGGGCTGGCGATC
>JAGWSV010000250.1 GCA_028869315.1 Rhodospirillales bacterium
ACCTGCTGGCCGCGCGCCGCGCCGGGCTGGACCGGGCGGCCGGCCGGCTGCCGGACCTGCCCGGACTGATCATCCAGGCCCGGCGTGGCGTGGCGGAGGCCGGGGCACGGCTGGTCCGCGCCTTGCCGGGGCTCGCGGAACGGCGGCGCACCGCCCTGACCCTGTCCGGCCAGCGGCTCGGCTTCGCGCTGCGCCAGGCGGTGGCGCGGGTGCATCGCGGCGCCGGGACCACCCTGGCGCGTCTCACCCCGGCCCCCCTCGGCGCGCTGCTGCGGGAAGCGCGGGCGCATACCGAGGGCGCGGGGGCGCGGCTCGAGGCGGTGTCGCCGCTGGCGGTGCTGCGGCGCGGCTACGCGCTGGTCACCGATGGCTCGGGACAGGCGCTGACCGCGGCCGCTTCGGTGGCCCCCGGGGCGCGGTTGCGGCTGCGGTTTGCCGACGGAACGGTGGGCGCGACCGCTGATGCGTCCGGTTCCGCGAAGACCGCCCCGGCGCCGCCTTCCGCGCCACCACCCCGGTCGGCCCGGCCCGGCCCGGGCGCCGCCGCGGCCCCTGGTCGACCGGATTCGCCCCAGGGACTCCTGGGACTGTGACTTTCCGGCCGCAGGTGTTACGGGTCTGCAAATGCCGCGATACGGCCGCGCGTTCTGATCCTTGACGCCTTACGCAGCGCCGACTAATGCACCAAAGGACTGCAACGGTTACCCGTTGCGCCGGTATTTCTGATGCCTGACCCGCTGCACCGTACATCCAGGGACCACCCTCAAATGAAAATCAAGCTTCTCGGCGCTTTCGCCGCCGTCGCCCTGTTGGCGGCTTGCGCTCACAAGCCCACGACAACCGGCGCGACGACCGGCGCGTCCGCGGCCACCGCCGGTCCCGCTCCCGGCAGTGAGCAGGACCTGGTCGCCAACGTGGGTGACCGCGTGTTCTACGCGTTCAACAAATCGGCCCTGACCTCCTCCGACAAGGCGACTCTCGACCGGCAGGCGGCGTGGCTGGCGAAGTATCCGCAGGTGCAGATCCTGATCGCCGGCAACTGCGACGATCGCGGGACCGAGGAATACAACCTGGCGCTGGGTCATCGCCGCGCAAACGCCGCGCGTGAATATCTGGTCGCCAAGGGCGTGAGCCCGGCCCGCATCAAGACCATCAGCTACGGCAAGAACCGTCCGGTCGCGCTCGGCGACAACGAGCAGGCCTGGGCGCAGAACCGCAACGCGATCACCTCGGTGCAGGGCTTCAACCCGCAGGGCAACTAAGCCCACGCCGCGAATGCCGGGCCCGATCGACGTCGCCGCTCCCGCGCGGGTGCGGGCCGTCGGCGCGGCCCGGGCACGGCGACCGATGAGGCGCAGCCGATGCGACGCACAGGCGCTGCCGGAGGTTCCGGCGGCGCCTTGCTGCGTTCATGGCGAGCACGTTTTCGTGGGGTGACGGCGAGCAGTGCGCCGCGCCGCGCCGGTTCCGCTGCCGTCTCGCCGCGTTGTAGACTGCCGGCTTGAACCTGCGCCCGCGGTCCGACCGTATCTCCGCACCCGCCGGTGCCCCAGTGCCGGGTGCGGGCTGCCGGGTGCGGGCTGCCGGTTGCGGGCTGCCGGCTTCGAACCTCGGGGGCTTCGGCACCCGGGGCA
The DNA here is from genome assembly GCA_028869315.1 of Rhodospirillales bacterium. Classification (GTDB taxonomy): domain Bacteria; phylum Pseudomonadota; class Alphaproteobacteria; order Acetobacterales; family Acetobacteraceae; genus JAJZVS01. Next base: position 1,635 of record JAGWSV010000250.1, read on the forward strand.
CTCCGTCCGACGTCCCGTCCGAACCACGTGCCGTATGACCCACGCAAGGAACCGCGCATGCGCCTGCCGACCTTGAAAGCGCTCGCTCTCGCCGCGCTCCCCCTGCTTCCCGCCGCGGCCATGCTCGGGCTGGCGCCGCCGGCCGCAGCACAAATCGAAAGCCGGGAGGGGATCGCGCTGCGCGATCAGATCCTCCAGCTGCGCCAGGAACTGGACGCGCTGCGTGCGCGGGTCGACACCAACGGGGGGTCCTATCTGGGCCAGGCCCGCTCCGCGCCCACGGCGCCGTCCAGCGGCACCTCGGACATCGTGGTCCAGCTGCTCGACCGGATGAACAGCATGGAGAGCGAGATCCGCGACCTGCGCGGCCGCGTCGACGAGCTGCAGAACAGCGACGGGCAAAAGATCGCCGACCTGCAGAAGAGCCTCGGCGACCTCAAGTTCGAAATCGCGAATCCGGGCTCGGCCGCGCCGGCCGCCGGCGGCCCGGGCGGCAACCCGGCGGGGAGCCAAGGCGGCATCCAACCGGGTGCGCCGCGGCTCGCCCCGAAGCGCACCCTGGCTCCGCCGCCGCCGCCCCATCGGGCCGCGGCGGAGGAACGCGGCAAGCCGGCCGCCCACGCCGGCCCGCTGCAGACCGCCTATGCGGCGCTCGACCGGCACGACTATCGGGCGGCCGAGCATGCCGCGCGGGGCGTCCTTGCCCATCGCGCGTCGCCCGCGGCGTATGACGCGCAGTTCGTGCTGGCCGAGGCACTGGCTGGCCAGCATCAATGGTCGCGTGCCGCGATCGCCTATGACGACGCCTACAACCGCGGCAAGCACGGCCCGCACGCGCCGGCGGCGCTGCTGGGCCTGGCGCAGTCGCTGGCTTCGATCAACGAAGGCCGCGCCGCCTGCGAAACCTTGGCCAAGCTCCATGCCCAGTACCCGCGCGAAGGCGACGCCCTGAAGACCCAGGCGGCGGCCGTCGCCCGCCGCGCCAGGTGCCGTTAGCCGCGCCCGGCCTCGATTGCCGCCGGCGGGCAGACGCCCATCCGCCCGTCGGTGCGGCGGAATTCGCCGCAAGACTCGATCCGCTCGGCCCGTTCGAGCCGTCGCCGCATGTCGCGGTGGCGGTTTCGGGGGGTGCCGACAGTCTTGCGCTGGCGCTGCTGGCGCATGCCTGGGTGGGGGCGCGCGGCGGCAGGCTGCTCGGGCTGATCGTCGATCACGGAGTGCGGGCGGCGGCGGCGGCGGAAGCGGCCGAGGCGGCGGCGCGACTGGCCGGGATTGGCGTGCCGGCTCGCATCCTGCGGCTGCACGGGCTGGCCCGCGGACCGGGATTGGCCGAACGGGCGCGGGCGGCGCGGTATGCCGCGCTGGACGCGGCCTGCGCCGCAGCCGGTATCGTCCACCTGCTGCTTGGCCACCATGCGGGGGACCAGGCGGAGACGGTGATCCTGCGCGCGCTGTCCGGCAGTGGCCCGGCCGGGCTCGCCGGCATCGCGGCGCTGACGGAAGCGGCCGGCCCGCGGCGGTTGCGCCCGCTGCTCGATATCCCGCCGGCGCGGCTGCGCGCGACCCTGACGGCGGCCGGCCTCGGCTGGACCGAGGACCCGTCCAATGCCGACCAAGCCGCGACCAGGGGGCGGCTGCGCCAGTTGCGGGCAGACCGCGCGGGCAGCGGCCCGGCGACCCGCGCCCTGGTCGCCGCGGCGGCTGGCG
>JAGWSV010000251.1 GCA_028869315.1 Rhodospirillales bacterium
GACTGAGCGGCGGCCGGGCCGACCGCCGGGCGGCGCCGCGGCCGGAGCCGCCGCCGGGACGCCCGCAAGCGGCACCCCATCAAAAGGCACCGCCGGATTCCACCGGCGCCACAGGAGGAAACCATCCATGTCCACGACCGCCGAAGCCCGTTCCGCCGGACCCGAAATCGCCGTCTCCTCGGCCGCCGACCCGGTGCTGGTGCAGGGACGCCGGGCGTTCTTCACCTATCGCGATCTCGGTGTGACCAAGGGCAGCCAGGGCCGCATCCGGGCGCAGGTGACCGTCGGCAAGGACGGCATGACCGAGCCGACCGGCTGGCACGTGCACCTGTGCGAAGGCCAGTTCGTCTACCTGCTCAGCGGCTGGATCGACCTCGAATTCGCCGACCGCAAGGTGCGGCTGCAGGCGGGGGATTCCGTGTTCATCCCCGGCAACACCCCGCACAACGAGACCGGCGCGTCACGCGACTTCGAGCTTCTGGAGGTGTCGGTGCCGGCCGACATGGGCACGCGGCCCTGCGATCCGCCGGCCGGCCGCGGTTAGGGCGTCCCGTTTCCATCCCATGATCAGACCGCGCCCGCTCGGGTCTCTGCATCCGCCCGGGCGGCGGCCGCAGGCGGAATGAGCGGGACAGGGCGGCGGCTCTTCTGAGCACCGGGTCGGCCGGTGGGTGCCTGCATCTCGCTTCCCGGCCGAGGCCCTATTGCGCGGCAATCGAACCGATGGTTAATCTTGCCGATGACGGCCCAACGGGCCGATCCGGGAACTGCCGGAAAACCAACGACCGCATGTTTGAATCCCAGCGGATGCCGCGCGCGACAGGAGGAAATGTGATGCAGGCCAAAGGAACGATCCGACACGGCGTGAGCCGCCGCGCCGCCCTGAAGGGCGCCGGCGCATTGACGCTCGCCAGCGGGATCGGCGGGTTCCCCCATATCGCCAAGGCGGCCGGCAAGGTCATCCGCGTCGGCATGAATACCATCCTGTCCGGCCGCGTCGCGCTTGTCGGCACCTCCAGCTCGAACGCGGCCCGCCTGGTCATCGACAAATTCAACGCCGAAGGCGGTGCCGGCGGCCGCACCATCGAACTGGTGGTGCGCGATTCGAAAGGCCGCCCGGACGAAGCCGCCCGCGTGGTGCGGGACTTGATGGATGTTGAAGGCTGCGAAATCATCCTGGACTCCGAAGCCTCCTCGGGCGCCTTCGCCGTCCACGAGGTGATGCGCACCCGCGGCGTGCTCTGCATCCACACCAATTCCGAAACCTCGCAGCTGACCGCCGATCCGAAGATGCACATTCCGACCGTGTTCCGTTCGGCGCGGCAAGGCATCCAGGATGCGGTCGGCGGCGGCCAGTACGCAGCGGCGATCGCCAAGAAGAAGAAGCTGACGCGGTGGATGACGTGCTCGCCGGATTACGTATACGGGCGCGACAATACCGCGCAGTTCATGGAATACGCGAAGATCTTCGACCCGGCGATCCGGCTGGTGGAAGGTGCCTGGCCGAAGCTGTTCCAGCCCGACTACACGCCGGTGATCACCAAGATCCTGCAGGAAAAGCCGCAGGCGTTGTATTCCGCCCTTTGGGGCGGCGACCTGTCGGCCTTCATCGACCAGGGCAACCTCTACGGCCTGTTCCACAATATCGATACGTTCGCGGTTAATCTCGGCGACTACAGCGTGCTCAAGGCGGTGAAGTCGTTGCCGAAGGGGCTGCATTCCGGGTCCCGCTACAACCGGATCGTTCCGCACAGCGCCGCCAACGAGGCGTTCTACACCGCCTATACGAAGCGCTTCCCGGGCCAGTGGCCGACCAACTGGTCGTGGCAAAACGCCACCGGCGCCGCGTTCATGTGCGACGCGCTGAAGAAGACCGGCGGCAAGACGGACGGCAAGCTGCTGGCCGCCGCGATCGCCGGGCGGACCATCAAGTCGCCCTTCGGCGTCAAGGGCACCATCACCATGCGGGCCGAGGATCATACGATCATCGACTACGCGGTCGCCTACGGCATCACGGAGCCGGTGGACCCGTATCTGACGGATATCCAGATGGCCGATTGGGGGGCCATCCTCGAACACGAGGCGGAGTGGAAGAAGAAGAAAGGGTACGCCTGATCGCAGGGACCGACAGTCTCAGGCGATTGCGCGCGGCGCGGCCCGGACGACGAAAAGGGGCGGCCGCCCGCGCGGGTACCATGCGCCCGGCGGCGGGTCGCGTTCGTCCTTCATTGGAGCTTCTGAGGTGGATCTTTCCGCGCTCGGCAGCTGCGTCTCGCAGGTCAGTTGCGTGGTCACGCAGACCACCAGCGGGCTGATCAGCGGGATGCTGCTGTTTCTCGTGTCCTGTGGCCTCACGCTGATCTTCGGCGTGCTTGGCGTGGTCAATTTCGCCCACGGCTCGCTCTACATGCTGGGGGCTTTCTTCGCCTATACAGTCTATGTGCCGACGCACAGCTTCGCGTTGGCCATCCTTGCCGGTGCGGTCGGCACCGGCCTGTTCGGCATCGTGTTCGAGCGGTTCTTCATCAGCCGGGTGTACGGCTCCGACGTGCTGATGCAGTTGCTCGTCTGCTACGCCTTCGTGCTGATCCTGGACGACGTGGTGAAGATGGTCTGGGGCGCGTCGTATCTCTCGATGGGGATGCCGGAGGCGTTCATGGTCCCGCCGCTGTTCATCGCCGGCGGCGTGGTGCCGCCGTTCTATCTGTTCCTGATCGGCATCTCCGCCCTGTTCGGGCTTGCGCTCTGGCTGCTGATGGCGCGCACCCGTTTCGGCAAGGTGGTGCGCGCCGCGGCGCAGAACGGCGACATGGTCGCCGCGCTCGGCATCCGCACCCCGTATGTCTTCGCGGCCGTGTTCGCGCTCGGCAGCGTGATGGCTGGCGCCGCCGGCGCGCTCGCCGCGCCGGTCCGCTCGCTCACCGCCGGCATGGGCTTCTCGGTGCTGATCGAGAGCTTCATAGTCACCGTCATCGGCGGCATGGGCTCTATCGTCGGCGCGCTGGTGGCCTCCATCCTGTTGGGCCTCATTCAATCCTTCGGCGCGATTGGCTTCCCGCTGTTCACCGATGGCCTGATGTTCACCTTCATGGCGGTGGTGCTGATCGTGAAGCCGACCGGCCTGTTCGGCCAGCGCGTGCGGTAGCCGCGATGCGCACCCCCTCGTTCCTGCGCGACCTGCTGATCGCCTTAGTAGCCCTGGCGGTGGTGATCGCGCTGCCCACCCTGTTCCACTCGCCGCCGCTGCGCGACTTCATCATCCACGCCTGCGCCTATGGCCTGCTGGCGATGTCGCTCAACCTGCTCATCGGCTATACCGGCATGGTTTCGTTCGGCCATGCGATGTTTTTCGGCATCGGCGCCTACGTGTTCGCGCTGCTGCTGCAAACCGGCGGCTGGAGCATCCCGGCCGCGTTCCTTGCCGCACTGGCGGCGACGGCGGTGGCGGCACTGGCGATCGGCGCGATCTGCATCCGCTTGACCGAGATCTACTTCGCCTTCCTCACGCTTGCCTTCCAGATGATGATCTACAACGTGATCCTGGCGTGGCGGCAGGTGACGGGCGGCGACCAGGGGCTGCTCGGCGGCATTCCGCGCCCGCCGTTCCTCGGCATCGACCTCGCGCACCCGTCGACGTTCTATGTCGTGACCTGCGTGCTTACGGTCGCCTGCATCCTGCTGATGCGCATGATCGTGGTGTCTCCGTTCGGCTATTCGATGCGGATGGTGCGCGACAACGCGCACCGGGCCGGCTTCCTCGGCGTCAGCGTGATGCGGGTGAAACTGGTGATCTTCGTTCTGGCGGCGCTGATCGCGTCGGTGGGCGGCATGATCCTGGCGCTGTTCGTCTCCGGCGCCTATCCGACCTATGCGTTCTGGACCACGTCGGGCAATGCGATCTTCATGATCATGCTGGGCGGCATGAACGTGTTCCTCGGCCCGCTCTTGGGCACCGTGATCCTGAGCAAGCTCAACGACGTGGTTACCACCTATACCCACTATTACGGGCTGACCCTCGGGGTCATCCTGCTGGTGATCGTGCTGGGGTTGCGCAAGGGCTGCCTCGACGTTCTGGTGGAGTGGCGTCAGCGGAAGCGGCAGGCGGTGCTGGCGGCGCGGCTTGCCGCCCGGGAGCGGCAGCAGACATGAACCGGTTCGACACCCAGGTCGCGGTGGTCACCGGCGGCGCCAGCGGCATCGGCGTGGCGGTCGCCACCAGGTTGGCGGCCGAGGGCGCCCGGGTCGTGATTGCGGACCGCGACGTGGTTCGCGCGCGGGAGGTCGCCGCCCGGCTCGGGGGCCTCGCACTCACGGTGGACGTGGCGGATGCCACCGCGGTCGCGGCGCTGGCCGAGCAGGCCGAAGCGACGGTCGGGCCGGTGGATCTTCTGGTCACGTCGGCGGGGGTAACCCAGACGCCCCTGCCGCCCGAAGACCTGGCGAGCGATGCCTGGCAACGCGTGATGGACATCGATCTCCGCGGAACCTGGCTCACCTGTGTTGCCTTCGGCAACCGCATGGCACGGCGCCGCCGCGGGGCGATCGTCACCATTGCGTCGATCACCGGCCTCCGCTCGACGCCGCTGCACGCCTACGGGCCGGCGAAGGCGGCGGTGATCAGCCTGACGGCCAACCTGGCCGCCGAGTGGGGCCGGTCCGGCGTGCGGGTGAACGCCGTGGCCCCCGGCTACACGCTCACGCCGCTGCTTCAGGCTGAGATCGACGCCGGCAAACGCGACCCGGACCGGCTGATCCGGAACGCCGCGCTGGGGCGGCTCGTGCAGCCGGAGGAAGTGGCGCGGGCGATCTGTTTCCTGTTGTCGGAGGATGCCTCCGCCGTCACCGGCGCCTGCCTGCCGGTAGATGCCGGCTGGCTGACGGCAGGCCCCTGGGACACCTATGGCGGCCTCCGGCCCGAACGACCGACCAACCGAAGCGGCGACTGAGCCATGTTGAAGATCGAAGGCCTCATCAAGCGCTTCGGCGGGCTGATCGCCACCAACGACGTCAGCCTGGAGTTCGCGACCGGCTCGCTCAATGCCGTGATCGGCCCCAACGGCGCCGGCAAGACGACGCTGTTCAACCTGATCACCGGCCACTTGCGCCCCGATACCGGCCGCGTGCTGCTCGACGACGAGGACCTCGTCGGGTTGAAGCAGACGGAGATCGTGCGCAAGGGGCTGGCGCGCGCATTTCAGGTGGCCAGCATCTTTCCCACCCTGACCGTCCGCGAGGCGATGGCGGCCTCCGTGCAGTCCCATCGCGGCGAGTGGCGCAGTCTCTGGGGCCGGTTCGCCTCGGCGGGTGTGCGCCAGCGCGCCGACGAACTTCTGGAACTGCTCGGCCTGACCGACGTCGCGGAGGTGCTGTCGCGCAACCTGTCGCATGGCGACCAGAAGCTGCTCGATATCGGTCTCGCGCTCGCCGCCGAGCCGCGGGTGCTGCTGCTCGACGAGCCGACCGCCGGCATGGGCCCGGAAGAGCGCTGGCAAATGATCGAGAAGGTGCAGGCGCTGTGGAAGGGCGGTCACATGACCCTGATCTTCATCGAGCACGACATGGATATCGTCTTCAAGATCGCCCAGACCGTGCGGGTGCTGCGCTACGGCGCCGTGCTCGCCGAAGGCTCGCCCGAGGAAATCCGCAACAATCCGGAGGTGATCGAAGCCTATCTGGGCCATCCCGAGACCGAGGCGGCGTGATGGGGGCGGCGATCCTGGAGGTCGAGGGCATCGACGTCTATTACGGCGCCAGCCAGATCCTGTTCGGCGTCGGGTTCGTGGTCGAGCGCGGCCAGACCGTGGCCCTGCTGGGCCGCAACGGCGCCGGCAAGAGCACCACGTTCAAGGCGCTGATCGGCTTGGCGCGGCCGAAGAACGGGCGCATCCGCTTCGCCGGCGCCGAGATCCAGGGCTGCCGTCCCTACGATATCGCACGCGCCGGCATCGGCTTCGTGCCCGAAGACCGGCAGGTCTTCCCCGACCACACGGTGGAGGACAACCTGCTGATCGGCGCCAAGAAAGGGCCGCAGGGGCAGGACTACTGGACGCTCCCGCGGATCTACGAGGTGTTCCCGCTGCTGGCGAACATGAAGACCCGGCTGGCCGGGCGCATGTCCGGCGGCGAGCAGCAGATGCTCACGATCGCCCGCACTCTGATGGGAAACCCCGAGGTGCTGATGCTGGACGAACCCTCGGAAGGGCTCGCGCCCATCATCGTGGCGCAGATCGGCCAGTTGATCCGCAAGCTGCGCGACATGGGGGTGACCTTGCTGCTCGCCGAGCAGAACATGCATTTCTGCCTGGGCTTGGCGACTCACACCGCAATCATCGACAAGGGGCAGATCGTTTACCGCGATACGATCGCGGCGCTGAAAGCCGACACGGCGATCAAGAAGCGCTATCTCGCCGTCTAGGGTGCGGCGTGCCCGCCCCGAGCGGCGCCACGATCGCCGGACCCTCGCCGCCAGATCGCCACGGCGCGCGGCCAGCGCCGGGGAGAGGTAGCCGCGCACGCCGCGGCGTGCGACACTGGGCTTTCCCCTGACCGCAACGGATTCCGCTCATGCGCCCCTCCGGCCGCGCCGCCGACGAACTTCGTCCCTTCAGCCTCACACCCGGGTTCGCCCGCCATGCCGAAGGCTCCTGCCTGATCCGGATGGGCCAGACCGAGGTGCTGTGCGCCGCCAGCGTCGAATCACGGGTTCCGCCGTTTCTGCGCGGCTCCGGCCAAGGCTGGGTGACCGCGGAATACGGCATGCTGCCGCGCGCCACCCACACCCGCGGCGACCGCGAAGCGGCGCGCGGCAAGCAGTCCGGCCGCACCCAGGAGATCCAGCGCCTGATCGGCCGCAGCCTGCGCGCCGTGGTGGACCGCAAGGCGATGGGGGAAATGAGCATCACCCTCGACTGCGACGTGCTGAACGCCGATGGCGGCACCCGCTGCGCCGCCATCACCGGCGCCTGGGTGGCGCTGGCGCTGGCGTTCCGCCACCTGCGCAAGATGAACGTGCTCGGGCGCGATCCGCTGACCGGCCAGGTCGCCGCCGTGTCCTGCGGCCTGGTCGAAGGCAACCCGGTGCTCGACCTCGACTACACTGAGGATTCCGGCGCCGACGCCGACGCCAATTTCGTGCTCACCGATGCCGGCGGCATCGTGGAGCTGCAGGGCACCGCCGAACGGGCGCCGTTCTCGGAACCCCAGTTCACCGCCTTGCTCGCCCTGGCGCGGGCCGGCACCGCCGCGCTGTTCGCCGCCCAGCGCGCGGTGCTGGACGAAGCCTGATGCCGCGGCGGCTGGAGCGGGGCGGCCGGCTCGTGCTGGCCAGCCACAACGCGGGCAAGCTGCGGGAGATCGCCGCCCTGGTGGCGCCGTTCGGGCTGGAGGTGGTCTCGGCCGGGGCGCTCGGCCTGCCGGAACCGCCGGAGGACGCGCCCGATTTCGCCGGCAACGCGCGGATCAAGGCGCTGGCGGCGGCGCGCGGGGCCGGGCTGCCGGCGCTGGCCGATGACAGCGGCTTCTGCGTCGCCGCGCTGGGCGGCGCGCCGGGCGTGCATTCCGCCCGCTGGGCCGGACCGGGGAAGGATTTCGGCGCCGCGATGGCGCGGGTGAACCGGGAACTGGGCGATGCCGCGGACCGGCGGGCCTGGTTCATCGCCGCCCTGTGCCTTGCCTGGCCGCACGGCGAAACCGCGACGTTTCTCGGCCGGGTCGACGGGACGGCGGCATGGCCGCCGCGCGGGTCGCTTGGGTTCGGCTACGATCCGATCTTCGCGCCGGCCCACGCAACGGAGACGTTCGGGAAAATGTCGCCGGCGGCAAAGGCGGCGATCAGCCACCGGGCGCGGGCGTTCGCGCAGCTTCGGGTTGCCTGCCTCGGCTGACCCGGCAGTCGCCGCCCAGCCGCTCACGTTCAGCCGCTCACGCCCAGCCGCTGAGGTTCAGCCGCTGGTGGTCTCCGGGTGGCGCAGGTGCCACAGCCGCTCATGCGCGGCGACCAGGCTTTCCATATTGCGCCGGCGCGTGCCGTCGGGGGTCAGCGGGCGGCGGGTGAGCATCATTTCCAGCACGTGCAGCAGATGCTCGGCGACCTCGAAGTCGCCTTGGTCGCAGGCATGGTGAAACGCCACCAGCACCTTGTCCGACAGGCGCCGCGTGTAGCGCTGGGGCGGGCTCCCCGGCGACGCGCCACGAGAGACCCCGGCGGAGGTTCCGGGCTCCCTGACTGGTTTGTCTTCGGCCTCGCTCAACGTAACCCCTTTCGCAAACGCTGGTCGACTGGCTCCCCGGGGGGAGCGGGCATGTGCCCAATCCACGTCGTGAGCCGCATTCTTGAACGCGCCGCGAAAGCCCGCGTCAACGGCCCGCCATGCTGCCGTCATTTCCATCGGCTCGTTAGGACACGCGCGTATATTATATCCGACCAAGCTATGCTTCAGGAGGTGCGACGACAAGGGGCAATCTCTCGGCATGAGGCAAAACGCCAGATAGTGCCGCCACATCCGCCGACGAATCGGCGGCCGGCGCATCGTCGAACGCATCTTCCCAACTGCCGGTTGTAGAAGCCCGGCTGTATTCGGTGGCACGGTTCTCGAAAAAATTCGCGTGCTCAACCGCGTTCAGCATCTCGTCCAGCCATGGCAGCGGATTGCGCTCCAGCCGGTAGAGCGGCTGCAGGCCAAGCTGCACCAGCCGGCGGTCGGCGATGTAGCGGATGTACTGCTTCACTTCGGCGGCCGACAGCCCTTCCACCGGCCCCTCGCCGAACGCGAGGTCGATGAAGGCGTCCTCGTGGTCGACGATGGAAGCGCAGGTCAGATAGAGGTCGCGCCGCAGGTCCTCGTCCCAGATCTCCGGGTTCTCGCCGACGAAGGTGCGGAACAGGCGGATGATCGAGTTGCAGTGCAAGGTCTCGTCGCGCACCGACCAGGAGATGATCTGCCCCATCCCCTTCATTTTCCCGAAGCGCGGGAAGTTCAGCAGGATGGCGAAGGAGGCGAACAGCTGCAGCCCCTCGGTGAAGGCGCCGAACGCCGCCAGGGTGCGGGCGATGTCGCGCCGGCTGTCGACCGAGAACCCCTGCATGTAGTCGTACTTGTCCTTCATCTCCTGGTAGCGGAGGAAGGCCTGGTACTCGATCTCCGGCATGCCGATCGTGTCGAGCAGGTGGCTGTAGGCGGCGA
>JAGWSV010000252.1 GCA_028869315.1 Rhodospirillales bacterium
AGAACACCTCGTTCACCTCCCGCCCGCCGTCGATCGTCACGATCGGGCGGACGGTGATGCCGGGGGAGCGCATGTCGATCAGCAGGAAGCCGATCCCCTCCTGCGCCTTCACCGCAGGATCGGTGCGCACCAGGCAGAAGATCCAGTCGGCGTATTGCGCGAGCGTGGTCCAGATCTTCTGGCCGTTGACGACGTAGGTGTCGCCCTTGCGCTCGGCGCGGGTGCGCAACGAGGCGAGGTCGGAGCCGGAGCCCGGCTCGGAGAAGCCCTGGCACCAGAAATCGTCCGCGTTCGCCGCCCGCGGGAGGAACCGGCGCTTCTGCGCGTCGCTGCCGAATTGCGCGATGACGGGCCCGACCATGGAGGTGTTGAAGGCGATCGGCGGCGGCACGTAGGCCTGCTGCATCTCGTCCTGGTAGAGATAGACCTGCACCGGCGACCAGTCCTGCCCGCCCCATTGCACCGGCCAGTTGGGCGTCGCCCAGCCGCGCGCGTTCAGGATGCGCTGGGAGGCGACCATGTCCTCCTTGCTCAGGTGTTCGCCGTCGCGCAGCTTGGCGCGGATGCGCTCGGGGATCTCGGTGCGGAAGAAACGGCGGGCTTCCTCGCGGAAGGCAAGTTCGGCTTCGGTGAACCCGAGATCCATGGACGGCCTCCTGGCGGACGGTTGTGCCGGCCGGCGCCGTGCGCGCCGCCCGGGTCGTGATCGGCCTGCGGGCGCGCGCCGCGACGAAACGCGACGCCGCGGGCGGATTATTCCGCCGCTTCCCGTTTCAGCCGGTCGGCGAAGGTCTTGCGGAACTTCGCCACTTTCGGCCCCACCACCGCCTGGCAGTAGCCGGTCCAGGGGTTGCGGGCGAAATAATCGTCATGTTCCGGTTCGGCCGGATAGAAGGCGTCCAGCGGCATCACCTCGGTCACCAGCGGCGCCGGCCAGAGCTTCGCCTGCGCGACCTCCGCCATCACCGCGTCGGCCATCGCCCGCTGCGCATCGCCGTGGGTCAGGATGACGGAGCGGTATTGCGAGCCGACGTCGTGGCCCTGCCGATCCCTGGTGGTGGGATCGTGGATGGTGAAGAACACCCGCAGCAGGTCGCCGTAGGACACCGCGGCCGGGTCGAAGCGGATCTGCACCACTTCGGCGTGCCCGGTCCGCCCGGTGCGCACCTGCTTGTAGGTCGGGTTCACCGCGTCGCCGCCGGCGTAGCCGGATTTCACCGCGCTGACGCCGCGCAGGTCCTTGAAGACCGCTTCCAGGCACCAGAAACAGCCGCCGCCGAGCGTGGCCAGTTCCTCGGTCATGTTCGTCGCTCCCTTGCGCACGCGCCGGCTCCCGGCCGGCGCGCGCCGGTTGTCACGAAAATGTGCCGGAAGGATGCGCCCGCGATCAGGCCGCCGGCTCCAGCACATGGATCACGCGGCTCGCGATCCAGTCTTTCGTCTTCGCGCCGTAGGCAGCCATGTGGGGGGACGCCGCGTGCGCGGCGAGCGCTTCCGTGCTCGCCCACTTCTCGATCACCAGGAAGGTGTCCGGGCCGAATTTGGTCTGGAAGCCGCCCATGCCCTCGGCATCGACCGCCGGGCCGTACTCGATGCAGCCCTGCTCGGCATGCACCGCCGGCATGTTGGCGCGGAACGCGTCCAGGATGTTCTCGCGCTGGCCGGGCTTGGCGGTGATGATGGCGATCACGTGGATCACGGCGGTCTCCTCCGGTTCGTTGCCGCGCGGAGCCTAGCGCCGAACCGGGCGTACGCCAAAATCCCGCATGCCCTGCAAATCCCGCGTGACCGCCCCGCGCCTGCCGTGACAGCGCCACAGTCCGGCCCTATGTGACGGCCGCCTCCAGCCGACCGGACCTCCCGTGCCCCGCCTGACGCCACCCTTGCTGCTGGTTCTTGCACTGCTGCCGCTTGCCGGGTGCACCGAGAGCTACTCCCCCAACACCTATGCCGCCGACGCCGCGCAACAGGCGGCGAAGGTGGAGCGCGGCGTGATCGTCGGCGTCCGCCCGGTGCTGATCACCGCCAACGGCGCCGTCGGCGCGGTCACCGGCGGAGCCGCGGGCGGCGTCGTCGGGTCGCAGGCGCCCGGCGGGACGATCGGCGCCGCGTTCGGGGCGATCGGCGGCACCCTGCTTGGCGGAATTGCCGGCACCGCGGCCGAACAGGCCGCGGCCGACGCCAAGGGCTGGGAATACATCGTGCAGGAAACCGGCGGCCACCTGGTTTCCGTCACCCAGACCGACAAGGTGGTGTTGCCGATCGGCCTGCACGTGCTGGTGATCGCCGGCACCAAGCAGGCGCGGGTCGTGCCGGACTACACCGTGCAGGTGGCGGGATCGGCCGCCGCGGCAAAACCGCAGCCCGCCCCCGCCGCGGCGCCGATCCACGCCACCCCGCTGCCGGCGACGCCGGGCGGCGCCACGACGCCAGGATCGGCCGCGCCCCCGCCATCCGCCGCCGCCGCGCCC
>JAGWSV010000253.1 GCA_028869315.1 Rhodospirillales bacterium
GCGCGCGAACCCCCCGCCCAGACCGAGGCCGCCCGGCGCGACGCCGAGGCCCGCCGCGCCCGCGAGGCCGCCGCACTGCGCGCCAACCTGCGCAAGCGCAAGAGCCAGGAACGCGCCCGCCAGGCCCCGGAAGAGGACGCGTGACATCGCGCGCCGCCGCGTGTTGGCCGGGCGTTTACCGGCCCCGCCCGGCTGCGCTAGAGATTTCGCTTCGTCCGGCCCCATTGCCGGGCCACCGGAGTACCTTGCCCCCATGGCCGTGATGTCCGACCGCTGGATCCGCCGCATGGCGCAGACCCACGGGATGATCGAACCCTTCGTCGAAGCCCAGAAGCGTGCGGGCGTCATCAGCTACGGCCTGTCGAGCTACGGCTACGACGCGCGCGTCGCCGACGAATTCAAGATCTTTACCAACATCGATTCCGCCGTCGTGGACCCCAAGGCGTTCGCGCCCGAAAGCTTCGTCGACCGGCGCACCGACATCTGCATCATCCCGCCCAACAGCTTCGCGCTTGCCCGCACGGTCGAGTATTTCCGCATCCCGCGCGATATCCTGGTGATCTGCCTCGGCAAGTCCACCTACGCGCGCTGCGGGATCATCGTGAACGTCACCCCGCTGGAACCCGAATGGGAAGGCCAGGTGACGATCGAAATCAGCAACACCACCCCGCTGCCCGCCAAGATCCACGCCGGCGAAGGCATCTGCCAGTTCCTGTTCCTGCAAGGAAACGAGCCCTGCGAAACCAGCTACGCCGACAAAGCCGGGAAATACATGCACCAGCGCGGCGTCGCGCTGCCGCGGCTGTGAGGGGGGAGAAAGCAATGCCAGGAGGGCTCCGCCCCCTGGACCCCCGGCAAGGGACAAGTCCCTTGCATCCCTTGGGGTGGCTTCGCCCGGGAAAGGGGCGCGACGGTGCCGCTTGTATCCGCTCGGTTGCGCCCCTTTCCCGGGCGAAGCCGTTGGAGGGGTCCAGGGGACTTGTCCCCTGGCGGGGGGTCCAGGGGGGCAGAGCCCTCCTGGCCTTGCTTCCCCGCCCCGCAGGAGCGCCGGCGTGATGGACCGCATTCGCATCAAGGGCGGCCGGCCGCTGTCGGGGGATATCCTGATCGGCGGAGCGAAGAACGCGGCGCTGCCTTTGATGGCGGCGGGATTGCTGACCGAGGAGCGGCTGGAGCTCGGCAACGTGCCGCGGCTGGCCGACATCGATACGATGGCGGCGCTGCTGGCGCAGCATGGCATCGCAGTGGAGCCGGACGGGCGGACGCTGCGCCTGGGCGGGCGGATCACCAACAGCGTGGCGCCGTACGACATCGTGCGGAAGATGCGCGCGTCCGTGCTCGTGCTGGGGCCGCTGCTGGCGCGGGTGGGCGAGGCGCGGGTTTCGCTGCCGGGCGGCTGCGCGATCGGCACCCGCCCGGTCGATCTGCACCTGAAAGGTCTTGAGCAGATGGGGGCGGCGATCCGCCTCGATGCCGGCTACATCCATGCCTCGGCGCCCGAACGGCTGCGCGGCGCGACCATCGTGTTCCCCTTCGTTTCGGTCGGCGCGACCGAGAACCTGATGATGGCCGCCACCCTGGCCGACGGCGAAACGGTGCTGGTGAACGCGGCGCGGGAGCCGGAGATCGGCGACCTTGCGGCCTGCCTGACCGCGATGGGCGCGCGGATCGAGGGGATCGGCACCGACCGGTTGACCATCCAGGGGGTCGATCGGCTGCACGGCGCGCGCCATGCGATCCTGCCGGACCGGATCGAGACCGGCACCTATGCCTGCGCGGCGGCGATCACCGGCGGGTCCGTGCGGCTGGTCGGCGCCCGGCTGGAGTATCTGGGCGCGGTGGCGCGGGTGCTGCGCGACGCGGGGGTGGAGATCGAGGAGCAGCCGGACGCGCTGGTGGTGCGCCGGCTGAACGGGTTGCACGGCACCGATGCGATGACCGAACCCTACCCGGGCTTTCCGACCGACATGCAGGCGCAGTTCATGGCGCTGATGGCGGTGGCCGAGGGGGCGGCGATGGTCACCGAGACGATCTTCGAGAACCGTTTCATGCACGTTCCGGAACTGAACCGGATGGGCGCGCGGATCAACGTGCACGGGGCCTCGGCGATCGTGCGCGGGGTCGCGGGGCTGTCGGGCGCGCCGGTGATGGCGACGGATCTTCGCGCCTCGGTCTCGCTGGTGCTGGCGGGGCTGGCCGCGCGGGGAGAGACGGTGGTGAACCGCGTCTACCACCTCGATCGCGGGTACGAATCGGTGGAGCGGAAGCTGGCCGCGTGCGGCGCGGATATCACCCGGGAAGCGGGGTAGGCCGACCCGCGCCGCCCACAGGCCTTAGGCCCCGGAGCAGAAATGGCCGGAAGCCTGGTGACCCACCCCTGAAATGGCTTCGCGTTCCAGGGGCGGGCCACGGCAAGCGACGCGCCGATGCCCCGGCAGATGAGACACGCCCCCGCCTCGCCAACGGTTGCTTAACGACTTTCGTGCGACACGCCTGACGATGTCGTCCGCACCGACTGTCAATCTGCCGCCGGTCCAGGCCTTCCACCCCGTGACCTTCCTGGAGCGCGGGGTCGCGGTGCCGTTCACCACCCCCGTGCTGGCGAACACCCGCGGCCGCCCTGGGGAGCGTGGGGGGCTCGACTTCATCGTGCCCAACCCGTCCGGCGGGCGCGGCGTGTACATCCTGACCTGGCCCGCGGTGCGGCAGATCTGCCGACCCACGGTGCACGACGTGCAGCTTGCAGCGCGGCTTGGCGCGCTGGCAGGCGTTACCCCCTCGGACATCCGCCGTGCGGCCCGCACCGTGCTCGCCGAAGGCCTCGCCGGGCGAGAGGCGCAACGCGCCGCCGCAGCCGCGGAGGCTGCCGATCGGAAGGACCGCCTGGTGGCGAATTTCCTGCTGCTGTCGATGGTGGAACGAGCCCAACCGTCCGCTGCGCCCGGCAGCCTCGCCGCCGTGCCGGAGGCGGCGGCCCGGGCTGACATGCTCGCCGCCGAGAAACTCGCCGAGCGCGGTCGGCGCGCCGTGGCGCAAATTGCGCCGCAGGTCGGCCTCGCGGCTCCGGCGGTCGCCGCGGCGCTGGAAGATGTTTCGGAACTCTTTGCCGCTCCAGGCGTTCCAGGGCAGCGACCGCCGCCGCGAATCCCCCGGCTGATAGCCGCGCTGCGAGTTCTGCAGAAAGAAACCACCGAATGGTCGATGCGCACCGGCATCGCGGGTGCCGAGGAAGCGATGCTGATCGCCGCCGCGGCGCAACTCACCCTGGCCTGCGCCTCTCGGGCGCTGGCGGAGGCGCACGGCCTGACCGCCGACATGGCCGACCTGTTGCGCCGCTGGACCCGCGCGCCAGCGAAGGTGGCGGAACTGCTGGCCCGGCCGGAATGGCTGCTCGACGGGTGGGAGCCGATCTGCCTGCTGTGGCAGGCCGCCACCAGTGACAGCGCACGTGGCGAGGCCCTGGTCGAGATGGCGGGGCTCGTCCCAGTGCTGCCAAAGGAGGCCGCTGCCTGGATGGACATGTCGGTGGATACCGACAGCACCGCCACGTTCCGCAGAACCGTATTGCTGAACGAGGACTGGCGCACCGGCGAGATGCTGGACCTGATCGCCCGCAACGAGCATCTGCGGGCGCTTGCCGCATGACCCGCGACACGACCAGCCGCGACGCGACTTTGGGCCAGCAGACCCGGGCGCTGACGCGCGCGCTGGCGCAAGCGCCGGACCAGCAGATCGCCCGGGCGGTCGCGCTGCTCGACGCGTTGCCCGAGCGCGGCGCGGCGGACGCGCTGATCGCCCCGCTGCGTCGGCAACTGGGCACGATGGGCATTCCGCGGCGGATGAATTTCGGCCGGCTGCTGTTCCTGCCGCTCGATCCGGTGATCCGTGACGCCAGCGCCGGCCGCTGGGCGGACGGCGCCGCCGTCCCGCGCACGGCCCTGCCGCCGCTGATCGCGGCGGTACGCAACGCGTTGCCCGATCTTGCCGCGGCCACGGCGGCGGAGCTGCGCGCCGATCCCGATATTGCCAGCGCCGCCTGCACGCTGGGGCCGCCCCTATGGGCGGCGGCACCCGCGCCGCTGCGGGCGCTCGCCACCGCCTCCGGCCTGCCCGGCTGGACCGAGTCCGGCTTGCCGCCCGCGTCCCTCGCGCCGATCGCGACCGGTGTCGCCGCCGTGCTGGAGTTGTTCGAGCAGTTGCGCGGGCCGGAAGCGGCGCTGGGCGACGCGCTGGCGCGCACTGCGACCACGATGCCGGACGCCTGGCCGCTGGTCGTCGCCGTCGCGCTGGCCCGTGCCCCCGATCCGGCGACCGCCGCCATGCTGGCGATGGCGCGGGCCGAACGGGGCTCCCCGGCGTTGCATCGCGGCTTGGAGCAGGGCCTGGCCACCGCCACCGAAATCCTGGAACGCGAAGCGCAGGCCCCGATCCGGGCCGCCGCGGCGGCCACCGCCCGCGCTGCCCGCATAATCGAGGCGGTCGCCCCCAGGGCCGGACCGGCGCGGCGCGCGGCGCTCGCCGCGTTCGCCGCGCGGATTGCCGCGGCCTGCCACGCGCGCTTCGCCGGCGAGATGGAGGGGGGGCTGCTGGCGCCGCTCCGGTCCCTGGCCCC
>JAGWSV010000254.1 GCA_028869315.1 Rhodospirillales bacterium
TCCGTGCCGAAGCCGCCGAGCAGCACGTTGAAGATGCTGCGGTTCATCCCCTTGCACATGATGTAGGAGAGGATCGCGCCCGAGGCGCCGACCAGCGCGCCGGTGATGATCAGCGCCAGGTTCTGGATGGTGAAGCCGATGCCGCACGCCGCCCAGCCCGAGTAGCTGTTCAGCATCGAGATCACCACCGGCATGTCGGCCCCGCCGATCGGGATGATGATCAGCACGCCGAGCCCGAAGGTGAGGAACGCCAGCAGCCAGAACACCACCTGGTTGCCGCCGGTGGCGACGAAGATGACGATCAGCACGACGGCCAGGATCGCCAGCGCCAGGTTCAGCGGATGCTGCATCGGGAACACGATGGGCGCGCCCTTCATGATCCCCTGCAGCTTGGCGAAGGCGATCACCGCCCCGGTGAAGGTGATCGCGCCGATCGAGACGCCGATCGACATCTCGATCAGGCTCTCGGTATGGATCGCGCCCGGCACGCCGATGCCGAACGCCTCCGGCCCGTTCAGCGCCCCGGCGGCGACGCACACCGCGGCCAGCCCGACCAGCGAGTGGAACGCCGCCACCAGTTGCGGCAGCGCCGTCATCTGGATGCGCCGCGTCACCACCACGCCGATGGTGCCGCCGATGATGATCGCGAGCAGGATCAGCGCGTAGCCGGCGCCGCTGATCGCATAGCCGGCCAGGGTGGCGGCCACCGCCACCAGCATGCCGGTCATTCCGAACATGTTGCCGCGCCGCGAGGTGGCGGGGCTGGAAAGCCCGCGCAGCGACAGGATGAACAGGACGGCGGCGACCAGGTAGAAGAAGTCGGTCAGATGTTGCGACATCGGCGCGGCCTACCCTTGCTTCCGGCGGAACATCGACAGCATCCGGTGGGTGATGAAGAAGCCGCCGAAGATGTTCACCGAGGCCAGCAGCACCGCGAGGAAGCCGAAGGCGCGCGACCAGCCGGTCACGCCGATGCCGGCGGCCAGGATGGCGCCGACCACGATCACCGAGCTGATCGCGTTGGTCACCGCGAGCAGCGGGGAGTGCAGCGCCGGCGTGACGTTCCAGACCACGTAGTAGCCGACGAAGCAGGCCATCACGAAGATCGAGAACAGGTAGATGAACGGCACGCCGCCAATCGCGCCGCCGGTCGCGTGCGCCATGACGGCGTGGCCGGCCCAGTGGCTCGCATGGGCGGCGAGCGCCTGGGCGTGGGCGCCGAGCGCCTGGGCCTGGGCGGCGAGGCGATGCGCCTCGTCTGCCAGTTGCTGCGGGGTCATTCGGCGTCTCCCTCGGTCGGGCGGCTGGTCGTCATGCGGCTTGTCATCACGCGCGGGCGGTCAGGCGGCCGCGCTCTGCTGCGGGGCGAACTGGGGGTGCACCACGGCGCCGCCGCGGGTCAGCATCACGCCTTTGACGATGTCGTCGTCGGCCGGCAGCTTCGGCGCCTTCGCCTCCTTGTCCCAGAACGTGCTGAGGAAGGTGAACAGGTTGCGCGCATAGAGCGCGCTGG
This sequence comes from Rhodospirillales bacterium, assembly GCA_028869315.1. Taxonomy (GTDB): domain Bacteria; phylum Pseudomonadota; class Alphaproteobacteria; order Acetobacterales; family Acetobacteraceae; genus JAJZVS01. The sequence goes on from JAGWSV010000254.1 coordinate 1,514, forward strand.
CCGCCACCGGGATGCGTCCGGGCCAGTTGTGCCAGCCGAGCACGCTGACGCCGTTCGCCGTCACCACGCATTCGCCGGGCCTGGTCGCGCCGCAATTGCCGCCGGCATCGGCGGCGAGATCGACGACCACGCTGCCCGGGCGCATGGCGGCCACCATCTCCTCGGTGACGATCACCGGGGCGCGGCGGCCCATCACCAGCGCGGTGCAGATGACGATGTCGTTCTTCGCCACCGTGGCGGCCATCAGCTCCGCCTGCTTCCGGCGGAACGCCTCGCTCAGCTCCCCGGCATAGGGGCCGGTCTGCTTCGCCGTCTCCTCGTCTTCCACGCCGACGAAGGCGGCGCCGAGGGACTTGATCTCTTCCTTCGCCGCCGGACGGACGTCGGTGGCCGAGACGATGGCGCCGAGGCGCCGCGCGGTGGCGATCGCCTGCAGGCCGGCGACGCCGGCGCCGATCACGAACACCCGGGCCGGCGGCACGGTGCCGGCAGCGGTCATCATCATCGGGAAGCCGCGCTGGAACGCGGCGGCCGCCTCGATCACCGCGCGGTAGCCGGCGAGGTTGGCCTGGGAGGACAGCACGTCCATCGACTGGGCGCGGGTGATGCGCGGCAGCAGCTCCATCGCCGCCGCGTCGATGCCGGCTTCGGCCAGCGCCGGCACCAGCCCGGGATCGGCGAAGGCGTTGGCGGTGCAGACCAGCAGCGCGCCGCGGGGGATCAGCGCCCGGGTTTCCGCCTCCGGCATCTGCACCGCGAAGACGATGCCCGCCTCCGCCAGCGCGGCGGCGGCGTCGGGCGCGATCTCCGCCCCCGCGGCGGCCAGCTCGGCATCCGGCAGCGAGGCGCCGCCGCCGGCGCCGGCTTCCACCGCGACCGTCAGGCCGAGCCCGGCCAGGCGCTTGACGGTATCGGCCGTCACCGCGACGCGGGTTTCGTGCGCCCGCCGTTCCTTGAGCACCGCCAGGCGCATGCGCTTTGCCCTCTAACTCATTGTCAATCCGCCGGCACCATGCGCGAAGGGGTGGCGGGATGCAAGGCCGGACGCCGCTCCGTGCAGGCCGCATCGGGGGAGGACGCGTCGGGGAAACCGCTGACGACTGGCCGTACATTATCTATCGCGAGCAGGCACCGCGCGGCCCCGGGTTGGATCTGTCGACGGCCGGGTCGGACGCTCGGCCCCTCTCACGGAGACCCCTCGACGGGTGGGCGGCGGCAGGTTTTCTGCCTGCCCCGGTCTGCATGCGCCCCACGCATCACCCTGCGCATAATCATTTCGAGTTCAGTTAATGACATTCTTCCAGTTAATGATACGTTCCCCGTGATGATGAACGAATCGTGATGATCGCGGGGGTTTTACAAATCTTCGGTTAGCATGAATAAGCCGGCGTCTGGGTAGGAGATCGGTGTGAATCCCGAATCGATGGCGCCTGCGATCCGTGCGGTCGCGGAGAGGTTCGAACTGGTCTTCGCGGACTCGCCTAAGCTTATCGATGATGTGCACCGCCTTCGCTACCAGGTCTACTGCCTGGAACGCGGCTTCGAACCCGCCAGGGACGGACGCGAGAGCGACCCGGCCGATGCGTTCTCCGCCCACGTGCTCGTCCGGGACCGGGCGAACGGCCGGCCGGTTGGCACGGTTCGACTGATCGCCCCGGCGCTCGCCCGCGGCGCGGCGCGGATGCCGGTCTGCGAGATCGCCGGCGGCGAGACGTGGCACCACCTGCCGTACGCCGAAACCGCCGAGATCTCCCGCTTCGCTCTTTCGAAGCGGGTGCGGGCCGAGAGCGGCGTTTCCGATTCACTGCTCCGGCTTTTGCTGATGCGCGGCATCGTCGCATTGAGCGGGCGGCTCGGCCTGACGCATTGGTGTGCGCTGATGGAACCGTGCCTGCTGCGGCTGCTGCGCGCCAGCGGGATCCGCTTCCAGCCGGTCGGCGCGCCGGTGGACCATCATGGACTGCGCCAGCCCGTGGTCGGCGTCATCGCGGAGGTACTGGGCCGGATCGCCCACGAAAAGCCGCTGATCTGGGATTTCATCACCCATGGCGGGACGCTCTGGCAGGAACCAGCGCTGAACATCGCCGCCTGAGGGGGTGCTTACCGCCAGGGATCGATCAGATGTCGGCTGGCGCCGTGTCGGCGGCCGGGCCCACGTCGACCAGACGGTCGAGGCCAAGACGGGTGGAGCGGGCTCCCGGCAGGTCCGCGCGCGGCGCGCCGATGCGCCCCAGGAACACCACCTCCCCGGGGGCACGACCGGTTGTCGCCTGGAATTGCCGAGCAACGCCCACCGCCCGGGAGATCAGACCCGCGTCCTCCGCGAAATCGACCCCACTCGCGCCGTATTCGGCGAAAGCCAGCGCAGCAAGCTGCGGCTGCAGAACGAGGCCGAGGCGGGTCGCGGTCAGCCAGAACCGTTGCAGCCTGCCGCCAATCCGCATCAGGCGCGCCGTCGGGTCCTCTCCTGGCGTCGGCGGCCCGACTCGCACCACGAAGAATGCCGCGCTGCGCCACGCCGGCAGGCGATCAAGCTGCAGCGCGGTCAACGACGCCCCGCCGAGCCGGTTGAGCAGACGCATCCGCTCCCATCGCTGCATCGACCAGCGCATCAGCGGCAGCATCGGCCGCGGTAGCCCGACCGCCGCGGCCGGGATGCGGTCCGGGCTGTGCCGGCGCGACCAATCGATGATCCGCTGGTGGATCGCGAACGCCTCCACCGCGCGCAGCCGGATCGCGGTGGCTGCGGCAGCCAGCGCACCGAAGCGCCAGCGGGCGCCTGCGCTCTCGTGCCAATCGAGCATGAGGTCACCGTCGAGGCACGCGGCCAGGGCCTGCTTGTCCGCCGCGGTCAACCCGCGAGGCGCATAAGCGCGACGATCGACCGAACGCAGCGTGACGAAGGACATCAGCGGGTCCGGTACCGCGTCCGGGGCGGGCGGGAACCGCAGACGAATCTCGCTCCCCGCCGGATCGCCAGCCATTTCCCAGACGAAGCCGCGCCGGTGGGCGCTCGCCGCGATGCGCAGGGTCTCCAGCAGCATGCCGACGGAGAGCCAGGTCGGCTCCCCGTCGCGGTACTCATATATACGGGCGGCCGGGTCGTGGCGCACCGTCAGCGTCACGGTCTCCGGGTCCAGGACACGGAACCGCCAGGGCTGAAGGTTGTCGCCGCTGGGGGCCCAGCGCGCCAGGTCGAGGATTTCCTCGATCTCTGATAGCGGCCGGTTCGACTCGGCCGCCGGCATCGGCACGGCTGCTGCTGCGTGGCGATAAAACTGCCTCCGCCCGACCGCGAGCTTCACCCGCTGCAGCGGCCCGGCGTTGCCGAAGCGAAGCCGGCGGGTCACCAGGCGGCCGCGATAGGCGTCGTACTGATGGTACCAGGGTGCAGCCTTCACGCCGCCGCGACCGAGCAGCAGCTTGACCGCCATCGTCGCGGTCACCCCGGCGCAGAGCTGGATCGCGGCTGCCGTGGAGGGCCCCTTGCGGGCCGCGAGATCGACCCGCGTGGGATCGACGAGATAGGCGCGCGACAGCCCGGCCGGCGTCAGCCCGACCAGAAACCGCAGGAACTGCTCGTTTTCGCTCTGGCCGGCAAAGCGGAAATAGCGCTCGAAGCTCATCCCCTGCGGGGTAAAGATCAGGAACCCTGTGCCCATGCCGATCGGCGCCGCGGTGACCGCGGGAATGCCGAGTTCAGCGCAACGGGCGAACACCTGCCGGCGGATCGGGAGTTCGAAGAAGTCGAGCCCGTCGACGAACAGATCGGCGCCGTCGAGGAAGGCGTCGATGTCCGCCGCCCCGATCCCGGCGTCGAATCGACGAATTCGGAGTTCCGGATTGATCGCCCGCGCCATCTCTTCCATCACCTCGGCCTTCGGACGCCCGATCGTGGCCATGGTGGCGCCGACCTGGCGATTGAAGTTGGCCAGGTCGAAGCGATCGAAGTCGGCGACGGTGAACGCGCCGACCCCGAGACGGGCGAGGGTCAGAAGATGCATGCCGCCGGCGCCGCCCAGCCCGGCAACGGCGACCCGCTTGGCGCGGAGGGCGAGTTGCTCCCATTCGGTCAGCCAGCCGAGATTGCGGTCGAAAGCCTCGTGGTAGCTGAACCGGACGGTATTCACTTCCGCGTGCCGAAAGTTTGGCACGATCGGGCACTTCGGAGGAACGGGATTCTCCGTGATCTGGAGGCCCGCGCATGTTCCGTCCGCCGTGCCTGCCCGCTTGGATCGCACGAAGCCGGCCTGCGACAGCAGACGGGGAATGGGTTCACCCTCCGCCGCACCACAGACTCCGACCACGTCCGGGCCCGATCCGGCGCCGGCGAACGGTGTCGCAGACGGCGGTATGGCCGCATGTTTCCCTGCGGGAACGACATACAGGGCCGTATACCATGATCTATATCGCGCGGCCATGGGGTGCGGTCGACCGGGGCAGCGCCCCCAAGGGCGGACATTCCGGGCGGCGGTTCGATGATCCGTTGGGCGCGGCCCCCGGTCGTCCGACGCCGGCGTGGTCGGCGAAGCGACCGATTGTTGGAGCGGCCCTCCGGTGTCCGGGCGCTCGCGACAAGGGACCGCCCCTCCTCCTGGCACATCGCCAGAGCAGGTCCTCCCGGTCACGAAACCGGATCCGGTGCAGAGGCCCGCTCCACTGCACGGCTCGCCGGCTTGGGGGCAACGCGGCACCGACCAGCGGTGGGGCGTGCCACCTGGTGAGTGCCGAATCCGTACCTCGGTCCCGGCGTCCGCGGGTCCAAGGTACGGCGGACCTCTCCGGGGCGCGAGCGTCTGCGAGGTTGGTGCGGCCCGGTACGGTCGGGGCCTGGTCGAAAACCTCCGAGCCTTCGGAACTGTGCGGCCATCGACGATACGGACCAACGCCGCTTTCGGGTCGCAAGGAAGGCCTCGCGGCCGGCCTCAGTGCGGCCGCCCGGCCTCCAATGCGACGTCCCGCCGCCTTAGGGCGCGCAGCCCATGGCAGCCGCGACGCCATCGCGACCTCCGGCTGCGACCACATATGTCGCGCTCGGCCACGCAGTGCTCCGCTACTGCGCCGGCCGGTGTTTGTGTGCAAAGAATACCTCATAATCCCAAAAATATGTCTTGCTGACTTACGTTGAAAGAGTTATGAAAACTTTTGTGAGCCGAAGATGTCGTCGGAATCGGGCCATGCCCGCACAGCTCTAAAAATCGGCCGTACCGGTGGAAAGGAAGCTCGAAATGGCTTGGTCACGTTCAATTGGCGGCAACAAGAAGCCGCGATTTAGAGAAGCTCTGCTGGCCGCTGCGATCGGCCTCGCGTCGGCGGGCCTGTTTTCGACGGGAGCGATGGCGACGACCTTCCCGTTCACGATCAATCCGGACGCGTTGGGTGTGACCGGCTACTCGCCGCAGACGGTTACCGACATCCAGGGCACGTCGTTTGCGCTGGTACAGCAGATCGCTCCCAGCACCCAGTTCGAGCAAGGCGTCATCCAGTTCTCGAGCTTCCAAAATACCACCAGTGCGCTGAGCGGATCTCTGACTGGCTTGTCGCTTGCGCCTGGATTTTCGAACACGTACGGGCTTTATGCTACATTCAGCACGACCGTGACCGGCATCAGCGGTTTCACCCCTGGTGCAAGCGGGAGCGTCGGGGCTGGCGCGTTCAACTTTGTCATCTACGCCGACCCCACTGCCGCCGACGTGTTCACTCCGGCCGTATCTTCGTCCACTGGAGGGACAGCTCCATCAGTTCAGGACAACACCACATATAACTCGACGACGAAGACTGGCGACGGAAAACCGAACGACGTGGTTATCGCTTATGGCACGTCCCTGAACGGCAGCGCCGGAATAACGCAGACGGCCGGTTCTCCATTCCTCGACGTGACATCGACGTTCAACGTCTGCAACGGGACGACCGCGGTCGGGTCTCCTTGCGGAACGTTCGATGCAACCAAGTTCCTCACAAGCCCGACTCCTTTCTATAATTTCGCGATCACCTCGACCATCTCAGGGAGCGCCAATAATCTTGGCACGCCCAATCCGGGGACGCCCGGTGTTGCGCCTCCAAATGTGACCCTGAATGGCATCGTGAGCGACACCAATTTCTCGGTTCCCGAGCCGAGCTCGCTGGCGCTGATGGGTACGTTTCTGCTCGGGTTGGTTGGTTTGATTGCGTTCCGCCCGCGTGCCCGTTTGACCAACGGATAGACGAAGCGGCGGGGACTTAGATACTTCTGCCTGCGAGGCGTGCTCTGCGCCAGAAGGGCCAGCCACCTGACCGTGGCTGGCCTTTTTCATGTTCTGGTCGCGGTAGTCACAGAATAACGTTGAAATCAACGTGGGTCACGACGTCAATAAGGAGGCTACGAGAAGAGCTACGCCCCTGTCGCACCTCCCGTCCCGTTTACGCAGCGACAGGCAGCGCTGGGGCGTGCCAAAGCGAGCCCCCTTCGGTGACGAAGTCCCAGATCACGGGCTGCTCGCGTTCTCCGCGGTGCAGCATCTCCGCAATATCAGCAAACGCCGGCTGCCTGAAGCCATGATATTCAACGAGCGGCCCGACCGGCTGGAAA
>JAGWSV010000255.1 GCA_028869315.1 Rhodospirillales bacterium
AAAGCATGGTGAACGTGGCGCAGATCGAAGGGCAGATCCGGGCGTCGTCGATCCGCCGCATCTCCGAGATTGCGGAGAAGCACCCGGAGGAGACACTGTCGATCGTGCGCGGCTGGATGGCGCAGGAAGCCACGTGATGGTCCGGCTCCTCCATCCCGGCCGCACGGCGTCCGCGCCCCGCCTTCCCGCCGGCTGCGGCGTGCCGCCATGCTGAAGGCCGAGGATTACCGGTCCATCACGGGGGCGCAGAAAGCTGCGATCCTGATGCTGGCGCTGGGCGAGGATCAGTGTTCCCGCCTGTTCGGCCTGATGCACGAAGACGAGATCAAGGACGTCTCCGCCGCCATGGCCCAGCTTGGTCCGGTGCGCGCCGAGGTGGTCGAGCGGCTGTTTGCCGACTTCACCGACAACATGGGCAACGCCGGCAACCTCGTCGGCAGCTTCGAAAGCACCGAGCGCCTGCTGCAACGCTCCCTCCCGCGGGAGCGCGCGGCGCAGATCATGGAGGAAATCCGCGGCCCCGCCGGCCGCACCATGTGGGACAAGCTCGGCAACGTGAACGAAGCGGTGCTGGCGAACTACCTGAAGAACGAATACCCGCAGACCGTCGCGGTTGTGCTGTCGAAGGTGAAGCCCGAGCACGCGGCCCGCGTGCTCGTGCTGCTGCCGGAAAGCTTCGCGATGGAAGTGATCATGCGCATGCTGCGCATGGAGAGCGTGCAGAAGGACGTGCTGGACGGGGTGGAGCGCACCCTGCGCGCCGAATTCATGTCCAACCTGGCCCGCAGCGCCCGGCGCGACGCGCACGAGCTGATGGCGGAGATCTTCAACAACCTCGATCGCCAGTCGGAAACCCGCTTCCTCGTCGCGCTGGAGGAGCGCAACCGCGAAGCGGCGGAGCGGATCAAGGCGCTGATGTTCACCTTCGACGACCTTCAGCGCCTCGGCCAGCCGGCGGTGCAGGTGCTGCTGCGGGAAGTGGAGAAGGACAAGCTGCCGCTGGCCCTGAAAGGCGCGTCGGAGGCCCTGCGTGCCCTGTTCTTCCGCAGCCTGTCGGAACGCGCGGGCAAGATGCTGCGCGAGGAGATCGAGGCGCTGGGTCCGGTGAAGCTGCGGCAGGTGGACGAAGCGCAGGCGGCGATCGTTGCGATGGCAAAGGAACTGGCGGCGCAGGGACGGATCGAGATCGGCGAAGGCAAGGACGAGGAGGTCGTGTACTAGCATGGACGGGCTGTTCGAAATCCCCGCGCGGGGGCCGCGCGCCGCGGCGCCCGCCGGCGTTCTGTTCGCGGAGGATTTCGACCTGCCGCACCCGGAGGTCGCGCCCCCCGACGCGGCTCCCCCCGGTTTCACCGCCGACGATCTTGCCGCGGCGCGGGAGGCGGCGTTCGCCGAAGGCCGCGGTCTCGGGCTCGCCGAGGCGGTGGCGCAGCACGAAGCGGCCCTGGAGGCCGCCGCCGGCTCGGTCGCCGCCCAGCTCGCCACCTTGCGAACCGAGGCGCGGGCGGCGGCCGACGCTGCCGCCCATGCGCTCGCGGAGCTGCTGCTGCAGACCCTGGCCGCCTTGTTCCCGACCCTGTGCGCCCGCCACGGCGCCGCGGAGGCCAACGCGGTACTGGCCGCCCTGCTGCCCGGACTGGGCGGGGAGCCGGACCTGATCTTGCGCGCCAACCCCAGCTTGCTGGTCGGACTGCGCGCCGAGCTCGCCCGACTCGACCCCGAGCTCGCCGCCCGCACCGAATGCATCGCCAGCGAAATGGCGGCGCCCGGGGATATCACCCTGCGCTGGCGGCACGGCAGCGCGACCCGCGACGCCGCGTCCCTGTGGCGTGCGGTGGCGGACGCGCTTGCCCCGGCTGGCCTCCATCTCGCTCCGCTCCAGGAGACCGCACATGCCCGATGACATGGAGCTCGCCGAGCTGCCGGAGCCCGGCGCCGGCGGCGACCCGGCCGGTCCGCGCGGCGCCCGCGACCTGGAAGCGGTGTACGACATCCCCGTCACCGTCAGCGCCGTGCTCGGCAAGGCAACGATGCAGGTGAGCCAGCTGCTCAAGCTCGGTCGCGGCGCGGTGGTCGAGCTCGATCGCAAGCTGGGCGAGGCGATCGACATCTACGTCAACAACCGCCTGGTCGCGCGCGGCGAGGTGGTGATGGTCGACGACAGCCGGCTGGGCGTGACGATGACGGAAATCGTCAAGGCCGATCGCCCCGGATGAGAACGATCGGGACGAAAACGATCGGGATGAATGGGGCCGGATGAGCGGGGCGGTGGCGACATGCGGGTGCTGATCATCGGGTCGCTCGCCGGCGAGCTGGGTCAGGCCGGGCGCATCGCCATGGCGCGCGGCGCGCAGCTCGACCAGGCCGATCACGCCGAGGCCGCGCTCGCCCGGCTGCGCGCCGATGCGCGGGTCGATCTCGTGCTGTGCGAGCTGTCGCACGATGTCGGCTTCGTGGTGCGCGCCCTGGCGGCCGAGCGCATCGCGGTGCCCGTGGTCGCCTGCGGCAGCGGCGCCGACCCGGATGCGGCGGTGGCGGCCATTCGCGCCGGCGCGCGCGAATTCCTGCCGCTGCCGCCCGACCCCGAGCTGATCGCCGCCATCCTGGAAGCCGCCGCCGGCGAAAGCCACGCGCTGATCCTGCGCGATCCGGTGATGCAGGCCACGGTCCGGCGCGCCGAGCAGGTGGCGCGCGCGGACGCCTCGGTGCTGATCGCGGGCGAGTCCGGCACCGGCAAGGAAGTGCTCGCGCGCCACATCCATCGCCGGTCCCGCCGCGCCGGCGGCCCGTTCGTGGCGCTGAACTGCGCCGCCATCCCGGAAAATCTGCTCGAATCCGAACTGTTCGGCCACGAGAAGGGCGCCTTCTCCGGCGCCGTCGCCCGCCGGGTCGGCAAGTTCGAGGCCGCCGACGGCGGCACGCTCCTGCTCGACGAGATCAGCGAAATGGATATCCGCCTGCAGGCCAAGCTGCTGCGCGCCCTGCAGGAACGCGAAATCGACCGGATCGGCGGCGCCGTGCCCGTCCGGGTGAACGTGCGGATCCTCGCCACCACCAACCGCGACCTGCCGGTCGAGGTCGCGCGCGGAACGTTCCGGGAGGACCTGTATTTCCGCCTCAACGTCGTCGGCCTGCGCATCCCGCCGCTGCGCGAGCGCCCCGGCGACGTCGCCGCGCTCGCGGACCACTTCACCCGCCGCTACGCCGAGGTGAACGGCCTGCCCTACCGGCCGCTGTCGCCGGCGGCGCAAGCGCGCCTCGCCGCCCATTCCTGGCGCGGCAACGTGCGCGAACTCGAAAACGCCATCCATCGCGCGGTCCTGCTCGCCGACGGCGACGCCATCGGCGCGGACGCCATCGAACTCGGCCCGCACGCCCCGGCCGACCCCCACCGGCCGCAACCCGGCGGCATCAGCGGCCTGGTCGGGCGCACCATGGAGGACGTCGAACGCGCCCTGATCCTGGAAACCCTGGGCCATACCCTCGGCAACCGCACCCACGCCGCCACCATCCTCGGCATCTCCATCCGCGCGCTGCGCAACAAGCTCCGCGACTACGCGGCCCAGGGCCTCCCGGTGCCGCCGCCGGGGGCCGGGGTCGCGGCGTGAGCAAGCAAGGCAGCAAGGCCAGGAGGGCGCCGTCCCCCTGGCCCCCCCGCCCACTCGGACCCACCGGACGGGTTCCAAGGGCTCAGCCCTTGGCGGGGGTCCAGGGGGCAGCGCCCCCTGGACCGGCCTTCTTCCCGTTCTGACCCGTGCCCCCGTTCCTCGCCAGGCTGCGCCTGTATGCGCCGGGGACCGATATCGGGTTGGCGCTGGGGGTGGTGACGTTGTTGTCGGTCCTGGTGCTGCCGTTGCCGCCGGCGTTGCTGGACGTGGGCCTGGCGCTTTCGATCACCGCATCCGTGCTGGTGCTGATGGTGGCGCTGTTCCTGGCGCGGCCCCTGGACTTCACCAGTTTCCCGACATTGCTGCTGCTGACCACGTTGTTGCGGCTGTCGCTGAACGTGGCGACGACCCGCCGGATTCTTTCCCATGGCAACCAGGGGCCGCTGGCCGCGGGGCATGTGGTGGCGGCGTTCGGCGGCTTCCTGATGGGCGGGGACATCGTCATCGGGCTGATCGTGTTCGCGATCCTGCTGGTGGTGAACTTCGCCGTCATCACCAAGGGCTCCGGCCGCATCGCCGAGGTGGCGGCGCGGTTCAGCCTGGATGCGATGCCGGGCAAGCAGATGGCGATCGATGCCGATCTGTCGGCCGGGCTGATCGACGAAAAGGTGGCCCGCAAGCGTCGGCGCGAGCTGGAGCAGGAGAGCGGGTTCTACGGCGCGATGGACGGCGCCGCCAAGTTCGTGCGCGGCGACGCGGTCGCGGGGCTCATCATCACCTCCATCAACATCGTCGGCGGCCTGACGATCGGCATGGTGCAGCATGGCATGAGCTTCGCCGACGCCGCCGATGCATTCACGAAACTGAGCGTGGGCGACGGGCTGGTGTCGCAGATCCCGGCGTTGCTCGTCTCCACCGCGGCGGGCATCGTGGTCGCTAAGGGGGGAATGGACGGAACGGCGGACGCGGCGCTGATCAGCCAGCTGGGCGGCAGCCCGAAGCCGCTGGCGATGGCGTCCGGCGCGGCGGTGGTGCTGGCGCTGCTGCCGGGCCTACCGATGCTGCCGTTCCTGGGGCTTGCGGGCCTCGCGGGCGGCGGCGCCTGGCTGCGGTTCAAGCACCCGCCCGCCGCGGCCGACGACGTTCCGCCGGCGCCGGCGGCGCCGACCGAGCCGCCGATCGCCGATTCGTTGCGGCTCGACCTGATCCGGCTGGAGCTGGGCTACGGGCTGCTGGCGCTGGCGGGCGGCGAGACGCCGCGGCTGACCGAGCAGATCAAGAGCCTGCGCCGCTCGATCGCCGCCGAGATGGGGTTCGTGCTGCCGCCGGTGCGAATCCAGGACAATATGCTGCTGCCGGCCGATGCCTATTCGATCCGGGTGAAGGAGATCGAGGCCGGACGCGGGGAGCTGCGGCCGAACCTGCTGCTGGCGATGGACCCGCGGGGCGTCGCCCCCGACCTTCCCGGCGAACCGACGACCGAGCCGGCCTTCGGCCTGCCCGCGCTGTGGATCGCGCCGGAGACGAAGGAGGAAGCGTTGTTCCGCGGCTGCACCGTGGTCGATCCGCCCAGCGTGCTGACCACGCATCTCACCGAAGCCGTGCGCGAGACCATGGCGGAGCTGCTGTCCTACGCCGAGACGCAGAAGCTGCTCGAGGAACTGCCGCGGGAGCAGCAGAAGCTGGTGTCGGACCTGATCCCCGCGCAGGCCAGCGTGGGCCTGGTGCAGCGGGTGCTGGCGGCGCTGCTGGCGGAGCGGGTGTCGATCCGCGACCTCGGCACGATCCTGGAAGGAATCGGGGAAGCCGGGCCGTCGCGGCCGCTGCCGGCGATCCTCGCCCATGTGCGCGCCCGCCTGGCCCGCCAGATCAGCGACGCGCAGACCGGACCGGCAGGCTACATTCCGCTGGTGACCCTGTCGCCGCAATGGGAAGGCGCGTTCACGGAAGCGCTGGTCGGTCCGCCGGAAGATCGGCAGCTGGCGATGGCGCCGACCCAGTTGCAGGAGTTCATGCAGCGCCTGCGCGCGGCGTTCGAGGCGGCCACCGCCGGCGGCGAGCAGCCGGCGTTGCTGACCAGCGGCGCCATCCGGCTGCACGTGCGCGCGATCGTCGACCGCATCCGCCCCAACACCCCGGTGCTGGCGCAGGCGGAGATCTTCCCGCGCGCACGGATCCGCACCCTGGGAACGATCTGATCCGGCCCCACCGGATCAGATCCTTTCCTGTCCCGGTGGGAGATCCTATGCTGCGTCGTCCGCTGCGAAACCACGCAGTGACGGACAACACCGGCCGCCCAGGCCGGGAACAGGGAGAAAACGACCGTGTCAGACCTTACTCCACCGCGGCATCCAGGCCGCCGTCGCGTGCTTCAGGGGGCCGCCGTGCTGGCCGGGTCCCAACTCGCCGCCCCGTTCCTCATTTCCGCGCGCGGCGAAGTACCGATCAAGATCGGCATGACCGATGAACTGACCGGCGCGGCCTCGGCGCTCGGTCACTCGGAAGTGCAGGGGGCGACCTTGGCGGTGGCCCAGATCAACGCCAAGGGCGGCATCCTCGGCCGCCCGGTGGACCTGCTGGTCGAAGACGACGCCAACGACGTCGGCACCGGGGTGCAGAAGGCGTCGAAGCTGATCGACCGCGACCACGTGAACGTGCTGCTGAGCGATCCCAATTCGGGCATCGCCTATGCGCAGACCCAGGTGGCGGCCAACAAGCGGGTACTGAACATCATTCCCGGCGCGCACACCGACCCGATGACCGGCAAGGCGTGCAAGTGGAACGTGTTCCGCATCTGCGGCACCACCAGCATGGATGCCGATTCGATCACCGGCATCCTGGCCAACAAATACGGCAAGCGCTGGTTCATGATCACGCCGGACTACGCCTACGGCCATACGTTGCAGGCGGCCTTCATCCGCAACATCAAGAAGCTGGGCGGCGAGGTGGAGGCGATCCTGCTGCCGCAGACCACGCTCGATTTCACCTCCACCCTGATCAAGGCGCAGCTCTACAAGCCGAACGTGCTGATCAACAACATGTACAGCCAGCCGCAGGTGGACTGCATGAAGCAGTTCCTGCAGTTCGGCATGGAAAAGACCATCGCGCTCGGCGGCGCGATCTTCGAGCTGGAATCCGTGGTGGCCACCCCGCCCGCCGCGCAGACCGGCTGGTGGAACATGGAATGGTGGTGGAACCAGCCCGGCGTGCCGCACGTGGCGGAGTTCAACGCGGCGATCCAGAAGCGCTACAACGTGATGCCCTCGGCGCGCGTCTGGTTCGGCTTCGTCGGCGTCCACAGCTTCCGCCTGGCGGCGGAGGCCGCCAAGAGCCTCGATGCCTACAAGATGGCGCGCGCGCTGGAGGGGATGGAGCTGCCGCCGGAGGTGGCGCTGCAGCCCGGCAAGGTCTATTTCCGCAAGGACGACCACCAGTTGATGGCCAACATCTTCGTGGGCCGGATGCATCCGTCGAAGACCGGCAACAAGTACGACGTGTTCACGGTCGAGAAGATGGTCCCCGGGCAGACCGTGGCCGGGACCGCGGCGGACAACGGCTGCCACATGGTCTATCCTTCATGACCGATGCCGCGCCGGGGATTCCGGTATCCGTCGTCACCGGCTTCCTCGGCAGCGGCAAGACCACCCTGATCGGCCGGATCCTGCGGGATCCGGCCTTTTCCCGAACCGCCGTCATCGTCAACGAATTCGGCGAAGTCGGCATCGACCACGCGCTGATCGCCAGCGGCAGCGAAAACCTGATGGCGCTCACCACCGGCTGCCTCTGCTGCCGGATGCAGAGCGACCTTGCCGCGACGTTGCGTGGGCTGCGCGCGCAGGCCGGACGGGACGGGCGTTCCGGCTACGACCGGGTGCTGATCGAAACCTCCGGCCTCGTCGATCCGGCGCCCATCCTCGCGTCGCTGCTGGTCGATGCGGATGTCGCGGTGGCGCATCGGCTGGACCTGGTGCTGACGCTGGTGGACGCGGTGGCCGGGCGCGCGAGCCTGGCGCGCCATGTGGAAGCGCGCCGCCAGGTGGCCATCGCCGACCGGATCCTGCTCACCAAGACCGATCTCGCCGGCGGGGTGCCGGAGTTGCGTGCCGCGCTTGCCGCCATGGCGCCGACGGCATCGATGCTGGAAGCGGTGCGGGGTGCGATCGATCCGGTGCTGCTCTTCGCGCCGGCCGAAGCCGGCGCGCGCGCCGCGCGGCTGGCGGGGCTTCCCCCGGCGCCGGGCGCCACTCCGTTTGCCCGCGGGATGCACGGCGAAGCGCTCGGCAGCATCGTGATCGAGCGGACGCAGCCGATCGCCGGCGCCGCGCTCAGCCTGTTCGTGGAAGCGCTGGTCGCCAATGCCGGCCCGCGCCTGCTGCGGCTCAAGGGCCTGGTCGAGATCGCCGAGCGTCCGGGGCGGCCGCTGCTGCTGCAAGGCGTGCAGCACAGCCTGGCGCCGCCGGAGTGGCTGGACGGCTGGCCCCCGGGCTGGGAAGGCGGCAGCCGCCTGGTGCTGATCGGCCAGGGCGTGCCGCCCTATTTCCCGGCGCGCCTGCTGGCCGCGATCGAGGAGGAAGTGGCCGAGGTCGCGGCGGAAGGGTAGCGCGGCCCGCTCAGCGCGCCTGCAGGAATCGCCGCACCGCGGCGATGAACATCTCCTGGCGGTCGTGGTGCACCCAATGCCCGGCGCCCTCCACCTCCAGCACCTCGGCCGTGCGGAAGTAGCCGAGCCGCCCGTCGGCGGCGGGGCTGGTGGCCCAGCTTTCCTTGCCGTACACCAACAAGGTCGGGCATGCGATGCGCGACCACAGGCTGGCGATCTCGTCGCGCGTCATGTCGTTGGGCGGCCAGACGCGCACATAGGGATCGAACTTCCAGCAGAACGTGCCGTCTTCGTTCTGGTTCACCGCGTGTTCGGTCAGGTGCCGCGCCATCGGTTCCGACAGGTGCCGGTTGGCGTCCTGCATCCGCTTCAGCGCCGCCTCCAGCGACGGATACCGCCACGGCACCTCGGCGGCCTGGGCGCGTTGCTGGGCGATCCAGTCGGCCATGCGCGCGTGGATCGGCTTGGCGTCGCGCTCGGCGACGCCGCGCGGGCCCGGCCCCATCCCCTCGATCGCCACCAGGCGGCGCACGGTGTCCGGATAGATGCCGCTGTAGCGAAGCGCGATGTTGCCGCCCAGCGAATGCGCGACGATCGAAACCGGCGCCAGCGCCTGCGAATGGATGAGTTGCGCGAAGTCGTAGATGTAGCTCGCCATCGGGTAGTGGCCGGAGGCCGACCAGGCGGAATCGCCGTGTCCGCGCAGGTCGGGCGCGATCACGTGGTACTCGCGGCACAGCGCCCGGGCCACGAAATCCCAGCTGCGCGAATGATCCCGCCCGCCATGCAGCAGGATCAGCGGCGGCGCCCCGGCGTTGCCCCAGTCCACGTAGTGCAGCCGCAGCCGCTGGGAGAAGTAGACGCGCGAAACCGGTCCGATGGCGCCGGCCAAGGGCGGCGGCGCCGTCGGCTCGGCTGCGCTCATCGCCCGCCCCGCACCAGCCGGCCGGGCAGGGCGCCGGTCGCCGCGCCGTCGCGGTACACCGGCTGGCCGGCGACGAGGGTGGCGCTGTAGCCCTCGGTGCGCTGCACCAGCCGCCGTCCGCCGGCGGGCAGGTCGTAGCGCACCTCCGGCGCGTGCACCGAAAGCCGGTCGTAGTCGATCACGTTGAGGTCGGCGCGCAGGCCGGGCGCCAGCAGGCCGCGGTCGGCAAGCCCCATCGCCAGCGCATTGTCGCGCGACAGCCGCTTGATCATCCACGGCAGCGGCAGCTTGGCTCCGCGGGTGCGGTCGCGGGTCCAGTGCGTGATCGCCGTGGTCATCGCCGAGGCGTCGCAGATGATCGAGACATGCGCGCCGCCGTCGCCGAGGCCGAGCAGGGTGTGCGGGTGCGTCATCATCCGCCGCACCGTTTCCAGGTCGAAGCCGTGATAGTTGATGAAGGCGCGGTACAGGATCGCCCGTCCGTCGCGTTCCAGCAGCAGATCATAGGCGAGCGCGGCCGGATCCACCCCGCGCGCGGCGGCCATGGCGGCGACGGAGGCCTCCGGCGGCGGCTCGTAGTCCGGCGGGTCGGAGACCGGGAAGATCTTCTCCCACAACGAGACCCGGTGCTCCAGCACGGGATCGGTCGCGGCTTCGGCCAGGATGGCGGCGCGCCGGGCGGGATCGCGCAGTGCGGCCACGCGTTGCGCGAACGGCAGGTGCGCGATCGCCTGGTAGGACGGGCGGGTCATGAACGGGTTCTGCGACAGCTCGAAGCCGAGCATCACGCCGATCGGCCGGCTGATCACCTGCGCGGTCATTTTCTGCCCGGCGGCATTGGCGTCGGTGACGTGGGCGAGCACGCGCTGCCAGAGATCGGGGCGCTGGTCGCGCTGGATCAGGCTCATGGTCATCGGCCGCCCGGCGGCGCCGGCGACCCGGCGCAAGAGCGCGAACTCCGTGTCCGGCTCGTCGAAATCCGAAATCACCTGCAGCCAGCCGGCGCCGGTCTGCCCGACCGCGGCGGCGATCTCGGTCAGTTCGGCTTCCGCCGCGCCCAGGGTGGGCGTGTGCGCGCCGGCCAGGGTCCTGTGGGCGATCGTCCGGGAGGTGGAGAAGCCGAGCGCCCCGGCGCGGATGCCCTCGGCGGCCAGCCGCGCCATCTCCGCCCGGTCCGCCGCCGTCGCCGGCGCGCGTTCGAACCCGCGCTGGCCCATGACGTGCACCCGAAGCGCCGCGTGCGGCACCTGGGTGGCGATGTCCATGTCCCAGCGCCGCTGCGCGAGGGTGTCGAGGAAGTCGGGGAAGCTGCGCCAGGTCCAGGGCAGGCCCTCGGTCAGCACCGGCTCGGGGATGTCCTCCACCCCCTCCATCAGCTTCACCAGCATCTCGCGCTCTTCCGGCCGGCAGGGCGCGAAGCCGACGCCGCAATTGCCGATCAGCGCGGTGGTGACGCCGTTCCAGGAGGAGGGGGAGATATGCTCCGCCCAGGTGACCTGCGCGTCGTAATGGGTGTGCACGTCGACGAAGCCGGGGGTGACCAGCTTGCCGCGCGCGTCGATTTCCTCCGTCCCGCGCGGCAGGGCGCGGCCGATGGCGGCGATGCGCCCGTCGCGGACCGCGATATCGGCCTCCACGGGGTCGCCGCCGCTGCCGTCCAGCACGGTGCCGTTGCGGATGACGAGATCCGGATGGTCGGACATGGCATGTTCCTCCTCTGGCCGCCGGCGCGGCCTTGTCACCCGATCGGCGGGCGCCGCGTGTTCCAGCCGGTGGCGCGCTCGAACGCAGCGGCCACGCGCAGCACCGTCGCGTCGTGGAAATACCGGCCGACGAACTGCACCGACAGCGGCAGGCCGTCGCGCGACAGCCCGGCCATCATCGCCAGCGCCGGGTGGCCGGTGACGTTGAACGGCGTGCGCGCCTGGCGCGGATAGGTGCGCGCGGTCTCCGCCGCGTCCTCGATCCGGCTGGCCGGGTCCATGGAGCTGGCGCAGAGCAGGACGTCCACCTCGCGGAGCGTGTCCTCCACCGCGGCGATCATCTGCGTCCGCCGGCGTTGCGCGCCGACGTAGTCGCCGGCGGGGATGAAGGCCCCCGGCAGCAGCCGCTGGCGCGACAGCCGGCCATATTCGCCCGGCCGGGTGCGCAGCCAGCGCGCATGCACCGACCACGCTTCGGAGGTCAGGATCACCCGGTTCACGCCGCCGAATTCGGTCAGCCGCGGCAGGGTGACGGTGCGCAGGTCCGCGCCCTCGGCCTGCAGCACGCGGGCGGCGTCCTCCAATGCGGCGGTCATTTCGGGATGGGCGGGCTGGTCGGTCTCGTGGAAATGGCGCACGAAGCCGATCCGCAGGTCGCGCACGCCGCGGCCCAGCTCGCGCGCGAACAGCCGCGTGGGGCTCGGTGCGCTGCCGGGGTCCGCCGGGTCGTGCCCGGCCATCGCGTCCAGCATCAGCGCCGCGTCCGCCACGCTGCGGACGAGCGGGCCGACATGGTCCAGCGTGTAGGACAGCGGGAACACGCCGCGGCGGGACACGAGCCCATAGGTCGGCTTCAGCCCGACGATGCCGCAGCAACTGGCCGGGTTGCGGACCGACCCGCCGGTGTCGGAGCCCAGCGCCGCCGGGAACAGCCCGCCCGCCACTCCGGCGCCGGAGCCGGAGGAGGAGCCGCCCGGATGGTGGTCCGGGTTCCACGGGTTGCGCGCCGGCGGGAACGGCAGGTCGAAGCTCGGCCCGCCGATCGCGAATTCATGCGTGGCGGTCTTGCCCAGGATGATGGCGCCGGCCTGGCGCAGCCGCGCGATCACCTCCGCGTCCGCCGCCGCCACGTTGTCGAGCAGGAGGCGCGAATGGCAGGTGGTCGGCAGTCCGGCGACGTCGATGATGTCCTTCACGGCCACCGGGATGCCGTGCAGCGGGCCGCGGATGCGGCGGGCGGCCAGCTCGCGCTCGGCGGCGCGGGCGGCGTCCATCGCGGCGTCCGCGTCCAGCCGGACGAAGGCGTGCAGCTTCGGCTGCAGCGCCTCGATGCGGGCCAGCAGGTCGGTCAGCAGGTCGACCGGCGAGAGGGTGCGGGCGGCGAAGGCGCGCGAAGCTTCGCTGGCCGTCAGCCAATGCGGGGCGGGCGCGCGCATCGCCTACAGCCCGATCCCGGGGCGCATCGGCGGCCAGGGCTCGGCCGCGGGATCTTCGGGATACCGGATCGCGCCGGCGGTGTTCAGCGCCTGTTCGGCGGCGGCGGCGACGTCCTCGGGGAACTCGGCGAGCGCCTTGTCGAGCCCGGCGGCTTTCGCAAGGGCGGCGATCAGGTCGGGGGTCATCGCATGCGTCTCCTTCCCGTGCCGGGCGATCATGCGGCGACGGCGGCGCGCTGGAAAGGGCGGCAGCGGCGGGAGAGCGGAGGGCAGGTCAGCCGGCGGACGCCGTCACCAGCGCGCCGGTGCGCGTCTCGGCGGGCAGGCAAAGCGCCGCCAGCGCCGGCGCCACCTGCGCCGGCCGGGGCAGCCCGTCCTGCAGCTCGCCCGGAAACCCGTCGCGCCGCAGCCGCGTCGCCATCGGCCCGGGGTCGAACAGATTGACCCGCAGCGCGGTGTTTTCCGCCTCGTCGGCCCAGGTGAGCGCCAGGTGCTCCAGCGCCGCCTTGGTGGCGCCGTAGAGGCCCCAATAGGCTTTCGGCGCCCGCGCCCGCTGCGCGGTGACGAACACCGCCCGCCCGGCCGGCGCGGCGCGCAGCAGCCGGTCGCAGCAGCGGATCAGCCGCCAGGCGGCGGCGCAGTTCACCGCCACCGCGTCGTCCCATTCCTTCGGCATGATATGCGGCACCGGGGTGAGCCGGCCCAGGGTGCCGGCGGCGTGCACCAGCACGTCCAGCCGGCCGAAGCGCGCGAACAGGCTGGGGCCGATGGCGTCGATCGTCTCGGCTTCGTGCAGGTCGAGCGGCAGCAGGGTGGCGGACCCGCCTTCGCCGCGGATCGCGTCGTCGGTTTCCTCGAGCCCGCCCTGGGTGCGGGCGGTGAGCACGACATGCGCGCCCAGCCTGGCGAGCGCGACCGCCGTGGCGGCGCCGAGGCCACGGCTGGCGCCGGTCACCAGCGCGACCGATCCGTCGAGCGGCGCGTCCATCAGCGGTCTTCCGCGAGCAGGCTGAGCTGCCGGTCGGCGTTGTCGCCCTGGTCCGGCGTCGCGATCGGGTAATCTCCGGTGAAACAGGCGTCGCAGTAGTGCGGCGCGTCGGGGTCCCGCCCGGCCTGTCCGAGCGCGCGGTACAGCCCCTCGATCGATACGAAGGCAAGGCTGTCGGCGCCGATCTGCCGGGCCATCTCGTCGATGCTGTAGCGCGCCGCCAGGAGCTTGCTGCGCTCCGGCGTGTCGATGCCGTAGAAGCAGGAATGCGTGGTGGGCGGCGAGGAGATGCGCATGTGCACCTCCCTGGCGCCGGCCTGGCGGACCATCTCGACGATCTTGCGGCTGGTGGTGCCGCGGACGATCGAATCGTCGACCAGCACCACCCGCTTGCCGGCCAGGATGGCGCGGTTGGCCGAGTGCTTCAGCTTCACGCCGAGATTGCGGATGTGGTCGGTCGGCTCGATGAAGGTGCGGCCGACATAGTGGTTGCGGATGATGCCCAGCTCGAACGGGATGCCGCTTTCGGCCGAGTAGCCCATCGCCGCCGGCACGCCGGAATCCGGCACCGGCACGATCACGTCGGCCGGCACGCCGGATTCGCGCGCCAGTTCGGTGCCGATCCGTTTGCGCGCGGTGTAGACCGGCGTGCCTTCCATCACCGAGTCGGGTCGGGCGAAGTAGATGTATTCGAACACGCAGAACCGTTCCGGGGCGCGGGTGAACGGCTTGATGCTGCGCACCCCCTGGTCGTTGATCACCACGATCTCGCCCGGCTCGACGTCGCGCACGAACTCGGCGCCGACGATGTCGAGCGCGCAGGTTTCCGAGGCCAGCACCCAGCCGGCATTGCCCTCGGAGCCGATCACGCGGCCGAGGATCAGCGGGCGCACGCCCAGCGGGTCGCGCACGCCCATCAGCGCCTCGTTCGACAGCGCCACCAGCGAATAGGCGCCGATCACCTGCTTCAGCGCGTCGATCAGCCGGTCCACCACGGTGGAATAGAGGCTGATCGCGATCAGGTGGATGAACACTTCCGAATCGGTGGTGGACTGGAACAGGCAGCCGCGGCGGACCAGCGAGCGGCGCAGCACGTGCGCGTTGGTCAGGTTGCCGTTATGTGCCACCGCGAACCCGCCGAACTCGAAATCGGCGTAGAGCGGCTGCACGTTGCGCAGGATGGTGTCGCCGGTCGTGGCGTAGCGGTTGTGGCCGATGGCGTTGCGCCCGGGCAGTGAGGCGATCACCCGCGCGTCGCTGAAATTGTCCCCCACCAGGCCGAGCCCCTTGTGGGAATGGAACCGGGCGCCGTCGTAGCTGACCACGCCGGTCGCTTCCTGGCCGCGATGCTGCAGCGCATGCAGGCCGAGCGCCGTGACCGCGGCCGCGTCCTGGCTGTTCCAGACGCCGATGACGCCGCATTCCTCATGCAGGCTGTCGGCGTCGGTCCGCAGGTCGTCGGCTCGGGAACCGCCCGCGCCGGAGTTACCCGCCTTGGGCTCGTCGCCGACATCGTCGGCCCGAAGAGCGCCGGCGGAGCGGCGGGGCGTGGCCATCATCGGCTCTCCTGGTAGCGGCCGGGCGAGGGGGTCCGGGACGCATCCCGAAGCGCCATGCCGCGGGGCAAGGTGCGCAATAGGCTTTGGATCGTGATGCCGTCTGCGGTGGGCGGCGGCGACAGGTTCGGACGGTCGGCCTCCGGCAGGTACGAAACCGCCCAGACGGCGCCCTGGTAGGCGAACGGCAGGCTGCGGGCCGCAAGCACCGGCTGCGGCCACTCCTCGATCGGGATCACCATTTGCACCAGGATATAGGCGAGCACGACCAGCGCCGCACCCCGTGCCAGCCCGAACAGCAGACCCAGGCTGCGGTCAAGGCTGCCGAGGCCGATCCGGTGCACGCTCCTGCTGATCGCATGGGTGAGGAGCAGCAGCATCACCAGGGCGCCGAGAAAGGCCGCGCCGAAGGCGATCGGATCGGCCACGGTCGGGTCCGACGGCAGCCAGGGGGCCAGTCCTTCCAGCACGTAGGGACGCGCCCAGACCGCGGCGGCGGCGGCGCCGACCCAGGCGGCGATGCTCAGCACCTCCCGCACGAGCCCGCGCAGCAGGCCGAGCATCGCGGAGACGCCAAGGACCCCGAAGACCGCGACGTCAACCCAGGTCATGGCGTGCCTTTCATCAGCCTGGCGCGGATGTATCCGAGCACGGGGGCGGGGCCAAGCGCTGTCATGCGTCCGTCATGGTCGCGTCGGCGACGGCGAAGCGTCCCACCAGGTCCGAGAGATGGCCGACCTCGTCCAGCCGCAGGCCCGGCGGCGGCGACGCCGCGCGCCCGCCGCGGGCCAGCCGGCGCGGCAGGCAGGCGGTGTCGAAGCCGAGCTTGGCGGCCTCCTTCAGCCGCGCATCCGCCTGCGTCACCTGGCGCACCTCGCCCGACAGCCCGACTTCGCCGAAATAGACCGTGCCCGCATGGGTCGGCCGGTCGGAGGCGGCGGAGGCGATCGCGGCGGCCACTGCCAGGTCGGCCGCCGGCTCGTTCACCCGGAGCCCGCCGGCGACGTTCAGATAGACGTCGGAGGCCGAGAGCCGCAGCCCGCAGCGGGTTTCCAGCACCGCGAGCAGCATCGAAAGCCGCCCGCCATCCCAGCCGATCACCGACCGGCGCGGCGCCCCGCCGGGATTGGGCGCGAGCAGCGCCTGCACTTCCAGCAGCACCGGACGGGTGCCCTCGAGCCCGGCGAACACCGCGCTGCCGGCGACGTTGCCGCGGCGCTCGGCGAGGAACAGGGCGGAGGGATTGGCGACTTCGGCGAGGCCGCGGTCGGTCATCTCGAACACGCCGATCTCGTCGGTGGCGCCGAAGCGGTTCTTCACCGCCCGCAGGATACGGAACTGGTGGCCGCGCTCGCCTTCGAAATAGAGCACGGCATCCACCATGTGCTCGACCACGCGCGGACCCGCCAGCCCGCCGTCCTTGGTGACGTGGCCGACCAGCACGAGCGCGAAGCCGCGGGACTTGGCGAGCCGGATCAGCTCGAATGCGGCGGCGCGCACCTGGGTGACGGTGCCGGGGGCGCTGTCGATGGTGTCGAGCCACATCGTCTGGATGGAATCGATCACCACCAGCGCCGCCGGGCTTTGTTCCAGGGTGGCGGCGATGTCGCGCAGGTTCACCGCGGCGGCGAGGCCGAGCGGCGCGGCGGCCACGCCCAGCCGGCGTGCGCGCAGCCGCACCTGGTCGACCGATTCCTCGCCGGTGACGTAAAGCACCTGGCGCCCGGCGCCGGCGAGCCGCGCGGCGGCCTGCAGCAGCAGGGTGGACTTGCCGATGCCGGGATCGCCACCCACCAGCACCGCGGAGGCTTCCACGAGCCCGCCGCCGAGCACGCGATCCAGCTCGGCAATGCCGGTTTCGGTGCGCGGCGGCGGCGCGGCGCTGCCGGCGAGCGGGACCACCTCGACCGAGCGGCCGGGCGCGGCCTTGGCGGCCGGGCCGGGGCGGGTTTCCAACGGTTCCTCGGCGATGCTGTTCCAGGCACCGCACGCCTCGCAGCGTCCGGCCCATTTGGCGGTCGCGGCGCCGCAGCTGGCGCAGAGGAAGCGGTGGACGGGTTTGGCCAAGTGACGGACGACTCGTTGAGAGTGGGGCCGTGACGGACCGGCGCTGTTCGGACGCTGCGTAACCCAGGCCACGCGGAACCGCCAGCTTTGGGAGCGGGCGGAGGTGTCCCGGTTCGAAAGGCGGCGCCGGCCCGGGGGCGGATCGTTGTCCGGTCCGTTCTACTCCGCCGCCACCGCCGCCACCCGCGCCCGCGTCGCCCAGTGCCAGATCACCAGGCCGGAGGCGATCACCGCCGGCGGCAGCACCGCGAGGTTCAACGTGTCCCAGCCCCAGCCGGTCTCGATCGCGCCGGAGGCGAGGATGGTCAGCGCCACCGAGCCGAACACGATGAAGTCGTTGGTGGCCTGCACCCGCACCCGCTCATGCGGGTCATGCGCCGAGATCAGCAGGGTGGTGCCGCCCACGAACATGAAGTTCCAGCCGATGCCAAGCAGCACCAGCGCCACGGTGAAGGTGGAGAACCAGGGATCGAACCCCAGGTTCACGGCCGCGCAGCCGGCCGCCAGCAGCGCGCCGGCGCAGATGATGCCATGGGCGCCGAAGCGCTGGATCAGCCGCCCGGTGATGAACCCGGGCAAATACATCGCCACCGCGTGCGCGCGGATCACGTCGGCCGAGGCGTCCACGCCGAAGCCGCACAGCTTCATCTGCACCGGGGTGGACGCCATCACGAGCTGCATCGTGCCGTAGCCGACGATGCCCGCCACGACCGCGGTGAGGAAGGTCGGGCGGGCCAGGATGGCGCCGATCCGCACCGGCGCGCCGATTCGCGGCGGCGCCGGCGGCACCTCCACGAACAGCAGCAGGATCGCCGCGATCAGCGGCAGCACGGCCATGGCGAAGTAGGTCGCCAGGAACACGTGCAGCGGGATCAGCGCGTGGGTGCGCTTGACGATTTCCGGCCCCACCAGCGCGGCCAGCACGCCGCCCGACATCACCAGCGCGATCGCCCGCGTCTTCGCGTTTGGCGCCGCGACCTCGGCGGCGGCAAAGCGAAGGTGCTGGGCGATGCCGAAACCCATGCCGGTGGGGATCGCCCCCAGGCAGTAGATGACGAAGTCGCCGCGCCAGACGCCGAACGCGTAGATCACGCTGCCGACCAGCGACATCCCGGTGCCCATCCAGAAGCCCGGGCGACGGCCGAGCCGGCCGAACACGATGCCGGCGGGGATCGAGCCCGCCATCACCGACAGCATCTGGATCGCCAGCGGCAAGGTGGTCAGCGCCCGGTTCGTGGTCAGCGCCTCCCCGATCAGCGCCGCCATCACCGCCTGGCCCGACATCACGGCGTTCATCATCGCCTGGCAGCAGAACAGCAGCCATACGTTACGGTTCATGCACGGCGATCCGGGAGCGGTGGCACAGGGAAGGGGCGGGACGGGTGAGGCGGGACGGGGTGGCGCGGTCAGCCGGGCAGGGCGGTCAGAAATGGCTCCAGCCGCCGGCGCCCAGGCTGACAGGCGTACCGTCGACATCTTCCACGATGACACCGCCGCTACCGGAATGGAAGACGCCGATCCGGGTAAGAGGAATGCCCGTCGCGCGGGCCGCGGCGAACAGAGCAGGCTCTGCTGCCGGCGGGGCCGCCAGGAGCAATTCGTAATCATCGCCGCCGGTCAGGCAGGTCGGCAGGTGGTCCGCGCCGGCGGCACGCGCGGCGGGCGACAGCGGCACCCGTGCTGCCTCGATCCGGGCGCCGATGCCGGCGGCGCGGCACAGATGGCCGAGGTCCTGCACCAGCCCGTCGGACACGTCCATGCCGGCCGACACCAGCCCCGGCCGCAGCAGCCCGAGCCGGGGCTGCGGCAGGCGGTAGCGGTCGCGCAGGAAGCCCGTGGGGTCGGCCAGCCGGCCCTGGGCCGCAAGCAATCCCAGCGCGCCGTCCCCGATGGTGCCGGTGACGAACACGCCGTCCCCCGCCCGCGCCCCGGCGCGGCGCACCATGCCGCCGGGCGCGACATGGCCGATCGCCGTCAGGGAGAGTGCGATCGGCCCGGGGGTGGAGGTGGTGTCCCCGCCGAGCAGCGGGATGGCGAAGCTTGCCTGGTCCGCTGCCAGCCCGGCGGCGAAACCGGCGAACCATGTCTCCGGCGTGCCGCGCGGCGCCGAGACGGCCAGCAGGTAGCCGAGCGGGACGGCGCCCTTGGCGGCGAGGTCGGAGAGGTTCACCCGCAGCAGCTTGCGGCCGACCAGCTCGGGCGGGTCGTCGGGCAGGAAATGGACGCCGGCCACCATGGCGTCCACGGTAAGCACCAGGTCCCGCCCCGGCGGCGGGGCGAGCAGCGCCGCATCATCCGCGAGGCCCAGAGCGGCCGGTCCGGCGAGCGGCCGGAAATACCGCGCGATCAGAGCGAATTCGCCCGGCAGCCCATCGGTTCCCGCTGGTTCCGCCATGGTCGGCTCCGCCTCCTCCCCTGTCATGCCGGCCGCCCGGCCCCGTGACCGTTCGGCGGCCGGTTGGCAAGCTGGCATGTCCCATTTTTTGGGCGCGCCGCTGCCACGCCAACCCTACGCGGGATATGCCTTGGCGCGTAGCCGCCACGCCAACCCAACGCGCGACACCGGTCGGCCCAGGAGGCCGCCGGCATCATACGGCAGGCAAGGTAAGGCGATGAGCCACCGGCCGCCAGGAACCGGCCCCGCGCCCCGTCGGGGCGCCAACGGTTGGGCCTTGCGCCCCGGTCGGGGCGCCAACGGCCGGTCTTTGCGCCCCGGCGGGGCAAACGGTCGGTCTTTGCGCCCCGGCGGGGCCGACGGTCGGTCTTTGCGCCGCGGCGGGGCCAACGGTCGATCTTTGTGCCCCGGCGGGGCAAACGGCTGATCTTTGCGCCCCGGCGGGGCGCGGGGTCGCTCGGGCCGGTCGGCGGGGCGTTGCCGTCAGGTGCCGGCGGGGTCGCTGGCCAAGCCGGCCCCGAGCGCCGCGCGCTCGGTTTCGCTGAGCGGCCGCCCGCGGCGCAGTTCGGCGCGGATTTCGGCGGCCAGCCGCCGGTTGGCGCGCCGGATCTGCGCCGCCCGCAAGGTGGCGGCAATATCGGCAGGGGTCTGGCTCTCCCAGACCTCCAGGAACACCAGATCCGCCGCCAGCGCGCCACCTCTGGCGTGCAGGGTGCGTCGCACCGCTTCGGTGCGCGGGGGATAGGCCACCGCTTCGGTGCGCGGGGGCGCGGATGTCATCGGCGGCGTGGCGGGGTAGGGGATGGGGTTGATCAGGGGGGAGGAGGTGGGGCCGGTGGCAGCCGGCTGGAACGAGATCAGGTCGGGCATTGGGCGATCCTTGCCGCAGGTCCGGAGCGTCCGCGACGGCCCAAGGGGCCGGGGAACGATGTTTCATCTAGGGGGACGGAGGTGGCGGAAACACCGGACCTGCGTGATAGTTTTCTGAAATATATTTGTGTGGATAACTGGCGGCGTCTTAGGCTTTCATTGGCAATCGTGCACCGCAGGCGCAGACGTTACCATCAATTTATTGTTATTCTGTACGATAATTCATTGCCGTACGCGTGTTGCAGGTGTTTGCAGGCGCGCGGTCGCCCGCGCCGCCGCCAGCACCCGGTCGACGAACGCGCCGGCGCTGCCGAGATAGGCCGCCGGGTCGGTCAGGCGGGCGATCGCCGCGGCGTCCAGCCTGCCGGCCACCTCCGGCGCCCGGGCGAGGGCGTCGGCCAGCGGAATCCGCTCGGTCAGCGCCACGTCGCAGGCGTGCTTGACGACATGATGCGCCTCGCCCCGCCCGAGCGTGGGCGCCAGGCCCATCATCACCGCTTCGGCCACGATCAGTCCGCCGGTCAGGTCCAGGTTGCGCCGCATCCGCGCCGCATCGACCGTCAGGCCCTCGACGATCGCGCGGGCATGCCGCAGCGCGCCGTGGGTCAGCACGAAGGCTTGCGGGATCGCCAGCGCCTCGGTCTGCCAGGGGCCGGTGCCGCGTTCGTGATCCTGCGCCATGGCGCCCTGCATCAGCGGCACCAGCGCCTGCACGCCGCGGGCGGCGGCCAGGATGTATTCGCTGGCGATCGGGTTGCGCTTCTGCGGCATGGTGGAGGAGGCGCCGCGCCCGGCGACGTAGGGTTCCGCCACCTCGCCCACCTCGGTCTGCGCCAGCAGGGCGACGTCGGTGGCGAGCTTGGCCAGGCTGCCGCAGACGAGGCCGAGGAAGGAGACCGCTTCGGCCAGCCCGTCGCGGCATACGTGCCAGGGGGCGGGCGGCGCTTTCAGCCGCAGCTCCACCGCCAGTTCCACCATCACCGCGATGCCGTCGCCGCCGAGCGAGGCGAGGGTGCCCACGGCGCCGCCGAAGCTCACCCGCTCGACCCGCGGACGCAGCTGCGCCAGCCGCTCGCGATGGGCGATGAACGGCTGCGCCCAGGTGGCGCATTTCAGGCCGAAGCTGGTCGGCAGCGCCTGCTGAAGGTGGGTGCGTCCGGCCATCACCGTGGCGCGGTGGCGATCGGCGTGGTCGAGCAGGGCGGCCAGCACGGCGTCCATCTCGACGGCGACGAGGTCGAGCCCCTCGCGGACCTGCAGGACGGTGGCGGTGTCCATGATGTCCTGCGTGGTGGCGCCCCAATGGGTCCAGCCACCGGCCTCTCCGGCGGCGCGGGAGAGTTCGCCCACCAGCCCGACCACGGGATAGCCGACATTGCGGGCGCTGGCGGCGAGCAGCTCGGGGTTGAGGTTCTCATAGCGCGCGGCGGCGGCGATCGTGGCGGCGGCCTTGGCGGGGATCAGGCCGAGATGCGCCTGCACCCGGGCCAGCGCCGCCTCCACGTCCAGCATGCGCTGGAAATAGGCGGTTTCGTCGAAGACCGCGCGCATGGCGTCGGAGCCATACAGCGTACCGAGGATGGGGCTGTCGGCGGGGTTCGCGGGCATGGGACGTTCCTTGCGGCTGGCCTCCGCCGGTAGCGGCGAGCGGGGGCCGCGGTCAAGCTGCGGCCGGTTCGGGGCAGGGTCCCGGTTTGCAAGCTGGCGCCGGCTTTCCTTGTCAAACCGAGACGTGCCATATGACCGATTTCGCAACAAAATTGCGCCCGCCTTGCGATCCGCGCTCGGCGCGGCGCATGCTGCGCCGAACCGGGCGAACGTCCGCGAGGGAGGAGCGGCACTGACCAGGAGCCGGTACGCGTCGGAGATAGTGAGCGCGCCCGGGAATGCGCCGCCGGATGCGCGCGGCAGCGCGGATGGCGGGGTCGTGCCGGCTCGGCCGATGCCTTTGCGCGTCTCCCGGGCCTGGCGCGGCGGGGCGCACGAGGTTGCGCCGTTGCGCCTGGCCGGGCGGCTGCGCTG
>JAGWSV010000256.1 GCA_028869315.1 Rhodospirillales bacterium
CCCACGGCCCGCGCGGCTTCCGCCCGCCGCTTTTCGCCCGCTAGCCGGCGGCCCGCCTTCGCGCGCCGATATTGTTGCAAACAACCAACGTAACTACCAACCCCGGCCCGCAAGGCCCCGCGTCACGGCAGCACCTTGCCCGGGTTCAGGATCCCGGCCGGGTCCAGCGCCGCCTTGATCCGCCGCATCGCGTCCAGCTCCGCCCCGCCGCGCCACTCCGGCATCATGTAGGGCTTCAGCCGGCCCACCCCGTGCTCGGCCGAGAAACTGCCGTCGAACCGCCGCACCACCGCGTTCACCGTGTCCATGATCGCGTGGTCCTGCGCCAGGAACCAGGCGGGGTCGGCGCCCTCCGGCTGTTCCAGGTTGAAATGGATGTTGCCGTCGCCCAGGTGGCCGAACGGCACCGCGCGGATCCCCGGCATCAGCGCCGCGCAGGCCTCGGTGGCCGCGGCGATGAAGCCCGGAACGGCGGAAACCGGCACCGAAACGTCATTCTTCACCGATGCGCCCTCGCGCTTCTGCGCCTCCGAATGCTCTTCCCGCAGCCGCCACAGCGCGGCGCGCTGGGCTTCCGATTCGGCGATCGCCGCGTCCAGCACCAGCCCGTCCTCCAGCGCCGATTCCAGCACCGTCTCCAGCCCCGCGCGCAGCCCGGCGTCCGGCCGCGGCGTCGCCAGCTCCACCAGCACGTAATGATCGGCCGGGGCCGCCAGCGGCAGGCTGGCGCCGGGAATATGCTTCAACACGAAACCAAGTCCGGTGCCGGACATGTATTCGAACGCCATCACCGCGCCCGGGTCGTGCGCCTGGAACCGCCCGAACAGGTCGAGCGCGGCCTCGGCGGAGGCGACGGCGCACAGCGCCACCGCGGTTTCCTTCGGCGCCCGCACCAGTTTCAGCACCGCGGCGGTGATCACGCCCAGCGTGCCCTCCGAGCCCACGAACAACTGCCGCAGCGCGTAGCCGGTGTTGTCCTTGCGCAGCCGGCGCAGCCCGTTCCACACCTGCCCGTCGGCCAGCACCACCTCCAGCCCCAGCACGAGGTCGCGGGCGTTGCCGTAGCGCACCGTGTTGTTGCCCCCCGCATTGGTCGCCAGCACGCCGCCGATCTGCGCCGACCCTTCCGAGCCGATCGACAGCCCGAGCAGGCAGCCCGCCGCCGCCGCCGCCTCCTGCGCGGCTTTCAGGGTGACCCCGGCCTCCACCGTCATCGTCAGGTCGCGCGGATCGACCGCGCGCACCCGGTTCAGCCGCGCGAGGCTGAGCACGAGCTGCCCGCCCCCTGCATCCGGCGTGGCGCCGCCCACCATGGAGGTGTTGCCCCCCTGCGGCACCACCGGCACCCCCGCCGCGGCGCACAGCCGGATGGTTTCCGCCACCTGCGCCGCGTCGGCCGGGCGCACCACCGCCGGCGTGCGTCCGCGATAGAGCCGGCGCCAGTCCTCCACATAGCCCGCCGTGTCGGCGGGATCGGTGAGCAGCCCGGCCGGGCCGAGGGCGGCCCGCAGCGCGTCCAGCAAAGCGGGGATCGGGTCGGTCATCGCGGCGTCTCCTTCAGCGGCAGGCAGGGGCGGCGGCAGGCAGGGGCGGCGGATCGCGCCCCCGGGTATACGGCAGCGGCGCGGCGGGGCGGAATCGGCGGGGCCGTAACGCTTCGTCAACCCGGCCATGCGATGCCGGCGCGGTGCGCATGGTGCTGGTTCTGCTGCTCGGGGCGTGCGTGCTGGCCGGCGCGGCGGCGCGGCGCGGCGCCGAGTATGACGAGGCCTACAGCCTGTTCGTGGTCGCCGGCACGCCGCGGCCGGCCTGGCCGGCGGGCAGCTTCGCCGCCGGGCGGGTGCGGCGGGTGCTCGCCGGCAGCGCCGGGCCGGGGCGGATCGCGACGGAGCTGCGCGCCACC
>JAGWSV010000257.1 GCA_028869315.1 Rhodospirillales bacterium
TAGGCCATGCCGAGATAGCCGAACACCGGCTTCTTGCTGAAGGTGGAGATCACGTGGCTGATGATCCCGAAGGCCGGCAGGATCATGATGTAGACTTCGGGGTGGCCGAAGAACCAGAACAGGTGCTGGAACAGGACGGGGTCGCCGCCGCCGGCCGGCTCGAAGAAGGCGGTGCCGAAGTCGCGGTCGCAGATCAGCATGGTGATGGCGCCGGCCAGCACCGGGATCGACAGCACCAGCAGGAAGGCCGTCACCAGCATCGCCCAGATGAACAGCGGCATCTTGTGCAGCGTCATGCCGGGCGCGCGCATGTTGAAGATGGTGGTGATGAAGTTCAGCGCCCCGAGCAGCGAGCTGATGCCCGCGAGATGGAGTGCGAACAAGGTGCAGTCCATGCCGATGCCGGGCTGGTAGGTGGAATTGGACAGCGGCGGATACAAGGTCCAGCCGGTGCCCGAGTCGCCCAGCAGCAGCCCGGTGACGATCAGCCCGAAGGCCGGCACCAGCAGCCAGAAGCTGATGTTGTTGAGGCGCGGGAACGCCATGTCCGGCGCGCCGATCATCAGCGGGATGAACCAGTTGCCGAAGCCGCCGATCAGCGCCGGCATCACCGAGAAGAAGATCATCAACAGCCCGTGGGTGGTGACGATCGTGTTCCACTCCTGCCCGCTGCTGACCACGGTGCCATGCGGGTGCAGAAGCTGCGCCCGCATGATCTCCGACAGGACGGCACCGGTGGTCCCGCCGACCAGGGCGAAGATCAGGTAGAGGGTGCCGATGTCCTTGTGGTTGGTGCTGAACAGCCAGCGCCGCACGAAGCCCGGCTTATGGTCGTGGTGGGCGTGGCCGTGGGAATGATCGTGGGTCGTAACCGACATCGCTTGGTCTCCTTCGGGCGCTGACCGGCGTCAGTGCCGCGATTCTTGCGCTTGCGCGAACAATTGGGCAGCCGGAACGGGGGTCGCTTCGGCAAGCTGCCGGGCCGCCGCCGGATGGATCGCCGGGCTGGCCGGCGTGGCGTTGTCCGCCATCTGCTTTTCCGCCCCTGTCGCCCAGGCCTGGAACTGCGCCGGAGTCACGGCGACCACGTCGATCGGCATGCGGCTGTGGTTCACCCCGCAGATCTGGTTGCACTCGCCGTAGTAGATGCCCGGCCGGTCGATCCGCACCCAGGTCTCGATCGTGCGGCCCGGGATCGCGTAGCGCTGCACCCCGAGCGAGGGGATGAAGAAGCTGTGGATGACGTCGCTGCTGGTGATCAGGATGCGGATGTTCTCGCCTGCCGGCAGCACCAGCGGGTTGTTCGCGGTCAGCAGCCGCGGCTCGTTCCGCTTCAGCTTGTCGCCGGGAACGATGGAGCTGATGAAGTCGAGGTTCTTCTTTCCGGGATAGGTGTATTCCCAGTACCACTGGTGCCCGGTGACCTTGATCGTCATCGCCGGATCGGCGGTCCGGTTCTCGAAATACACCAGCCGGAACGACGGGATCGCGATCACCACCAGGATCAGCACCGGGACGATCGTCCAGGCGATTTCCAGCGCCGTGTTGTGCACGTTCTGGGTCGGCACCGGGTTCCGCTTGGCATTGTAGCGGACCATCACCCACACCAGCAGCGCGCCGACGAACAGGGTGATGCCGATGATGATCCACAGAACGAGGTCGTTCAGCGCGATCATGTCCCGCTTGACCGGGCTGTAGCCGGGCTGCAGCCCGATTTCCCAGTTCCGCGGCTGGCCGAGCACGGGCTCGGCGGGCAGGGCGACCCCTTCGGACGCACGGGCAAGGGTGACTGTCGCGCCCGCGGCGCCGGATCCCGCGGGAGACGCCGCGAGGGTGGGTCCGGCGGCGAGCATGACAGCCAGGATCATCAGTCCGGCGGCAAGCCGGCAAACAAGCTGCATCGGCCGAATCATTACGAGCTTCCATTCCCCCATAAGGCGACGACGGCGGCTACGCCCATGGCGGGACGCACCGGCAGCGGCAAGGCGGATCAAACTTACGGTTACCTTACGCCTTCGGTGGGGGTAGCGAAACCGGCCGGCCAGATCAAGCGTCCTGGCGCGGCGGAATGTCGCGCGCCCGCGCCTGCGAGGCTCAGAAATCGAGGTCGGCGTAGTGCGCCGGCGGCGCCAGGCCGGGCACCCGGTCGCCCAGCAGCCCGCGAAAGCACGGGCGGGACTTTATCCGCGCATACCATTCTTTCACTGCCGGCGCCGACGCCCAGTCGATCTCGCCGATGTAGTCGAGCGCGGAAAGCTGCGCGGCGGCGGCAAAATCGGCCAGCGAGATCGTCGCGCCGGCAAGCCAGGGCCGGGTCTCGCTCAGCCAGCCGACATAGTCGAGATGCGGCCCCCGTGCCGCGTAGCCGGCCCGCAGCGCCATGGCGTCCGGGTTGCCCCGACCCATCAGCCGTTTCATGTATTTTTCGCCGAGCAGCTTGTCGGTCACTTCGTCGGCGAACTTGCCGTCGAACCAGGCGGTGAGGCGGCGCACCTCCACCCGCTCGGCCAGGGTGCGGCCCAGCAGCCGCGTGTCGGGGTAGGCTTCCTCCAGATACTCGCCGATCACCACGGAATCCGGCACCGCCAGGCCGTTGTCCTCCAGCAGGGTGGGCACCGTGCAGGCGGGGTTGAGGTCGAGATACTCGGGCCGCCGTTCCCACACCTTCTCCAGGCGCAATTCGAACGGCAGGCGCTTCTCCGCCAGGGCGAGGCGAATCTTGCGGGAATAGGGCGAGAGCGGGAGATGATAGAGGTAACGCATGCGCCCTGCTTTATCGCACCCGGCCGGGCGCGCGCCAGCGTAGCGGCCAGAGGATCGGCCCGGCGGTCAGTCCGCCGCCGGCAGGCCGGCGATCACGGCATCGAGCGCCGCTTCCAGCGCGGCGGAGGCCCGGTACAGCGGCACGTGGCCGCGCAGCAGGATCTGGGCGCTGCGGGTGTACGCGGCCTGACGCAGCATGAGTCCGTCCGCTGCCGCCCGGGCGTCGATCTTGGCGGCGAGGATGCCGGCGGGATTTTCGATGCCCACCGCGATCTCGGCGAAGTCGGCCCCCGGCGCGGGCAGGCCGCGGGCGGTCTCGCGCGCCACCGTCCCCGGGATCAGCGCCGCCGCGGCGAGGCAGCACCCGCCGGAGACGGCCATCGCGCGATGCCCCGCCTGCGGGGTGAAGTAGCGCGCCGCGATGTGGCCCTCCCCGGCGGGCGGGCCGACCAGGCAGAGCTTCGGGATGGTCTCGCTGCGCGCCAGGTCCTCCGCCGTCAGCTTGCGGCCGTCCCGGCCGGCGAGGCCCATGGCCAGACCGGCGGCGACCCAGACCCGGCGCAGGGTTTCCATCAGGGCCGGATCGGAATCGAGCGCCTCGATCGGTTCGTGCACCGAGCGGCCGAAATCCTCCGCCCGCGCGATCACCATCGGCACGGCGACGTCGACGCAGGAGACGGTGTAGCCGGCGGCCCGGTCGGTCGCCTGCCCGGTCGGCAGCAGCCGCCCGGTCTTCGCCCCCACCGGATCGGCGAGCGACAGGTCCACCGCGGGAAACGCGCCGTCGACGCCGGGGATCTCCGCCGTCTCCGGCCGTCCGTCCGCGGCGAAGCCCATCCGCGCCGTCGCCAGCACGCCGGTATTGGTGTTGCGAATGACGGTCTCGAAGCGTCCGGCGCCGGCCGGGCGCGACAGCAGGCCGGTATCGAGCGCCCAGACCGGCAGCGCGGCCGACATGTTGCCGCAGTTCACGCTCCAGTCGACCGCGGCGGTGTCGGCGGCAAGCTGGGCCAGGGTGCTGACCAGGCGGGGCGTGCCGTCGGGCTCCAGATCGGCGAAGAACACCTTGTTGCTGGTCGGCGCGCCGCGGCCGAGGCCGGTGATCTGCCGGTTGCCGCGGCGGGTCCCGGCAAGCGGCAGGCCCATCAGGTGGCGCAGCAGTTCCTCGCGCAGGGCGCGCTCGGCCGGGGCGAACCGCTCGGCGATGACGAGGCCGGTCGAGGTGCCGCCGCGCATGTGGTGCACCGGAAACGCGATCGTGCCGTTGCGCCGGTGCGGCGCCAGGTCGGGCAGGGCGGGGAAGCGGCTGGGCGGCATGGGCGGCTCCTTGCGGTCGGGGCGCCCGCGGCGCCGACGCGACAGCGATCCTATCATGCGCTGCCGCACCCGTCGCCGGAGGCGACATTGCTACCTGTCGCCGGGGGCGACGATGCCATAGCTCCCCTCGCCGGGGCGCGCGGCCGGGCGAAAAGCGGGTTGACCGGGCGGGCCGGCCCGTGCCCTATCCCGCCAGGCTCTCCTGGGACCGGAATGGAATGAAGATCCTGCTGACCGGCGGCTGCGGCTTCATCGGCTCCGCGGTCATCCGCCACCTGTTGCGGCACACGGATCATACGGTCGCCAATGTCGACAAGATGACCTACGCCGCCTCCGAGGACGCGCTGGAGGAGGCGCGCCGCGACCCGCGCCACGTGCTGATCCGCGCCGACGTGGCGGACGCCGACGCGATGCGCCAGGTCTTCGCCGCCCACCAGCCCGACCGGGTGATGCACCTGGCCGCCGAGAGCCATGTCGACCGCTCGATCGACGGGCCGGGGGATTTCATCCGCACCAACGTGCTCGGCAGCTTCGTGCTGCTGGAAGCGGCGCGCTCCTACTGGTCGGGCCTGCCGGCGGCGCGGCGGGCGGCGTTCCGCTTCCATCACGTCTCCACCGACGAGGTGTTCGGCGCCCTCGGCCCCGGCGATCCCGCGTTCACCGAAACGACCGCCTACGACCCGCGCAGCCCCTATTCCGCCTCCAAGGCGGCGTCCGACCACCTGGCCCGCGCCTGGTTCCACACCTACGGGCTGCCGACCGTGGTCAGCAACACCACGAACAATTACGGGCCGTGGCAGTTCCCGGAGAAACTGATCCCGCTCGTGACGCTGAACGCGCTGGAGGGCAAGCCGCTGCCGGTCTACGGGGACGGATCGAACCTGCGCGACTGGCTGTTCGTGGAAGACCACGCCGAAGCGCTGGCGCGCGTGGCCGAACAGGGCGAGCCCGGGGCGACCTACGCGATCGGCGCCCGCCAGCCGCGCAGCAACCTGGCTGTGGTGCGCGCGATCTGCGCCCATCTGGACCGGCGGGTTCCCGACCCGGCCGGACCGCGCGAGCGGCTGATCCACTTCGTCACCGACCGGCCGGGCCATGATTTCCGTTACGAAATAGACCCGTCGCGGACCGAGGCGGCGCTGGGCTGGACCGCGCCGCATGATTTCGAAGCCGGTCTCGCGCGCACCATCGACTGGTATCTGGACAACCGGGCCTGGTGGGAAAGGGTGCGCGCGGCGCGCTACGCCGGCCAGCGGCTGGGCGTGGCAACGGGAGGAGCGGCATGAAAGGCATCATCCTCGCCGGCGGGTCCGGCACCCGGCTGCATCCGGCCACCCTGGCGTCGTCCAAGCAATTGCTGCCGGTCTACGACAAGCCGATGGTGTACTACCCGCTGACCACCCTGATGCTGGCCGGCATCCGCGACATCCTGCTGATCTCCACCCCCACCGACCTGCCGCAGTTCCGCCGCCTGCTGGGCGACGGCGCGCAGTTCGGCCTGCGGCTCGCCTATGCCGAGCAGCCGAGCCCGGACGGGCTGGCGCAGGCCTTCCTGATCGGTCGGGACTGGATCGGCGGCGAAGCCTGCGCGCTGGCGCTCGGCGACAACCTGATCCACGCCGATCACCTCTCGGCGCTGATGCGCCAGGCGGCGGCGCGGGAGCACGGGGCGACCGTGTTCGCCTACCAGGTGCGCGACCCCGAACGCTACGGCGTGGTGACGTTCGACGACGCCGGCCGCGCCGTGGACCTGGCCGAGAAGCCGCCGCAGCCGCGCTCCAACTGGGCGGTGACCGGCCTTTACTTCTACGACCGGCAGGTGAGCGAGCTGGCCGCCACCATCCGCCCCTCGGCGCGCGGGGAGCTGGAGATCACCGACCTCAACCGGCTCTACCTCGAAGCCGGGACGTTGCGGGTCGAGAAGCTCTCGCGCGGCTGCGCCTGGCTCGATGCCGGCACGCCGGACAGCCTGCTGCAGGCCGCGACCTTCGTGCAGACGATCCAGGCCCGCACCGGCCTGCTGGTCGGCTGCCCGGAGGAGGTGGCGTTCCGCATGGGCTATATCGACGCCGGGCGGCTGCGCGCGCAGGCCCGCGCGCTGGGCAAGACCGAGCTCGGACGGGTGTTGACCGAGCTTGCCGACGGAGCCGCCGCATGAGCGCCGAACCGCTTGCCATCCCCGAGGTGAAGCTGCTCACCCCGCCGCGCCACCGGGACCCGCGCGGCTTCTTCTCGGAGACCTGGAGCGCGAAGCGCGAAGCCGCCGCCGGCATCGAAGGCCCGTTCGTGCAGGACAACCACAGCTACTCGGCGCCGCGCGGAACGATACGGGGGCTGCATCTGCAGGTCGCGCCGTCGGTGCAGGGCAAGCTGGTTCGTTGCGTGCGCGGCGCCATCTGGGACGTGGCGGTGGACGTGCGGCACGGCTCCCCCACCTTCGGCCGGCACGTCGCCGCGGTGCTGAGCCCGGAGAACTGGGCACAGCTCTGGGTGCCGGGCGGGTTCCTGCACGGGTTCTGCACGCTCGAACCCGATACCGAGGTGATCTACAAGGTCACCGCCGACTACGACCGCGCCGCCGAGCGCGGAGTGATCTGGAACGATCCCGATCTCGCCCTGCCCTGGCCGGTGGCGGCGGAGGCGGCGGTGCTGTCCGACAAGGACAAGCTGCTGCCGCGGCTGCGCGACTGCGCGGCCTGGTTCTCCGTGTGACGATGACGGGTCCGCTCCGATGACGATCCTGGTGACCGGCGGCAGCGGGCAGCTGGCGCGGGCGCTGGGCGCCGCGGCGCCGGTGGCGGGCGTTCCGGTGCGGGTGATCGGCCGTCCGGAGTTCGATTTCGACCGGCCGGACAGCATCGCGCGCGCGGTCGCGGCCGCCGCCCCGGACCTCGTCGTCAACGCGGCGGCCTATACCGCGGTCGATGCGGCGGAGACCGACGCGGCGGCGGCGTTCCGCGCCAATCGCGACGGCCCGGCGGCGCTGGCCGCGCTGTGCCGGGCGGCCGGCGTGCCGCTGATCCACGTCTCCACCGACTACGTGTTCGACGGCACCAAGGGCGCCCCCTACCTGGAGACCGATCCGGTGGCGCCGCTCGGCGTCTACGGTGCCAGCAAGCTGGCGGGAGAGCGCGCGGTGCTGGACTCGGGCGCCCGGGCGATCGTGCTGCGCACCTCCTGGGTCTATGCACCGACCGGGCGCAATTTCGTCCGCACGATGCTGGCGGCGGCGCGCAAGACCCGGTCCTTGCGGGTGGTCGGGGACCAGACCGGCTGCCCGACCGCCGCACCGGACCTCGCCGCGGCGATCCTCGCGATCGCGGCGCGGTTGCGGCAGGAGGGCTGGCAGGACCGTTTCGCCGGCGTCACCCACGCGGCCGGTACCGGCGCGACCACCTGGCACGGGCTGGCGGTGGCGGCGTTCGCCGAAGCCGCCCGCCATGGCGCCCCGGTGCCGGAGGTGACGGCGATCCGCACGGCGGACTGGCCGACCCCGGTGCGGCGGCCGGCGGACTCGCGGCTGGACTGCGCGCGGCTGCGCGGCGTGTTCGGGACCGAACTGCCGCCGTGGCAGGATGGGCTGCGGCGGACGATCGACGCGCTGGCGGTGGCCGGCGAATTGCCCTGAACCGACGCCACGCCGCCCGCGGCCCCGGCGCCCGCGTTTCTTGCGATCCGCGGCGCCCCCCGATCTCCACTCCGGTTCCCACTCCGGTTCCCACTGGCCACCACCCCCCGCCTGCGCTACTGCACCGCGCATGGGCCGCACCGCATCTCTCTCCCGCACCACCGCCGAAACCGACATCACCCTCGTCCTGGACCTCGACGGGTCCGGCGTGGCGGAGATCGACACCGGCATCGGCTTCCTCGATCACATGCTGACGGCGCTCACCCGTCACGCGCTGTTCGACCTGGCCGTCCGCGCCCAGGGCGACCTGCAGATCGACTGCCATCACACCACCGAGGATGTCGGCATCGTGCTCGGCCGCGCCTTCGCCGCCGCGCTGGGCGAGAAGCGCGGCGTCGCCCGCTTCGGCCAGGCCCTCGTGCCGATGGACGAAGCCCTGGCCGAAGCGGCGGTGGATATTTCCGGCCGCGGCATGCTCGTCTGGGACGTGAGCTTCGAACGCCAGCGCATCGGCGAGCTCGACAGCGAGCTGTTCGAGGAATTTTTCCGCGCCTTTGCCGCCAATGCGGGCGTGACCCTGCACATCAGCCGCCGCGCCGGGCGCAACGCCCACCACATGGCGGAAAGCTGCTTCAAGGCCGCCGCGCGGGCCTTGCGCATGGCGGTGGCGCTCGATCCGCGGATCGGCGACGCCGTACCCTCCACCAAGGGTTCGCTGTGAAGGTCGGCGTCGCCCCGGCGCCTGCCGACGGCGTGGTACGGGGCCCGAAGCGCCGGCCCGCCGCCGGGTCGCGCCCGGCCGGGGCGGCGCGATGAAGGTCGCCGTGGTCGACTACGGCAGCGGCAACCTCGCCTCCGCCTCCCGCGCGCTCGCGGTGGCGGCGGAACGGGCCGGCCTTGCCGCCGAGGTCTCGGTGACCGCCGATCCCGACACGGTGGCCCGGGCCGACCGTATTGTGCTGCCCGGCCAGGGGGCATTCGCCGATTGCGCGCGCGGCCTCGCCGCGGTGGCCGGGATGGAGCAGGCGATCCGCGCCGCGACCGATGCCGGCCGTCCCTTCCTCGGCATCTGCGTCGGCATGCAACTGATGGCCGAGCGCGGGCTGGAGCACCGGATCACGCCCGGCTTCGGCTGGATCAAGGGCGAGATCGCGGAAATGGCCGCCCCCGGGCTGCGCCTGCCGCAGATGGGCTGGAATACGCTCGCGTTCCGCCCCGGCGCGCATCCGCTGCTGGAGGGTTTGATCCCGGGCGATCATGCCTATTTCGTGCACAGCTACGCGCTCTCCGGCGCCGATCCGGCGGACGTGCTGGCCACCACCGACTATGGCGGGGAGGTCGTCGCCATGGTGGCGTCCGGCAACCGCGCCGGCACCCAGTTCCATGTCGAGAAAAGCCAGGCGGTCGGCCTGCAGATCCTGGCGAACTTCCTGCGCTGGACCCCGTAGATGTCCGATCTTCCTGCCGAGACGCGACCGGCTTCCTCGCCCGGCCCGCTGCGCGCGGTCGAACGGGTGGAGGAATTCTCCGACGACGACCTGCACGCGCTGTGCGAGGCCACCCACGCCGCCATCATCGAGGGCGGCGGCTTCGGCTGGGTCGCGCCGCCGGGCCACCGCGCGCTGGAAAGCTATTTCCGCGGCGTGCTGCTGGTGCCGGAACGCGCGCTGTTTCTGGCCCGGCTGAACGGCGTCGTGGTCGGCGCCGCCCAGTTGGTGCGCCCGCCGCGCAACAACGAGGCGCAGGCCTTCGCCGCCAGCCTGATGCACAGCTTCGTCGCCCCCTATGCGCGCGGCCACGGCATGGCCCGGCTGCTGACGGTCGAGGTGGAGGAAGCGGCGCGCGCCCTCGGCTACCAGGTGCTCAACCTCGACGTGCGGGAAACCCAGGCGGCGGCACTGCGGCTTTACGAGTCGCTGGGCTTCGTCCGCTGGGGCGTGCACCCGGCCTATGCGCGGGTCGATGGGCGGACGGTGCGCGGATTTTACTACTACAAGCTGCTGCAGACGCAGCCGGCGCGCGAACGGGGGGAGGCGGCGGCGTGAGCCTGACCCTGTTTCCGGCGATCGATCTCAAGGACGGGCAATGCGTCCGGTTGCGGCGCGGCGCGATGGACGAGGCGACGGTCTACGCCGACGACCCGGCGGCGCAGGCGCGGGCCTGGGGGCAGGCGGGCTTCGCCTGGCTGCACGTGGTCGACCTGAACGGTGCGTTCGCCGGCCGGCCGGTGAACGTGGCGGCGGTGCGGGCGATCCTGGCCGCGGTGTCGCTGCCCGTGCAACTCGGCGGCGGCATCCGCGACCTGGCCGGGATCGAAGCCTGGCTGGAGGCCGGGGTGCGCCGGGTGATCCTCGGCAGCGCCGCGGCGAAGAACCCTGGCCTGGTGACGCAGGCCTGCCGGGCCTTCCCGGGCCGGATCGCGGTGGGGATCGACGCGCGCGACGGGTTGGTCGCGACCGAGGGCTGGGCGGAGACCACCAGCCTTGCCGCCACCGACCTCGCGCAACGGTTGCAGGATGCCGGCGCGGCCGCGCTCATCTACACCGATATCGCGCGCGACGGCATGCTGAGCGGCCTCAATCTGGAGCAGACGGTGGCGCTGGCCCGGCTGGTGGCGACCCCGGTCATCGCCTCGGGCGGCGTCGCGGGGCTGGCGGATCTTGAGGCGCTGCGGGACGCGGCGCCCGGCACCAGCCTGGCCGGGGTGATCGTCGGCCGGGCGCTGTACGACGGGCGGATCGATCCGGCGGCGGCGCTGCGGGTGCTGGCGGCGTGACGCCGCCCAGCGCGGCAGGGTCGCATTCCCCGCTTGCCATGATCACGCAGCGCCGGGATATGACATCGCCATGTTGAAGCTTCGTGTGATCCCCTGCCTGGACGTGAAGGATGGCCGCGTCGTCAAGGGCGTCAACTTCGTCGCGCTGCGTGATGCCGGCGATCCGGTGGAGCAGGCGGCGCTGTACGACGCCGCCGGCGCCGACGAACTGACCTTTCTCGACATCACCGCCAGCCACGAGAACCGGGACACCATCCTCGGCGTCGTGGCGCGCACCGCGGCGCGGGTCTTCCTGCCGCTGACGGTGGGCGGCGGCGTCCGCTCGGTGGAGGACATGCGCCGGCTGCTGCTCGCCGGGGCGGACAAGTGCAGCATGAACTCGGCGGCGGTGGCGCGGCCGCGGCTGGTTGCCGAGGCGGCGGAGAAATTCGGCAGCCAGTGCGTGGTGGTCGCGGTCGACGCCAAGCAGGTCGGGGCCACGCAATCCGGGCCGGGCCGGTGGGAGGTGTTCACCCATGGCGGCCGCCGCGGCACCGGGATCGACGTGATCGACTGGTGCCGGCAGGTGGCCGCGCTCGGCGCGGGGGAGATCCTGCTGACCAGCATGGACCGGGACGGCACCGGACGCGGCTTCGACCTCGACCTGCTGCGCGCGGTGTGCGCGGCGGTGCGCCTGCCGGTGGTCGCGTCGGGCGGCGTCGGCACGCTGGCGCATTTCGTCGAAGGCGCCGAGGCCGGCGCAACCGGGCTGCTGGCCGCCAGCGTGTTCCATTTCGGTACATTCAGCATTGCCCAGGTGAAGGCGGCGTTGGCCCAGGCGGGCCTTCCCGTGCGCCTGCCGCGGGCGGCAGCGTAGGGCACGGACATGGCACGCACCGTGAAGAAGGGCGGCGGCAAAAAACCCAAGCCGGAGGCAAGCCGCGGGCGCAAGCCCGGCGGGGCGGACAAGAAGAAGCC
This sequence comes from Rhodospirillales bacterium, assembly GCA_028869315.1. Classification (GTDB taxonomy): domain Bacteria; phylum Pseudomonadota; class Alphaproteobacteria; order Acetobacterales; family Acetobacteraceae; genus JAJZVS01. The sequence continues at coordinate 11,442 of JAGWSV010000257.1, forward strand.
CCGCAAGCCGGTGCTGCCCGAAGCTGCGCCATCGGAACGACGGGCGCCCGGCGCGGCACTGCCGCCGCTCGCGATCGGCCCGGGGGAGGCCGTGCTGGAGCGGTTGTTCGCGGTCGTGCAGAGCCGCCGCGACGCCGACCCCGCGGTGAGCCATTCGGCCCGGCTGCTCGCGCGCGGCCCGGCCAAGGTGGCGCAGAAATTCGGCGAAGAGGCGGTGGAGTGCCTGATCGAGGCCGCGACCGGCAACCGCGATGCACTGGTCGCCGAAAGCGCCGACGTACTCTACCACCTGATCGTGGTCTGGGTTTCCGCCGGCGTGACGCCCGATGCCGTCTGGGCCGAGCTGAAGCGTCGCGAAGGCGTCAGCGGCATCGCCGAGAAGGCCTCGCGCGCCAAATCGTTGCCGCTTGCCTTCGGGGTGGAAACGACGAAAATTCCCTGACCGCGCGCACCCGCCCCGGCCGCGCGCAACCGCAGGAGCGCCCGATGGCGGTATCCGGATTGCCCCCGTACGACGAGGCCAACATCTTCGCCCGCATCCTGCGCGGCGAGATCCCGTGCAAGAAGGTGCATGAGGACGCGTGGGCGCTGGCCTTCCACGACATCAACCCACAGGCGCCGGTGCACGTGCTCGTTATTCCGAAGGGGAAATATTGTTCCTTCGCCGATTTCAGCGCCGCGGCCAGCGAGGCGGAGATCGCCGGCTTCGTCCGCGCGGTCGGCACGGTCGCGAAGCAACTGGGGCTGGAGGCGCCGGGCTACCGGCTGCTGGCGAATATGGGTCCAGAATCGGGGCAGGAAGTCCCGCATTTCCATGTCCATCTGTTCGGCGGCCGGCCGCTGGGGCGCATGCTGCCGAAGCCGGCATAGCCGCGGCCGCCGCGCCGCCGCCGGGCGCGTGGCCGGCGCTTCGCCTGGAGCCGGCGACGATTTACAGGGCGGTCGCTTCGATCATCTGCTGCACCCGCGGACAGACCTCGTTCGCCCAGCGCCGGCCGCTGAAGACGCCGTAATGGCCGACGCCGAGCTGCAGGTGGTGGCGCTTCATGGCCGGCGGGATGCCGCGGCACAGGTCGAGCGCGGCGGCGGTCTGGCCGATCGCGCAGATATCGTCGCGCTCGCCTTCCACGGTGAGCAGCGCCGTGTGCCGGATCGCCTCCGGGCGGACCGGCTCGCCGCGGAAGGTCAGGCGGCCGAGCGGGAGGTCGTGCTCCTGGAAAACGTGCTGCACGGTTTCCAGGAAGAACTCCGCCGGCAGGTCCATGACGGCGTTGTATTCGTCGTAGAAGCCGCGATGCGCGGCGGCGGCTTCGATGTCGTCGCCGACCAGGGCGCGGAAGTGGTCGAAATGCGCGCCGACGTGCCGGTTGAGGTTCATCGACATGAAGGCGGCGAGCTGGATGAATCCCGGATAGACGTGCCGCCAGGCGCCGCGGTAGCGCCAGGGCACCACGCCGATCAGATTGCGCTCGAACCAGTCGATCGGCCGGCCGGCGGCCAGCGCGTTCACTTTGGTCGGATTGACCCGGGTGTCGATCGGTCCGGCCATCAGGGTCATGCTGCGCGGTGCGGCCGGATCGCCGTCCTGGGCGAGCAGCGCCACCGCCGCCAGCACCGCGACCGCCGGCTGGCATACCGCGATGATATGCGCGCCGGGACCGATCGTGCGCAGGAAGCGCATCACGTGCTCGATGAATTCGTCCATCCCGAACCGACCCTCGGCATGCGGGACGTCGCGGGCGTTGCGCCAGTCGGTGATGAAGACGTCGTTTTCGGGCAGCAATTCCTTCACGGTGCCGCGCAGCAGGGTGGAGAAATGGCCCGACATCGGCGCCACCAGCAGGACCGGCGGCTGGGCGGGCGCATTTTCCTTGCGGAAGTGCAGCAGCGTGGCGAACGGCGTGGCGTCGACCGGTTCCTCGACCACCGCGCAGTCGCGGTCGCCGACCCGGACCTCGGCCAACCCGAATTCAGGACGCCGGTGGGTGAGCGCGCCGCCGGAGAGGATGTCACAGGCGGCACGCCATTGCCGCAGCGCCGGCGGCGTGATCGTCCCGAGGTCGACCGGGCGCAGCAAACCGGACGCGAGGGCGGCGGCGCTGCGGAGCGGCGCGAGCAGATCGGCCTGGGCCTGATAGAGTTGATAGATCATAGGCGTTGCTGCGATGCTCCCCGGGGACGGTTTTATCCTGGCTCGGCGGGCATTGTGGTACATTATGCTGCGGTATCGCAAGCCGCCCGGGCAGGAGGGATCGCCATGGCCGACGCCACCTTGTTGATCAGCAGCAAGAACTATTCTTCCTGGTCGCTGCGCGGCTTCCTGCTGACCCGCCTGTCCGGGCTTCCCTTCACCGAGCTTGTGGTCGCGGCGGACGATCCGGCGACGCGCGCGGAACTGTTGTTGCAGTCTTCATCCATTCTGGTGCCGTGCCTGGTGCATGACGGCGTGCGGGTGTGGGACACGATGGCGATCGCCGAGTATCTGCACGAGAGCAGGCCGGAGGCCGGGATGTATCCGCTCGACCGCGCCGCGCGTGCCCGCTGCCGTTCGATTTCCGGAGAGATGCACTCGGGGTTTTCCGCCCTGCGATCCGCGCTGCCGATGAACCTGCGGGGGCGCCGGCCGGGGTTCGCCGTGTGGTCGGGCGCGCGGGCGGATATCGATCGGATCCTGGCGATCTGGACCGAGTGCCTGGATGCCTGGGGCGGGCCCTACCTGTTCGGCCGCCGCCAAACCGTTGCGGATGCGATGTACGCGCCGGTGGTCACCCGGTTCGTTACCTACGACGTGAAGCTGGACAGCGCAGCTTCGGACTACGCCGCGCGCATCCTGGACTGGCCGGCGCTGCGCGAATGGATCGCGGCGGCGGCAAGCGAGCCCGAACGCATCGAGGATCTGGAAGTCGAGTTCTGATCGGCCGGCCGCCGCCGGGAGCCGGGGCCGGCCATCGGCGGCATGGCAGCCGGGCAGGACGCCCGGGACGCGGGCAACCGGAATCGGCCCGGCGCCGCCGGGCCGTTCGCGCCGGGAGACGACCGCGCGACGCGGCGGCTTGCCGGGCGACGGCGGGGCGGGCTAGAAGCGGTCCGCCGTTCGGCGGGCGCGTAGCTCAGCGGGAGAGCACTACCTTGACACGGTAGGGGTCACAGGTTCGATCCCTGTCGCGCCCACCA
>JAGWSV010000258.1 GCA_028869315.1 Rhodospirillales bacterium
CGCGCATCGGCGGCTATCGGCGCCGGGGCCGGCGCCGCCGCCTCGGGCGCGCCGATGCGGCGGGCCCGCTCGGTCCAGGCTGGTCCGCGCCGGCCCGCTGCGCCAGGATGGGCGTGACGGGCCCGGTGCGTGCCGGGCCGATCGGTTGCAGGAAGGAGACGTCGCCGGTGTCCGCTCGCACCCATGCCCGCGCCCGAACGTTGCGCCTGCGCGGCGCGCCATGACCGGCCGCGAATACCCGCCCCGCCCCATCGTCGGCATCGGCATCGTCGTGTTCAAGGCCGACCAGGTGCTGCTGATCCGCCGCGCCAAGCCGCCCAACGTGGGAAGCTGGAGCCTGCCCGGCGGCGCGCAGGAACTGGGCGAAACCGCCGAGACGGCGGCCCGGCGGGAACTGGAGGAGGAAACCGGCGTCACCGTCGGCCCCCTGCACCTGGCCGCGGTGGTCGACAACATCCGGCCCGATCCGGCCGGGCAAATCCAGTTTCATTACACTATCATCGATTACGCCGCGCGCTGGCTGGCCGGCGAGCCGCGGGCCGGCTCGGATGTGGGAGAGGCGCGCTGGGCCCGCCTCGATGCGCTGGAACCGTTCCAGCTCTGGCACGAGGCGCATCGGGTCATCGCCCTGGCGCGGCGGCTGGTCGGGCCCTGACCCGGCCCGGCCTGCGGCACCCGCCGGCTACAGGGTCAGCCCGCCATCCACCACGATGGTCTGGCCCGTCACCATCGCCGCGCCGAAGCCGAGGAACAGGATCACCTCGGCCAGATCCTCGGGCGTGCAGCGGCGCTTGAGCAAGGCGTTCTCGATCGAGCGGCGGCGTTCCTCCTCGGTCCAGTCCACCATCCAGGAACTGTCCACCGCGCCGGGGGCGATGGCGTTCACCCGCACGTCCGGCGCCAGCGCGCGGGCCAGGTTCTGCGTCAGGCTGACCACGCCCGCCTTGGTGGCGCCGTAGGCCATGCTGGAGCCGGCGCGGCCGAGCCCGGCGATGGAGGCGGTGTTGACGATCGCGCCCTGTGCCGCCTTCAGCGCCGGCGCCGCCGCATGGGCGCAGCGGAACACGCCGAGCAGGTTGACCGACAGCAGCAACTGCCAGAACTCTTCCGTCATCGCATCGAGCTCGCCGGGCGCGATGCGCCGGCTGGTGCCCGGCGTGCCGGCGTTGCTGACCAGCAGGTCGAGCCGGCCGAGCGAATCGACCGCCGTCCGCACCATCCGCTCCGCCTCGCCCGCGGTGCCGACATTGCCGGGCGCCGGGGTCGCCTTGAACCCCTCGGCCGTGAGTTTCGCCACCGCCTCCGCGCCGCGCGGATCGTCGGGCAGGAAGTTCACGGCGACGGCGGCACCGTTCTGCGCCAGCATGCGCGCGGTGGCGAAGCCGATGCCGGAGGCGGCACCGGTGACCAGCGCGGCGCGGCCGGCGAGGTCGTAGCGGATCATGATCCCTCCATCGGTTTGATCTCGCGCAGGGCGCGCTTCAGCGCCAGCAGCTTGCGGTCGCGTTCGCGGAACAGGTCCTCCGGCGTGCGTCCGCCCCAGTCGAAATAGCCGCGCCCCGCCATCACGCCGGTGCGGCCCGCGGCGATCAGCCGATCCAGGGTCTCGGAATGGTCGCGCGGTTCCGGCGGGGTGTAGGAGCGATTGGCCATCAGGTCGCGCAACAGTTCGAGCCCGGTGAAATCGGCCTTCGCCAGCACCGCCACGATCGGCATCCGCAGCGCGATGCCGTGCAGCACCGAGCGGTCGATATCCCGCGGCGTGACCGCGCCGGAATCGAGCAGGTGCTGCACTTCGAGCCCGATCGCCGCCTGGATGCGGTTCGCCACGTAGCCCTGCACGAAGGTCTTGAAGACCACCGGCTCCTTGCCCATCGCCGCCACCATGGCGCGCAAGGTCTCGATCACCGCCGGGTCGGTTTCAGGACCCGGAACGACGTCGACCAGGTCGCAGAGATAGGGCGGCGTGTACCAGTGCGCGATCGCGGCGCGCCGCTGCCGCGCCGCCGGGATGAGCGGGAAGACGTCGAGGTTGGAAGTGTTGGAGGCGAGGATCGCGTCCGGCGCCATCAGCCGGTCGAGCTCGGCGAACATCGCCCGCTTGGGCTCCGGCTGCTCGATGATCGCCTCGATCACCAGTTCGGCGCCGTGCACGGTGTCCGCCAGGGTGTCGCAGAGCCGCACCGATCGCACGCGGCGGGTGGCGGCGTCGGCCGCCACCTCCCCGGCTTCGGCCAGGGTCGCCACCGCGCCCAGCATCAGCGCGGGCGCGCGCGCGAGGGTGGCCGCGCTGCTGTCGGTCAACCGCACCTGGTGCCCGCCGAGCGCGAACACCAGCGCCAGCGCATGACCCATCGTGCCGGCGCCGATCACGGCGATTTCGCTCATGTGTTCGCTCCTGGCAGCCGGGGTTCGGGGGCGCGAGGCTCGATGCCGGCGGCGGCGGATTGGCTCTGGCGCATCGGTGTTCCCCTGCGTGGCGCGAGAGTGTAGGGGCGCCGGCGGCCGCGGCAAAGCGGCGCCGGGCCGCCGGGTGCGCGGCAGCGGCAAGGAACCCAGCCGGGAGCCATGCCCGGACCCCAGCCGCGCCGGGGCCGGACCAGCCGGGGCGGGACGGCAAGGCGACGCAGCCCTGTCATTCCGATGCCGGCGTGGTTTTGCGCCGGCGCATGCGACCCAGGAACTGCCCCATCATCCGCCTCGGCTCTTCGCTTTCCCAGGCCTGCGCGAAGGCGTCGATGCCGCGGCGCACCGCGGCGGCGGGCGGCAGGTCCTCCCAGGCCGCGATCAGCTCCTTCTGCAGGCGTACGGCGCGCGGGCCGGAGGCGAGGATCCCCTCCAGCACCCGTTCGACCGCGGTATCGAGCGCGTCGTGCGCCACCACCTCCTCCACCAGGCCCCAGGCGCCGGCGGTGGCGGCGTCGATGGTCTCCCCCGTCAGCAGCAGCCGGCGGGCGCGCCCCCAGCCGATCAGCCCGGGCAGCAGCGCCGCTTCCACCACCGAGGGGATGCCGATCCGCACCTCCGGCATGCCGAAGCGGGCGGCGCTTTCGGCGATGCGCAGATCGGCCGCGGCGGCAACCTCCAGCCCGGCGCCGAGGGTCCAGCCGGCGAGGCGGGCGATCACCGGCACCGGGCAGGCACGCAGCACGGCGCAGCAACGATGCACCAGGGTGATGAAGGCGCGCGCGCCGGCGGCGTCCAGTCCGGCCATGGCGGTGATGTCGGCGCCGCCGATGAAGGCGCGCTCCCCCTCCCCGCGCAGCACGACAGCGCGCAGCGCCGGAATGGCGGCGAGCCCCTCGACGGCGGCCACGAAGTCCCGCATCAGCGCCGGGTGGAGCGTGTTAAGCTTGGCCGCGTTCGCCAGGGTGACGGTGGCGACGCCGCGCGCGTCCACCGCCGTGTGAACCGATGCCTCGGCCATGATGCCTCCCTGCCCCCCTATGGGCCTGCCCCCTATGGGCCTGCCCGCGCCGGCCTTCCCGCTGGGGGATCGGCTAACCGGGCAAGCGGGCGCCGGGGCGCCGGGGCGCGGGTCAGCAGAATCCTCACGCCGATCCGCCTGCCCTGCAAGGGGGGCGATCACAGGCGGATATTTAAGTTCGATATCGCAACAATATGGCCGCGCGTCGCCCCGCCCCGCTCAGTCCTGAATTCCGGCGCGGGCCGCGTGCACCAGCCCGGCAAAGCCGAGCCACACCAGCCGCAGGTTCCGCCGCCCCGGGGGCTGGATGCAGGCCAGCG
>JAGWSV010000259.1 GCA_028869315.1 Rhodospirillales bacterium
GGCCCAGCAGGTCGTCCTGTTCCGCCGCGCTGCCTTCGACCTCGATGATCAGCATCGCTTCGGCGTCCAGCGGGTAGCCGGCATGGGCGAAGGCCTCGCAGGCATGGATCGCCGGCCGGTCCATGAATTCGAGCGCGACGGGGATGATGCCGGAGCCGATGATTGCATCGACGCAGGCGCCGGCGATCTCGTTCGATTTGAACGCGGCCAGCATCGCTCGCGCGCCTTCCGGGCCGCGCAGGATGCGCACCGTCACCTCGGTGATGACGGCGAGCTGGCCCTCGCTGCCGGTCAGCAGGCCGAGCCAGTCATAGCCCGCGGCGTCCAGGTGCGCGCCGCCGATATCGAGGATCTCGCCGTCCACCGTGACCAGCTTGAGGCCCAGCAGGTTGTTGGCGGTGACGCCGTATTTCAGGCAGTGCGCGCCGCCCGAGTTCATGTTGACGTTGCCGCCGATCATGCAGGCCAACTGGCTGGAGGGGTCGGGCGCGTAGAAGAACCCCTGCGCCGAAACCGCGCCGGTAATGCCGAGATTGGTCACCCCGGCCTGCACGACGGCGCAGCGGTCGGAATAATCGATATCCAGGATGCGGTTCATCCGCATCATTCCCACCACCACCGCGTCCGCCAGCGGCAAGGCGCCGCCGGACAGCGACGTGCCCGCGCCGCGCGGCACCACGCGCACGCCGTTCTCGGCCAAAAAGCGCATCACCGCGGCCACCTGCTCGGTGGTTTCCGGCAGCACCACGGCGAGCGGCGGTTGGCGATAGGCGGAGAGCCCGTCGGTCTCGTACGGCTTCAGGAGCAAGGGCTCGGCGATCACCGCGTCCTCGGACACCAAGGCACGCAGTCCCGCGATGATGGCGTCGCGGCGCGCGAGCACGTCGGGCTTCGGATCGAGCAAGGGTATCATCGTGGTCCTCCCGGGCCTGGAAGGACAATGGCGCGCGACCGCCGGGCGGACAAGGGGCGCGACGGGGAGAGCCGCGCATCGGCAGCGGCCTCGTCCCTATCGGCCTGACCTGCCGGATCAGCCGGGCTGGCTCAGGCGGGTCGGATCAGCCGCAGCGCCTCAGCCTTGGCGGGCCTTCATCCGCGGGTTCTTCTTGTTGATCACGTACACGCGGCCGCGCCGGCGCACCACGCGGCAGTTCTTGTCGCGGGTCTTGGCGGAACGAAGGCTGTTGCGGACGCGCATGATCTCGGCTCTGGCTGGGTTGGGCTGGGAAGCCGCGGGGAATAGGAGGGGGCGGCGGGGAAGTCAACCCGCCGCGTGCCCCCGATCGCTCAGCGGCCGGCGGACTGGGCGGAAAACTCATCCTTGGTCAGGTTGAACCCGACCCAGATCGTATAGCCCGCCGCCGAGGCCGCGCGCTTCACCGGCAGGGCGATCGCGATCGGGTCGCTGGTCAGGATGACCTTGGGGGTCGCCGGCGGGATGACGACGTGGTTGGAGAACGTATGGCGGCTCAGGATGCGCGACCCGCTGGCGACCACGACGACATAGGGCACGTCGACGCCGCCCGCCGGGAAAGCGGGCCCGCGATCGAGCTGGAGCCTGACCTTCAGGGTTGCGTCCACCTCGTCGGGCTTGCCGCCGTTGCGGCAGGACCCGGCGACGCCCACCACCAGGCCGGTGTATTCGAGGTCGGGCACGTCCCGCCCGTCCGGCTGGTTCGGGGTGCGGTAGCGCCGCAGATGGTCGGCGACCGGCATCGGCCTGGCTTCCGGGCAGGCCGGAGCAAACTGGTCGCGCCCCGGGCCGCCGCACCCGCCGAGCGCGGCGAGCACCGGCAGCAGCGCGGCGAGCGGGAGAGTACGGCGCAGCAGGTCAAGGCGGGGACGGCGCATCGGCGAAAGGCTCCGGACCATGGGGTGCCGGGCCTGGCGGCCGGCGGACGGGCGCATAGTGCCGCCGGCGCGGGCGCGGGACAATCCATGCCCCCGCCCGGGCAGGGCCACGAACTCATATGACGGCCGGTGACACGGGGTCATTTTGTCGATTCGATGCGGCTTTCCCGATTCGGAGCCGCCGCCATGAGCACCCCCGACGATCTGCTGGGCAAGTCCCGTCTCGCCGTCCTTCTGGA